>NZ_CP069811.1:0-160000 GCF_016894385.1 Cupriavidus oxalaticus
AGCCCCGGCCTCGCCTACCGCATCCCCGCACGCATGCTGCGCGCCGAGCTGCCGCGCCTGCCCACGCTGCAGCGCGTGACGCTGCTGTACGTGCAGGCGATGCTGACGCAGATCGCACAGACCGCCGCGTGCAACCGCCACCACTCGCTGAACAAGCAACTGTGCCGCTGGCTGCTGCTGGCGATCGACCGGCTCAGCTCCAACGAGCTGGTGATCACGCAGCAGGTCATTGCCAACATGCTCGGGGTGCGCCGCGAAGGCGTGACCGAGGCTGCGGGCAAGCTGGAGGACCTGGGATTGATCCACCACAGCCGCGGCCATATCACGGTACTGGACCGCTGCGGCCTGGAGAAGCATTCCTGCGAATGCTACAAGCTGGTCAAGCGCGAATATGACCGGCTGCTGCCCGCGCTGGCCAACGCCTGAACGGCGCTGCCGGCCGCCCCTGGCGGCGTGCGGCTGACCACGCGCGGCGCAGGACGCCGCGCTGATCCCATTTGAGGAGCGGTACCCGTGAGCAGACTGTCATATGCCGGTGCACCGGCGGAAGGTGCGGCCCCCCGGCGCGAAGCCCAGCCCGCCGGCACGCGCCAGGCGCGCGCGCTGATGGACCATATGGGCTGGATCGCTGCCGCGGGCGTTGTGGGCGCCGGCGTCGGCGCGCTGGTGGCGCTGTCCGAGCCCCCGCAATACCGCGCGCAGGCGCTGGTGCAGGTGGAAGGCCGCGACGGCGGCGTGCGCAGCGTGGCGCAGACGCAGGGCGCCGCCGGCTTCGACGCGGGGCTGCTCAAGAGCCGCGCCGTGGTCGGGCCCGTGGTAGAGCGGCTGCGCCTGGATATCACCGCGCAGCCGCTGCGCGCGCCGTTGGTCGGTGCGCTGGTGGACCGCTTCTCCACCCCTGGCCACGTGCGCGGCACCTGGCCCGCAAGCCAGGGCTATGCCTGGGGCGGCGAACGCCTGGTGGTCGACACCATGGCCGTGCCCGAAGACCTGGTGGACCAGCCACTGCTGTTCGAGGCGCGCCGCGACGGCGCCTACCGCCTCTTCAACCAGAACGTGCTGCTCCTCGAGGGCCGTGTCGGCGAGACCGCCAGCGGCAACGGCATCACGCTGCGCGTGGACCGCATCGAGGCCGCGCCTGGCACGCGCTTCGCGCTGACGCGGCATGACCTCGCGCGCACCGCCGAGGCCGTGCGCAGGGGCCTGCAGGTCGAGAGCGAAGGCGCGCAGATGTCCGCGAGTCCGGGCAGCGCACCGGCGCAGCCGGGCGGCACGGTGCGCGTGGGCTGGCAGTATGCGGACCGCCAGCTTGCCGCCGAGCTGGTCAACGGCGTCACGCGCGCCTATATCGACGGACAGACCACCAAGCGCCGTGAAGACGCCGCCGGCACGCTGGCCTTCCTGTCGAGCGAACTGCCGCGCGTGCAGGCCGAGCTGACCCGCGCGGAAGAGGCGCTGACGCGCTACCGCGCGCGTACCGGCTCGCTGGCGCCCAGCCGCGATGCGCAATCGTTCCTGAACAACAGCATGGAGTACCAGCGCCAGATCGCCGCGCTGCGGCTCGAGCGCACGCGGCTGCTGCAGCGCTTTACCACCGAGGCCAATGAAGTGCGCACGGTCGACAGCCAGATCCAGCAGATGACGCGCGAGCGCGCCGAGATCGATGCGCGCATGCAAAGCCTGTCGGCCTCCGAGCGCGAATCGGTGGCGCTGACGCGCGACGTCAAGGTGGCCGAGGACATGTACATGACCCTGCGCAGCAAGGTCGAGCAGCTGTCGCTGATGCTGTCCGACAGCTCCAGCCAGCTGCGCGTGATCGACGCCGCGATCGCGCCGGTGACGCCGGTCGGCTTCGGCACGTGGCCGTTCGCCTCCGTGGGCGCGCTGCTCGGGCTATGCCTGGGCGTGGCCGGCGTCAACCTGCGCCAGCGCCTGCGCCCGTCGGTGGCCAGTGCCGCCGATGCCGAAGAGCGGCTGGGCATGGCGATGCTCGGCGACATCGCCTTCAGCAACGAACAGTCCGAGCTCGAGCGCCAGATCGAAACCAAGCGCCGCCTGGGCATCGCCGCGGGCTTCGCGCTGCCGAGCGAGGCGCGCCTGGGCTGGCCCGAGCCGGCCACCGAGGTGATCGATGCCGCCACCGCGGCCGCGCCGGAGGACGAGCGCGCGCGCGCCGAACGGCTGCTGCGCCAGGGCCTGCACGACCAGTACCTGCTGGCGCGGCGCGCACCGCATTCGCTGGCGGTGGAGGGCCTGCGCACCTTGCGCGCGGCGCTGCACTTCGCGCTGCGCGATGCGCCCAATTGCGTGGTGGCGGTCACCAGCCCCGCCAGCGGCGCGGGCAAGACCTTTACCGCGGTCAACCTCGCGGTGCTGTTCGCCGAGGCCGGCCAGCGCGTGCTGCTGATCGACGCCGACCTGCGCCGCGGGCGCGTGGCGGACTGGTTCGACCAGCCGGTCGAGCCAGGCCTGGCCGAAGTGCTGGCGGGGCGCGCCGCCATCGCCGATGCGGTCAGGCCGAGCGTGGTCAACGGCCTGTTCCTGCTCAACCGCGGCGCGGCGCCGGCGAATCCGTCCGAGCTGCTGATGCTGCCGGCGCTGGCGGAAACGCTGCGGCTGTGCGCGGGCCGCTTCGACCTGGTGCTGGTCGACACGCCGCCGGTGCTGGCCGTGGCCGATGCCACGCTGGTGGCGAACCTGGCGGGCTCCACGCTGGTGGTGGTGCGCGCGGACGCGACGGGGGCGGGCCAGGTCGACGACACGCTGAAGCGCCTGGCGCATGCCAATGCGCGGCTGGCGGGCGGGATCCTCAACGGGGTCATGCCACGGCGCAGCAACCGGTCGGACTTCAATACGATCAATCCTTACCTGGGCATGCCCTTGCCGCTGGCGCAGAACAAGCACCTCGCCCTGGAAAAGGCGGAAGCGCCGAAGCGGTCCTGACCCGGGCCCGACCCGGGCCACAGGCAGCGTACGTACCCATTTCTGCGCGCAGTCCACGCGCGCCAGGTCCAGCGATGGGGCGCACCGCCAGGAGCGGCGGTGCGCTGGTCGGCGCGCTGGCAGCTATTGCGCGAACAGGATGTGTGCGCCAACGTCGTTGCTGGCCGCATCGGCGCCTGCGCCGACCTTGATCGTGTAGTTGCCGCCGGTCAGGTCTGTCGTAATCAAGTTGTTCCTGAACGTGGATGCCTTGATGAAGCCGACTACGGATTTGGTGCCGAAGTTCTGGCGGGGATAGGAGATCCTGTTGCCGGAGAAGCTGGCAACCCCGTCCCTGATATTGGGAAAATCATCCCGGTAGTCCGGCGTGTGGGTGCTGATGAGCGTGTTGTTCTCGATCAGGACCCTTGCCCCGGCATCGAGCGACTGAAGCCCGACGCCACTGCTCCTGATGGTGTTGCCCCTGACGATGGTGTTCACCGTCTTCATGTCGCCGATACCCTCTGAAAAGGCCGGGTAGACACCGCCGCCGGCGGTATCGATCACGTTGTTCTCGATGACCGACCCCGGCGCCGACAGGATGATCACGTAGGGATGCTTGTTCTCGGCGCGGCCCACGATTTCCGAGTTCCTGATGGTGACGTTCTCGGTGTTCCTGCCATTGTCGCCGCCGACGAACTGCGAGCCCTTGTTGTTCACGAAGCGGCAGGCATCGAAGACGATATCGCCCGTTCTCGCCGTCACGCGCTCGGCAGGCGCGTCGGGCTCGATATCCACCCCGGCGGCAGGGGCGTGGGTCGGGTAGGACCCGCCGGTGATACCCGTGTTGCGGAACGAGGACCTGGTGATCCGCAACGACCTTGCCTGCATGATGCTCATTCCCTGACGGGCATTGTTGTAGGAATCCACATTGTGGATGGTGCCGTTGCGATCGGTGGTGAATTCCCCGCCGATGTACAGGCCGTCGCAGGCAAAGTGATGGATCTTCAGGTGGCTGAGTTCATAGTTGGAGCTCGCGTTCGTCTGGATGCCGTGCGAATTCGTCTCGCTCAGCGGCTTGCCATCCGGCGAAGGCGGCCGCGACATCTTGTCCACGTTGCCGTAGAGCTCCAGGCCCGAAATCCTGAAGTTGGTGGAATGCCTGATCTCGAACCCGAGCTGGTGCCTGTAGGAATACCAGGATTGACCGCTGCTCTTGTCGTTGGTGATGGTGAAGTCCCCCTTAAAGGAAACCACGGAGCCGGTGCAGCCGATCAGGCTGAAGTTGCTGGCTTTCGCGAGCAGGATATTCCGGATCCCGTTTGCAGCGGGGCCACCGGCGATCGCGAAGCGATCGATGCTATAGGTGCCCTTGGGGAAATAAACGATCTTGCGCTTGATATACCTGTAATTGGAAATCTCTGCCGCCATTCTCTGGAAGGCGGCATAGTCGTCCGTCACGCCATCCCCCCGGGCCCCGTAGGCGGTGATGGACTTTACGATCGCGCCGGGGTACGCCCGTTTCTCGGCGGTCAGCAGCGGGCAAGGATCTCCGGCTTCATTCGGACTCCTGGCAGCAGCCTGGAATCCTGTCTGCGCATGGCCCGCAAGCGGCAGACATGCGCAACAGACGGCTGCAGCGATGGAAGTCCGGCCCAGCTTCGGCTTGGTTCGCTTCTGCGAAGCAGACATGGCGCCTCCTTTGAATGATGCTGTGGATTTGCCAGCC
Source organism: Cupriavidus oxalaticus (assembly GCF_016894385.1). NCBI lineage: Bacteria > Pseudomonadati > Pseudomonadota > Betaproteobacteria > Burkholderiales > Burkholderiaceae > Cupriavidus > Cupriavidus oxalaticus. The sequence continues at coordinate 4,652 of NZ_CP069811.1, forward strand.
CCGGCCCAGGGCCGGCATCGGCGCTGCGGAACAGGCTATGCAGGCGGCCTTCCCGGCCCGGCTGGCGCTGTCGCTTGCCACCGTGCGTTCGAACGGCAAGCCCTCCGGTCCGGCAGCGGACGGAGGGCAGCCATGCCGGCAATGGCCGGGAGATCGGCGACAGTCCTTGCGGCCCTCAGGCGCGCTTGGCCGACTTCGGGCTGTATTCGCCGAGGTAGCGGTACTTGCCGAAGTAGTAATGGGAGCGGTACCAGCGACCCTCGATGCGCAGGCCGTTGAGCAATACGCCCTTCACGTCTGCCCCGCTCTGCTGGAGCATCCGCTGGGATGCCTGCAGCTCGCCCACGGTGGTCTTCTCGGCAAGCGCCACCAGGAAGACCGCGGCTGCCTTGCTGGCCAGGATGCCGGCGTCGGTCGCCGCCAGGATGGGCGGGGTGTCGATGATGACCAGGTCGTAACGCATCGTGAGCGTGTCGATCAGGTTCTCCATCGCCGGGCTGAGCAGGACATCCGCCGCATGCGGCGGCTCGCTGCCGGTCGAAATGAAGTCCAGGCCGGGCGCCACTTCCCTTTGCACGACCTGCTCGAACGGCGCCCCCAGCAGCAGCTCGGTGAGCCCCGGCGTGCGCCGGGCGCCAAAGCGGCGGTGCAGCGATCCGCGCCGCAGGTCGGCATCGATCAGCACCACGCGCTTGCCGCTGGCGGCGATCGCCGAGAAGTTCGCGCAGATAAAGGACTTGCCTACGCCGGGCGCAGGCCCCGTGATGACCACGGTCCGGTTCTTGTTGCCGGCCAGTGCGAACTGCAGGGCGGTGCGGAAGCTGCGCAACGTCTCCACGGCGGGATCGTCCGGTTGCTGGCGTACCAGCAGCCCGCCGCCGTTGGCTGCGTCTGGCGTTTGTGCCTCCTGAGGGGTGAAGGGAATCGTGGTGTAGACCACCATGCCCGTGCGCCGCTCGATCTCGTCGGCGTCCGCGACGCCGCCGTTGAAGGCGTGGCGCAGGATGACCCCCGCCAGGCCGGCGAGCAGGCCGAGCACGACCGCCAGCGTGGCAATCACCTCGCGGTTCGGGCGGATCGGGCTGATCGGCACTTCCGCCGCATCGACCAAGCGCGAGGTGCCGACCTTGCTGGCCTTCATCAGCTTGAGCTGCTGCATGTCGTTCAGCAGCGACTGGAGCATCTCGGTGCTGACCTTCACGTCGCGCATCAGGCGCAGTACGTTCTGCTCGACGTCAGGCAGCTTCTGGATGCGGCCTGCCAGGCCGTTGATCTGCGCGTTGACGCTGGCGATCTGGCCGTCGATCAGCGAGATGATCGGATGGTTGGGCGTGAAGCGTGCGTCCAGCTCCTGCCGCTTCTGGCGCAGCTCCTGCAGTTTGGTCTGGAGCTGCACCGACTGGTTCAGCATCAGCCTGGATTCCTCGGGCAGGTCAACGGTGCCGCGCTGGTTGCGCATGGCGTTGTAACGGTTCTCCGAGGTTTCGACCTGCTGCCTGAGCTGCGGCAGCTGCTGCTCGAGGAAGGCCAGCGACTTCTCCGCTTCGGCGGCCTTGCGCAGCACGTTCTGCTCCACGTAGGCGTTGGCGATTTCGTTGAGCGTGGCGGACACCAACTCCGGGTTGTTGCCTTCCAGCGAGATGCCGATCACGCCGCTTTGCCTGCCGCGCTCGGTGATCACCAGCCTGCTCTGCAAGCTGGCGATTGCCATGCTGCGCGGCACCCGGCGCAGGTCGAAGCGGGCGCCGCTGCGCGCGTCGAGCTTGCTGACCAGCAGGTGCACTGGACCAGCCGAGGTGGCGACGGAGAGGAGCTGGCCGACCTTGCCATCGGCCTTGACCTCGCCGCCGTTGAACGACACCGAGTAGCCTGCGGCGCCGGTCGCCGTCAGCAGGATCTTGCGATCTTCCATCGACTCCGGCACGTCCAGCTGCTGCACGGCGATCGCTTCGCGGCCCCAGGCGTAGCCACCCCATCCGAACAGGCCCGGTTTGGACAATTCCTGGTTGTAGTGCGCAATGGCTGGTCCGATCAGCGGAAAGTAGCGCGGCTGCGCTTCGATATCGAGACGCAGGGCCGCGATGGCCTTGCCGACCACCATGCGCGAGCGCAGCAGTTCAATCTCCGCCGAAGCCGCCGGCTTGATGTCCAGCCCCGGCGAGATCGACGTGGACAGCTTGCTTGCATTGTTCAGCGGGCTATTGCTCTCTTCCACCTGGACCACGACATCGCTGCGGTAGACCGGCGTGGCGACCATCGCATAGAGCAGGCCCAGCGCCACGATGACGACGGCGGCACCCAGGAAGGTCCAGCGGTAGCGGACCAGGATGTCGAGATACGAGGTCAGGTCGACGGATTTTTCGCGCTCGACGGCTTCCTCGATCGCGTCATCGCGCTTGCTTATCGTTCTCATGATGCCTCCCTGTGGCTGTCAATCGCTGCAACGGAGTTCTCCCTCTCCAGTTGCGACGACCATGACGAGATTCCCTGCTTGATCAATTCCAGGACGATGCTGAACATCTGCTGCGAGCTTCCGTACGGATCGGGTACGTCGAGGTCCAGTCCTTCGCAAAGCCTGAAGGTCTTGCCGCGCGACTGTGGGAAGCGCTCCTCCAGCGTTTCGCGCTGGAGGCTCTCCATGACCAGCACCAGGTCCGCGGATTCCACCAGGGCATTGTCCACGGCGCGGGCGCGGTGTCCGGCCAGGCTGCAGCCTTCGTTGGCCAGCAAGCGCACGACGCGCGGATCCGCCGCGGCGCCGACCGGTGGCGCGAGCCCGGCCGACGTCACCCGGCAATCGGGCAGGGCGCGGTTGAGCAGCACGGCCGCCATTGGGCTGCGGCAGACATTGCCGAGGCAGACGACGAGGATGGTTCTGGGCATACCCGTATCACTCACTTATTTGAGCCCTGACGCCGTGCCGACCAGCGACGTGGACGGCAGCAGCAGGTTCATCACGCGGCTCCAGCGAACCAGGTCGCGGGCGTCGACATAGACCACATCCTTCGGTTCCAGGTCAAAGCCTTCGGCGATCGCCAGCGCGGCCGGCGAAGTGCCGTCCAGGTGGAACACCTTGGGTTCGCCGTTCGGCTCCTTGCGGATGACGAAGATCTGCTCGGCATTGGCCGTGCCCGGATTGACGCCGCCGGCATCGCCCAGCGCCTCGTTCAGCGTCATGCGGCCGTTGCGCATCAGCAGCGAGCTGGGTCTGGCCACCTCGCCGGTGACGAAGATCTTGTTGTCCTCGCGCTGCTCCACGCGCACGATGTCGCCCGAGCGCAGCATGATGCGCGCCGGATCGACGCCCTTGGCCAGCAGGGCCGGGATATTGACGTACCAGCTGCGCTCGCCGCGCGTGACCCGTATGCGGCTGTTGTCGCCGGTCAGGTTCAGCACGCCGCCGGCGCGGTTGAGCGCTTCGACCAGCGTCATCGGCGCGTCGTCGATGGCGAGCATGCCGGGCGTGCGCACTTCGCCGTCGACGTAGACGCGCTGGCTGCGGAAGCCCAGCACGCGCACGGTCATCTGCGGGTTGCGCACCACCCGGGAGAGGATGCGGGCCATCTCGCTGCGCACCTCGTTGGCGGTCTTGCCGGAAACCTTCATGACGCCGGCATAGGGAAACTGGATGTCTCCCTGCGGGCTGACCACGTAGCCGGGCAGGTTGGAGCCGCCGCTTGACTGCGGGATCTCCAGGCTGGCGGCGGGGCTGTAGGTCTGGGTCGGGAAGACCAGTTCCGGATGGTCCCAGACCACCACGGAAATAATGTCGCCCGGGCCGATCCGGTACGGCTCGGCCTTGGCGAACAGCTCTTCGACGCGCTCGTTGGCGGGCTTGCTCTTGCTGCGCAGCTCGCGCACGAGATCGAGTGTGATCGGTGTCACGCTTGGCATCGCGTCGGGTCCGACGGCCTTGACCGGCGCACTGCTGTCGAAAACCATGCCGGGGGAGGCGGCGCATGCCGACAGCAGCGCGGCGCTCAGGAGCGGCAGCAGCAACGCCGCGGGGCCGCGGCGCCGGGCCTGGTTGGGGCGCTGGATGTCAGGACTGCAGATTGATCTCACGGCGATCTCCTCGCGAAGCGGGCAAGCACCCATGCCGGCACTGCACCCACGATGGGCTGATCGTAGGAACGTCGGCCGAAAAGCTCGGTGCGCTGACACACATTGCTTGCGGGCGGAGATGCCCTGACGCTGCCGGAGCAAAGGCAGCACGGCACGGACCGCGGCCAGGCTCCTCCATCAGGAGGAGATGGACCATCTGGACGATGCCGCTGCCAGGGCAAGGCTGTAATCTGCGAGGACACACCGTCGATACGGCAACATGTCTGGCCAGCGAATCGAGCATAGGCAATGTCCGGGGAGACCGGCACTGCAGGATGCCCGGCAGTGTGCGGGGGACAACAGTGAGCGCGGCGCGGGCGCTGACAGAATATTTAGAATCGGTACAGGCTAAAGGGGGGTGCCGGACTTCAGAACCAGGGGCGCTGTCAGGGCGACTCCGGCGGGGCACGAGGCCAGGGACAACAAGACTTGTACGGCCGCGCCGCGCAACGATGCCTGATCGATTCCTTTCTTCAGAGGGGTTCCAATGAAGACCGGCCAGACCGGCTGGCCGCACGGTACACCCGACGGCCATGCCGGCGACGATGTTACCGATCTTCTTTCCGGAGAAACCTGGCATGCGTATGCAGATTGCCCGCAATGTGCTCTGGCTGGTCCTGGAGCGAGGCCTTCAGGTGGTGTTCGGCATTGTGAGCGTGGCCCTGATCGCACGCGCCGTCGGGCCTGCAGGCTTTGCGGAGTTCCAGTATGCGCAGTCGCTGGTGCTGATTGCCTCGGCGTTCGCGCTGATCTGCGGCAACGAAGTGGTCGTCCCGCGCCTGGTCGCCGACCAGGCGCCGGCCGCGCAGCACCGGCTGCTGGCCCATGTCTTCGGCTTGCGCGAGCTTGCCGCGATAGTGGGCTATGTGATGCTCGTGGCGGTCGTGGCAATGACGGAAACGGACAAAGTCATTGTCGTGATCGTCATCATCGTGGGCATTCCCATGCTGTTCCGCGAACCGTTCGGCGCGGTGCGCTCATGGCTGCAGTCGCGTACCGACAGCCGCCCGGGCGTGGTCTTCGGCATGGTCGGCCTTGCCTTCCGGATGGTTGCAGTCGGGGCGCTTTACCTGGCGGGCACGAACTCGGCACCGGACTATGCCTGGGTGGTCGCCGTGGAATCCCTGCTGTTTGCCGTGCTGCTTGCCCGCTACTACCACAAGCGCAGCCCTCGCGTTGCGGTGCAGTTTGACTGGTCGCTGGCCCGGACGCTGCTGCGCGACGGCATGGTGTTCTGGATGGGCATGATGCTGATGCTCTGTGCGAAGCGCGTCGATCAACTGCTGCTCAAGCCGCACATTCCCTTGGTCGAACTGGGTGCCTATGCGGCCTCCATGCAGGTCCTGGACAACTTCATGATGCTCGGCGCGATCGTCGCGAGCTCGTTGGCACCCATGATGATCTACGCGCAGCCGAGCCTCGCCCTGGTACGGCGCAACGTCGTGTACGCCACCGCGGGCATGGTCGCGATGGGGGTGGTGGGAGGCGGGCTGCTGGCCTACTGCTCGCCGTGGATCATCGCCCTGATCTACGGCGATCACTATGAGGCTGCGGCAAGCCTGCTGCGGCTTTCCGCGATGGCATCCGGACTGGTGTTTGCCGATGCGGCGCTGTCGCTGCTGGTGATTTACCTGCGCAAGCCCAACTGGCTGGTGGAGAAATGGCTCCTGGTGCTTTGCACCATGGTTGTGGTGGACCTTATCGTGATCCCGACCTACGGTGCCCGCGGCGCCGTCTATGGCTATATCGCGGGCAATGCGGTGGCCGTGCTCGCCGGCATCGGATTCTTCCTGCGGTCCCGCGAGCCGGTGCCGGTGGAGCAGGCGGCATGACCGCGGCGCGCCTGCAGTGGCCAATTCTTGCTTAGGGCTTCGACCATGGAATACGCATCTTCCGCGTGGCATGTACTTAGCGCGACGCTCGTGCTGCTGGCAGGCGCGCTGGTGACGGTGAGCGTGGGCCGAAGGTTTGGCACGCGGCCAAAATGGGCGCTCCTGCTCTACGCCTGGCACACGATCTTCTGCATCGCCTACGCAAAGCTGGTGATGGAGACCGGCGGGGATGCAGCGGACTACTTCGAGGCTTCGCTGCTGCCGTCACCGGAGTTCTCCATCGGCACGCGCGCCGTAAGCTACTTCACCCATATCTTCTCGCAGTATCTTGGCTTCTCGTATCTCGGGGTATTTCTTGTCTTCAACATCTTCGGGACGATCGGCCTGCTGGCATTCGACGCGGTGCTGCGGACAGTGACTGCGGGCAGGAGCCGGTTCCTGCGGGGCCTGGCCATGGTGATCGTGCTGTTGCCCTCGGTCAGCTTCTGGAGCGCTGCCATCGGCAAGGATTCGGTGGCCTTCATGGCAACCAGCCTTGCGCTGTGGGCAAGCTTGTCCATGCCGCGCCGCAGCTGGCTCATGATCATCGCCATCACGTGCATGTTCCTGGTGCGGCCGCACATCGCGGCGGTGATGATCCTGTCGCTGGCGGCCGCGATGGTGATCTCGTCGAAGATGGGCTGGAAGTGGCGGGTTGCGCTGGTCAGCGTGGCAATGGTCGCAACCGCGGCCATCGTGCCATTCACCATGCAGTATGCGGGCCTGGGAGAGGCGAAGGATGCCGCCACCATCGAGGCGTATGTCGAAACGCGCCAGGGCTACAACCAGGAGGGCGGCGGCGGTATCGATATCGCCGGCATGTCGCTGCCGATGCAGCTCTTCACTTATGTCTTCCGGCCTTTGCCGTACGAGGCGAACGGCATCTTCGGGCTGGCGGCGTCGCTGGACAACGTGGTGCTGCTGCTGCTTGCCGTGCTTGGCATCTGGGGCATGATCCACCGGCGGGGCAGCCGCGTGGTACTGAAGAACCAGGCGTTCCTCTGGATCTACTGCATCGGCGCCTGGCTGATCCTGGCGCCGATGACAGCGAACCTGGGCATCTCCGTGCGGCAGAAGTGGATGTTCGTGCCGATGCTGGTCTGCCTGCTGATCTGCAGCATCAGGGAGAGGCAGGCCGGGCGCCGCGCTCCGGCGGCGGAGTACCGGCCCCGCGTCAGCAGCCGCTGAATTGCCAGCCGCCGAATTGGCAGCCGCTGGCAACCCGAGCCGCGCCGGCGCTGCCCGGCAGGTCAGGTGTTGGCCAATGTCTTGGCGAGCGGCATCTTCCCACCGATCCGGCGATTGATATAGACGCGCATTGGCTTCTCGACGGCGAGATGCAGCACGATGGCGATGCCGACAGTCAGCGCAAGCAGCAACGCTGCCTGCACTATCCCCGGCAGGGTGGCCACCGCTGCCACCTTGCCGCGCGCGAACTCGAACATGTATTGGGGAATGCGTTGCACGATGTAGATGCAGTACGAGACTTCGCCGAGGAACACCAGGCTGCGCAGCGACAGGACGCGGGTCAGTGCGTCCTTGTGGTAGGACAGGCAGAACACCAGCCCGGCCGAGCCCGCTACGAACAGGACATCCAGGCCCAGGCTGATGCCTAGCGAGCACACGCATAGCGACAGCATGCCGCCGGCGCGGAAGCCCTCATGGCGCGGCATCGCTTCGCGCAGCCGGCAGAGCAGAACGCCCAGCAGGAATTCGGGGACCAGCCGGGCCAGGCCGCCGCTCAGCGACAAGTGATCGGGAGAGGTGGCTTCCACCACTGCCAGCGCCGCCAGGGCCATGCCGCCGGCCAGCAGGATGCGGGCCCTGCTCAGGCGAGGTGCTACCAGCAAGAAGAGCGGGAAGAATACGTAGGCGAACCATTCGGCGCTGACCGACCAGTCGACGTCATTCCATCCGCTCTCGCCCGCGTAGCGCCACGCGCCCAGCATCAGCATTTCGCGCAGGAAGGTGGGCGCGGTATAGCCGCCCGTGCCGAGGTTGTGTGTGTGCAGCAGCAGATCGCGGGCGATCACGGCGAGCGCGAAGGCGAACAGGCAGACAAGGTAGACCGGGTAGATGCGGGCGATCCGCGCCACGATGAACCGCTTCCACGAAATCGTCTTGCCCGGCGCCGGATCGTAGTTGTAGGCGAGGATGAAGCCGCTGAGGATAAAGAAGCCGTCGACGCCCAGGTAGCCGTGGTCGAACCAGGTGCTGGTGAAGCCGATGTCGAAGAGCGTGCCTTCCGCCCCGTAGGCATGGAACCAGTGCCTGCACAGCACCCATAAGGCCAGGAACAGCCGCAGGCTCGTAAGAGGTTTGAATTGTTGCATCGCAGGGCCCCTGTGTACTGGATGCCAGGCCCGCTGGCACCCGTTTGCGGGTGCCGTGGCATGGGCCATGGCGTGCTTGCGCGTGCCCGGCCTGTCCTATTCGGCCGGGAGCTTCGCTTCCTGGAGAGCCGCCGGCGGGTGCGTCAACGCGCCGTGGCTGCCTTCGGCACGGGCCTGAGGCACGCCAGTCGGCTCGAAGAGGCGGCTGCCGCCCTCGGCTGCATGGCAACGGCTGACATGTCGCGCAATGCGCGGCGCGGCATGCTTGGCGCCGTAGACAAAGCGCAGTACCGGGCCGAAGCTCATCGCCGCAGCGGGTCCGGTGATGTAAAGGCCCGGCACCTGCGATTCGAAGTTGTGCGACACGTCGGGCCAGCCGTCGACGAGCGAGAGCCCGGCGACGATCTCCGGCGACAGGAAGGGGTGCCTTGCCAGATCGACCCTGAAGCCGGTGGCGACGACGACGTGGTCGCCGGTGACGGTTGCCGGGCCGCTGTCGCGGCTCACCTCCAGCACCACCTCGCCGTTGCGGACGGCGCCATGCCGGACGGTGGTCTGCAACTGGATGTCGACCTTGCCTATCACGCGGTCGCGCAGCCACCACGCGCCTGAGGGTCCGAACGATGTCTCGGCGATACGCCTGCGCAGCCGCTGCCCGAGCGGCCGGAACAGGTACGGGAATTCCGACAGGACGTAGGGATACCAGCCCGGGGCCAGCCCGCCTTCGGGATGGAGCATCCGCGAGATCAGGCTGCGGTCGACTTCCGGATCCTTGTTCCAGGTAATGATGCTGTCGCGGACCAGCACACGGACATGGGCGCCAAGTTCATTGAACAGCGCCGCCAGGCCGAATGCCGACTGCCCGCCGCCGACGATCACGATGCGCTTGCCGCGTGCCCAGGTGAGGTTGCCGATCTCGCCGGAGTGCAGCACATGCGGCCTCGGCAGCCCTTGCAAGGCCGGCGGCGTGTGCTCGAAGCCCTTGAGCCCGAGGGCAATTACCGCACGCCGCGCCAGCAGCGCGTCGCCGTCGCTCAGGGATACGCGGAAGCCGTCGTGCTGGCGGCGCAGCTCGGTGACTTCCACCGGGCGCACGTGGCTGACCAGTTGCGACTGGAACCAGAGCCCGTACTCGACAAACCGCTCCAGCGGCAAGCGCATGCCGATCGGGGCATACGGCAGGTGCATGCGCCGGGAGTAATCCTCCAGCCTGTAGCCGGAGTGGGGCGCATACAGGTCCGAGGCAAAGGCCTCGGAGCGCATCAGCATCCCGGGCGGCATGAAATTGCGCCAGGCAAGCATCGGCTCGCCGAGCACCTGGTGGGGCACGCCAAGATGGCTCAGGTGTGCCGAGATCGACAAGCCGTACGGGCCGGCCCCGATGATCGCGGTATCTGTGGTCGACGTCATTGCTGTTCCTGTTGGACCTGCTCGCGACGATTGGAAGGAAACCAGCCGTTCCACCACTGACGCACGCGTTCGAGCGGCGGGTTCAGGCAGTAGTGATGAATGGCCGGCAGCGGGTCATCCCAGCGCAGATAGCCGTCAAAGGTTTGTGCCCCGGGCGGCATCAGGCCAGCCGGCGCCCCGCGGATGTACGTGGCGCGCCAGACTGCGCCAGGCCTGGCGGGGCCGCGCGGCAAGTCGGGCAGCTCCAGTTCATGGCGATACGCCGCCAGCGGGATGTTGACGCCGCACAGCGTGGCGATCTCTTCCTGCCAGTCGATCCGCCCGACGGTTGGCTCGATCATCACGAAGCGCCGGTGCTTGTCGTCCCACTTGTACTCCATGCTGCCCATGCCGTCGAAGCCGGCACGCCTGGCGAAGGCGAGCGTGATCCGCCCGAGTTCCGCGTGGGCTTCCGGCGCGCCGACGCAGACGGCGGTGCTGCCGATCTCAGGCGGCCAGCAGGCCAGCTTCCTGCCCGTAAACACCGCTGACGCCTTGCCGTTCTTGCCGCGGTAGAAGAGGGTGAAATAGATATTGCTCTGCGGGCCGTCGATCCACTCCTGCGCCACGATGCCGCCAGGGGTGCGCAGCATGGCGCGGGCATGTTCCTGCCCCTCGGCCAGCGATTCCACGCGGATGGCGCGCTCCTTGTCGCCGCTCAGCGCCTGGCGCTTGTCGTCGGGCTTGATCACGCAGGGAAAGCGCAGCGAAGAGAGCTGAGGCACGTCGAACTGGTCATTCAGGATGACCGTGCGGGGTACCGGGAAGTCATGGTCCTGCGCAAAGCGGTGAAAGGCGGCCTTGCTGCTGAGCATCCGCACGCCCTGCGCGGACGGCAGGCGGAACCGGTACCACTGCGACAATTCCTCGCGCGCTTCCGAGACACTGTGCACGGCATCCTCGTCAGTCAGGTACAACACTGGCCGGTGCCCCAGCTGGCGCGCCAGCGCAATCATGTCATCGATGAAGTCGCGCCCCACGAAGCTGCGAATGCCATGCCGGCGGGCATGGCGCGACCAGAGCGCCGCCGCAGCACGCTTCGTTTCCGCCACGACCACGGGAATCCCCTGGTTGCCCAGAGACCGCACCAGTCCAAGCCCGCCGAGTTGCCCACCGACGACTACCGCCGCGGGCATCCCTGCCGCATCGAGCCTGCTTTTCATCATGATCTCCAGGAGGGAACAAGGCTGTCCAGCACAGCGGGTGCGCAGAGGAATGCCGGGTTTGGTCCGCGCGCCCATTGGCTGACATCGGCCAACACACGCAAGGGGGTGTGCACCGGGTCGACACCGCAAATCTAGATCTAGGCAAACGGGGTATCCGTACGGGGCCACACATACGCCGGCTTCGCCACAGCAACACGCCGCGTGCGGCCTTGCCGGCGGCCCTCCTACCATCCCGAAGCATGAATGCAGCTCCACCCTAAGGCTACTGTCGGCGCCGTGCATGATGGTGCCAAATGCAAGGCAATGGCGTTGCACACGATTGCCAAGGGGGGGACATGTCCGGTCAGTTTCCAGAGGCCGCTGCGCCGCAGGGCCTGGTCATCGTGGTCGCGGTGACCGCGAACGAGCCCGCAGGCTGGGAGGCATCCGTGATACAGCGCCTGCGTGCCTCCGGCACCAGCCGCATCGTCGTGCGAGCTCCGGATGCGATGCGCCTGCCCGGCAAGGCCGGCGGTGCCTCCGGTGGCGTGCCTGCGCAGCAGGAGCAGCAGGAGCAGCAGGCATGCGGGCCGGTGACGGCGATCGTCGACCTCACCGGCGAGCTCGATACGGGCTGGTGCGGCCACGCCGTCGAGGGCGTATGGCGTCTCTGCGACGGACGCGGGCTGCCACCGGGCGATCCGTACCACGGCCTGGAAACCCACGCCAATGGCGCCGGCATCGTGCTGGAACTGGTGGCCTGGAAGGATGCGGGCGTATTCCTGGTCGACACCGCCCGCGGCTATGCCGAACCCTGCGAGAAGATTCCGCGCGAACGTCTTGCCGTCATGGGCGCGTCGCTGCTCGACGGTGCGCTGCGCGAGATCCGTGCCCTTGGCGGGCTGGCCGGGCGTGCGGCGTGGCAGGGGAAGCGGCGGGCGCGCCCCGCCGCATGGCAGCGCTTGCTCTGGCGCACGCGCGCGCTCGCCGCTCACGCGGCCATCCAGCTCAAGGGGTTCCTGCTGGTCGAGCACTGGATGATCGGGCTCGTCGACATGACGTTTGCCGAGGCCGTGCGCGCGCAGCAGCTGCCGGTGCGCTGGCTTGGCACGCGCACGTCTTCGCATTGCTGGGCTGATCCCTTCGGCGTGCCAGGCAGGCCAGACGAAATCTATTGCGAGGAAGTCGACCTGCGCGAGGGGCTCGGCCGCATCGTCAGGCTGAAGCTGGGCGCGCACGATGTGCCGACCGGTGCCGGGCAGGTCGATCTGGGACTGCCGGGGCATCTGTCGTTTCCGTACCTGTTCCGCCACGACGGCGCGCTGTACTGCGTGGCCGAGTCGTCGCAGAGCCGGCGCTGCGTGCTGAACCGCCAGGACGAGGCAGGCGGCTGGCAGCAGGTCGCCGTGCTGCTGGAAGACGTCGCGGCGGTCGACCCCACCATCTTCGAGCATGACGGCCGCTTCTGGCTGCTCTACACCGATGTCGCGATGGGGCAGTTCGACAACGTCTGCCTGTGCCATGCCGACAACCTGCTCGGGCCATGGCAACCGCACGCGCAGAACCCGGTCAGGTTCGACAATATGTCGGCGCGCGCGGCCGGCTCGGTGGTGCGCGATGCCGGCCAACTGCTGCGGGTGGCGCAGGTGTGCAAGAGCGGCTACGGGCAGGCCATCGCGGTCAACCGCATCGTGCATTGCACGCCGGAGTTCTACCGGGAAGAGACCGTGGGGTGCGTCATGCCCGATGGCGATCGCCTCAACCCGGATGGCCTGCATACCCTGTCGGACTGGGGCGACCGCGTCGTGGTCGATGGCAAGCGCCACCTGTTCGACGCAGGCCTGCTCTGGCACCGGATCCTGACCCGTGCCGGCCGTGCCTTGCGCCTGCCGGCGCCTACTTGAAGCCCATCTCGCGAAGCATCACGGCGTTGACCTTGTGCACGTCGTACTTGGCCTCGGCGATCTGGCGGGAGCGCTGGCCCATGCGCACGACGCGCTCCCAGTCCTCGATCAGCTGCATCATGGCCTGCTCCAGCGCGCCGACGGACTTGACCGGCACCAGCACGCCGTTGTCGCCGTCGACCACGGTTTCGCGGCAGCCGGGGGCATCGGTGGTGATGACCGGGCGGCCCATTGCCATGGCTTCGAGCACGGAGCGCGGCGTGCCTTCGCCGTACGAGGGCAGCACATAGACGTTGCAGCCGGCGATGGCGGGCCGCACATCCGACAGGCGCCCGAGGTAGTCGACGGTGCCGTCCGCGATCCAGGCGTCCAGCTCGTGCTGCGCGATGGCATCCGGGCTGGCGTCGATGAAGCCTGCCAGGCTGAAGCGGGCGCCGGCGCGACGGGCCCTGACCCGCCGCGCCGCCTCGGCATACTCGCGCACGCCCTTGTCGCCAAGCAGGCGCGCGATCAGCAGGAAGCGCGGACCGTCGTCGGGCAGGGGCGCCACCTGGAAGCTGCCGACGTCCACGCCCGAGCCGTTGACGATGCACGAACGCTTGCCTGCGGGCAGGATATTCAGCCGGCGGAACAGGGCCTCGTCGTCAGGATTCTGGAAAAAGGTCGTATGCGCGCGGCCGAGCGCCAGCGCATACAATCGCTGCACCACCGCACGCAGACGGCTTCTGCCACTGTCCTCGCGGAACGCGTAGCCAAGCCCGGTGATCAGGGCGAAGCGGCGCGGCACGCGCGCCAGCCAGGCGGCCAGCAAGCCATAGATCACCGGCTTGATGGTGTAGCACATCACGCTGTCCGGACGGATCCGCCGCATCAGCCGATGCAGCGCGAGCAGCGAGCGGGCATCGGCCAGCGGGTTCATGCCGGTGCGTTCGAGGGCTACGTCATGCACGATCACGCCGCGCGACTCCAGCGCGGTGCGCACCGGGGCGCCCGCGGGCAGGCCCGGTGCCGCCACATGCATCTCCACGCCCTTTTCCTGCAAGGCCGCGATGAGCGGACCGCGAAAATTGAGCAGTGACTCGCCGAAGCTGGCGATCATCAGGAAGCGCATGCCGGTCTCCCGCTAAGCAACGGCCTCGCAGGCCTCATTGTCAAAGGTTGGCTGCTGTACGCGCTCGTGCGCCAGCCACGCCTGGAACATCAGCACGCACCACAGCGGATGCTGCCAGTTGCGCCGTCCGGACAGATGCTCGGCCCAGCGGCTGCGGATCGGTTCCGGATCCAGGTAGCCCTGCTGGCGCAGGCGCCGCTCGTCAAGGAGGTCCTCGGCCCAGTCGCGCAGCGGCCCGCGCAGCCACGCGTCGATCGGAATGCCGAAGCCCATCTTCGGACGCTCGATCAGCGCCTTGGGCACATAGCGGTCGAGTACCTGGCGCAGCACCCACTTGGTGGTGTATCCGCCGGCTTCCTTGCGCACCTTGCAGGCCAGCGGCAGGCGCCAGGCGAACTCGACCACGCGGTGATCCAGGAACGGTATGCGTGTCTCCAGGCTGTGCCGCATGGCCGCGCGGTCCACCTTGGTGAGGATGTCGTCGGGCAGGTAGCCCAGCATGTCCAGCGCCATCATGCGCTCGACGTCGGTCAGGGCATCGAGGGCCGGCACGACGCTGTCCGGCTCCGTGCCGCCGATGACAAGCGTCTGCGGGTGGTGCCAGTGGGACACCATGCCGCGATACAGTTCGGCCGACGAGCGCGCGGCCATGACGCCGGCTCCCTTGTGGACCTTCTCGCCGAGATTGTTCCAGCGTGAGGCGATGGGGAGGGTGGCAGCGAGCTGGTCGATGCGATGCGGGGAGAGGCGCGTCAGTCCCCATGCCGCAGCGGCGCGCACGGAAGAGGGGACGCGCGACAGCCGTTGCCACAGCTCGGCAGTGATCTGGTAGCGGTTGTAGCCGCCGAACAGCTCGTCGCCGGCGTCGCCGGACAGCGACACGGTGACATGCCGCCGCGCCAGCTGGCTGACCAGCAGCGTCGGGATCTGCGAGGAGTCGGCGAACGGCTCGTCGTAGCTGGCGGGTAATTCCGGGATCACCGCCATCGCATGTTCCGGCGTGACGTACAGCTCCGTGTGGCTGGTTCCGAGGTGCTGCGCGACCGCCTTGGCGTATGCGGCCTCGCTGTAGTCCGAATTGTGGAAGCCGATGGAGAAGGTGCGCACCGGCTGCGACGATTGCGCCTGCATCAGCGCCACCACCGTAGACGAATCGACGCCGCCGGACAGGAAGGCACCGAGCGGCACGTCCGCCATCATCTGGCGGCCCACCGCGTCGCGCAGCAGCGCCTGCAGGCTGTCCACGGCCTCCTCGGGGGTGCCGGGGAAAGGATGCCGCACGCCATCGAGCGCCGCCGCGGCGCCCGACCAATAGGGACGCAGCACGGGCTCAGGGGCCCGCAGCGAGAGCGTCAGCAGATGCGCGGGCGGCAGCTTGGCGATGTTCTGGTAGATCGAATGGCTGCCGGCCACATTGTTGTGGCGCATGAACAGGCATAGCGCGTCGCGGTTGATGCTGCCCTCGAACGCCGGATGCCGCCGCAGTGCCTTCAGCTCCGACCCGAAAACGAAGGTGCGCGCCTGGCCTGTCCCCTGCCAGCCGTAGTAGAGCGGCTTTTCGCCGAGGCGGTCCCGCGCCAGTGTCAGGATGCCCGTCTGCCGGTCCCATAACGCAAAGGCGAACATGCCCTGCGCACGCCGGACCGTGGCCTCGGCGCCCCAGGCGTCGATGCCGGCAAGCAGCGTTTCGGTGTCGGAGTGGCCCCGCCAGCGCGGCGCGGCCCCCGCTCGCTCCAGCTCGGCGCGGATCTCCAGGTGGTTATAGATTTCGCCGTTGTACGCAATCACATAACGGCCGCTGGCTGCCGCCATCGGCTGTTGCCCGGCCGCGGACAGATCGACGATGGCCAGGCGCCGGTGCGCCAGGCCGAACGGCTTGTCCGGGTCGCACCAGGTGTCGCCGTGATCCGGTCCGCGATGGCGGATCTGCCTGGCCATCTCGGCCAGCAGGGCCGCACGGTCAGCCAAGGGGGCAGGTGAGCCGCCGAGAAATCCTGCGAGTCCGCACATGGTCGTTTTCCGGTTGCGCTCAGGCTTTCAATGCCTGCTGCCTCTGCACGTACCAACGCATCGCCTCCGCCAGCCCGTCGCGAATGCGGTGCGTGGGCTGGTATCCCAGCAGGCTCTGCGCCTTGCTGATGTCGGCCTGGCTGTGGCGCACATCGCCCGCCCGGAAGCCGCGATAGACCGGCTGGGTACCGGCGGCAACGCCATAGGGCAGCAGCCCGTCGCGAAGCAGCTCGAACAGCGTGGTCAGCGTGGTGCGATCGCCGACCGCGACGTTGTAGACCTGGCTGGCCGACTCGCGGTGTTCGCTGGTGGCGGCCAGCAGGTTGACCTGCACGGCGTTTGCGACGTAGCAGAAGTCGCGGCTGGTCTCGCCGTCGCCGTTGATGCAGACGGCCTCGTGCCGCAGCAGCGCCGCGATCCATTTCGGAATCACGGCGGCGTAGGCACCGTTCGGATCCTGGCGCGGCCCGAATACGTTGAAATAGCGCAGGCCTACGGCATGCACGCCATAGCACCGGTGGAACACGTCGGCATACAGCTCGTTGGCGTACTTGGTGACCGCATAGGGGCTCAATGGCTTGCCTATGAGGTCTTCCACCTTGGGCAGGCCCGGATGGTCGCCATAGGTGCTGCTGCTGGCCGCATAGACGAAGGTCTTGACCTGCGCGTCGCGGGCGGCGACCAGCATGTTCAGGAATCCGGTGATATTCACGCTGTGGGTCGAGACCGGATCCTCGAGGCTGCGGGGCACGGAGCCGAGCGCCGCCTGGTGCAGCACAAAGTCCACCGGATGCAGGCCGGCGGCCGTGCCCGCGCGCGCGGGCGCACGGAACAGCATGGCGTTGCGGCAATGCTCCGGGTTGCGGATGTCCCCCTCGATGAACTGGAAGTTGGCCCACTGCCTGGGCGGCACCAGCGCCTCGACCTCGCACAGGTTGCGGCGGTGCCCGGTGGAAAAATTGTCCAGGCCGACCACGCGCTGGTCGAGCCGCAACAGCGCTTCCAGCAAATTGCTGCCGATGAACCCGGCGACGCCGGTGATGAGCCACGTGCGCGGCGTGGCGGCCAGGCGGGTCTTCAGGTGCGCGTAGGCGTTCTCATGCATGGGCGGTGGCTCCATGGCGCGGTTTCGGGTGGGTTTCCGTGCGTGACTACAGGCGTCCGTCGACCTCGCTGCGGGGCAGGATGCCTTTCACGTCGAACAGCACCGCGTGCTCCTTGCCGAAAGCCTTGATCGCCCGCACGCCCATGGTGACGAACTGGTGGTGCGCGACGGCCAGCACGATGGCATCGTAGTGGTCGTGCCGGGGGGCCTGGCGCAGGCATGCCAGCCCGTATTCCGCTTCGGCGTCCTCGATATTGATCCAGGGGTCGTAGACGTCGATCTCGGCGTTGTAGCCGCGCAGCGTCGTCACGATGTCGACCGCCTTGGTGTTGCGCACGTCCGGGCAGTTCTCCTTGAAGGTCAGGCCGAGCACCAGCACGCGGCTGCCAAGTACCGGGATGCCCCGGCGCAGCATCAGCTTCACCACCTCGTCGGCGACATGGATCGCCATGCGGTCGTTGATGCGCCGGCCGGCAAGGATGACCTGCGGGTGGTAGCCGACCTCCTGCGCCTTGTGCGTGAGATAGTAGGGATCGACGCCGATGCAGTGCCCGCCGACCAGGCCCGGGCGGAACGGCAGGAAGTTCCACTTGGTGCCGGCGGCCTTGAGCACTTCGAGCGTGTCGATATCGAGCTTGTGGAACAGCAGGCTGAGTTCGTTCATCAGCGCGATGTTCACGTCGCGCTGGGTGTTCTCGATGACCTTCGCGGCTTCCGCCACACGGATGCTGCTGGCGCGGTGCGTGCCGGCCACGATGATCTTGCGGTAGAGCGCGTCGATGGCCTCGCTGACCTCTGGCGTGCTGCCGCTGGTGACCTTGCGGATATCCGGCAGCCGGTGTTCCTTGTCGCCGGGGTTGATGCGCTCCGGGCTGTATCCGCAGAAGAAGTCTTCATTGAATTTCAGCCCGCTGTGCCGCTCCAGCACCGGCACGCAGATTTCCTCGGTAGCGCCCGGATACACGGTCGATTCATAGATCACCACCGAGCCCGGTGCCATCGCCTTGCCCACGGTCTCGCTAGCCAGGATCAGCGGTGTCAGGTCGGGGCGCTTGGCACGGTCCACCGGCGTGGGCACGGTCACGATAAAGACCTGGCAATCCTTCAGCGCGCCGGGATCGCTGCTGTAGCGCAGGTGGCGCGCGCTGCGCAGTTCGTCGGCACTGACTTCCAGCGTGGCGTCATGGCCGGTGCGCAGTTCTTCGATGCGTGCGGCGTTGATATCGAAGCCCACGACCGGCTGCTGCTTGCCGAACTCCACGGCGAGCGGCAGGCCGACATAGCCCAGCCCGATGATGGCGACTTGTGCGTGACTGAAGTCCATGACAGTGATCTTCCGAGTTGTTGCGAGCCTGCCGGCAACGGCGTGGAAAGCCAGGTTCGTGAAAATTATCGTGCGCGGCCAGTACGCCGTGCGCGGGGATTCGTGCCTTGGCGTACACAAGCCGGCACGCGTGCGGCAGTTGCAGCCTGCGTCATGCCACCCCGATCTCGTTGCGGCCTGTTTCCCCTGAGATGCGGGACAACAGGCCTTCCCAGCGCGCGGCGATCTCGGCCGGCGCGAACTTGTGCACATTGCGCCGGCCGGCGTCGGCCAGGCGGGAGGCAAGCTCGGGACTGGCAATTACCGCCGCGATCTCGTGCGCCAGCGCGGCGGGATCGTCGACCGGGCTGAGCCGGGCGTTTTCGCCGTGGGTGAGCAAGGCCCTCACGCCCGTCTCGCAGTTGGTGGCGACGATCGGCAGGCCGTACGCCATGGCCTCCACCAGTACCAGCGAGAAGCCTTCATACCGGGAACTGAGGCACAGCATGGCGGCGTCCCGGTACACCGATTCGATATCGCTGCGCGCCGGTTCGAGGCGCACGCATTGCTGCAGGCCAAGCCGGTCGCGCAGCTGTGTCAGCGATGCCAGCAGTTCGCCGTTGCCCACGATTCGCAACGTCCAGTCGGGAAAGGCCTTGGCGATGGGCACCCATGCCTGCAGCAGCACGTCGAAACCCTTGACGTCGGTCAGGCGCCCCACGGCGACGGCCGTGCGCGAGGTGCGCGCAGCGGGCTGGACGGGAACGGGAATGGGCAGCGAGTTGGGGATGACTTCGACCCTGCTGCAGCGCAAGTTGCGTACCCATTTCTCGCGGTCCAGTTCGGTCAGCACCACGATCCGCCGGCAAGTGCGCGCGCTCAGGCGGCGCGCAAGGCGGCGCAACGGCAGCCCCAGGTCCTGATCGAGGTTGCAGTGCTCCCAGGCAATGCGGCGCACACCGAGTCCCAGGCACGCCGGCAGTGTGAACAGCGTCAGCAGCGGGTCGACTTCCACCAGCAAGGCAATCCCATGCTGCCTGACGTAGCGGCGAATGCGGGCGACGGCGTGCAGGAAGTGCGTGCGGAAGGAGGGAGACTGGTCGAACAGCGCCTCATGCCGGACCGCCGGGTCGAGCGGGAAGCAGCTGCGGCGATCGCCCAGGCAGAGGATGTGGATGCGGTGCCCGCGCCTGGCCAGCTCGTTCGCCACCGTGGCGGTCATGCGCTCGGCGCCGCCGAATACGTTCAGCGTCCCGGTCAGGAAGCAGATCGCCGGCCCTTGCGTCGCGCCGGCTTGCGGCTGCCCGCCGGCCTTAGCGGTAGCGCGCGGCGGCATCGGTGGCCTCCACTTGTGCCGGCGCGCTGGCGCGTGCATACCTGGCGTACAGGCGCAGCCAGTCGCGCGCGATGAGTTCGATATTGAACCTGGTCGCGATGTGCTTGTGCCGCGCTGCCTCGTCGGCAGGCCCTCCCCGGCCCTGCGAGACGGCGTCGCGAATGGCCCGTGCCAGCGCCGGCGTATCTCCACGCGGAACCAGCGTGCCGATACCGCGGACCATGGCGGGGACACCCGACGCATCCGTGGCGACGACCGGGCAGCCGCTCGACAGCGCCTCGCCCACCACCAGCGGCATG
This sequence comes from Cupriavidus oxalaticus, assembly GCF_016894385.1. NCBI lineage: Bacteria > Pseudomonadati > Pseudomonadota > Betaproteobacteria > Burkholderiales > Burkholderiaceae > Cupriavidus > Cupriavidus oxalaticus. The sequence goes on from NZ_CP069811.1 coordinate 24,622, forward strand.
CCTTCGATAACCGATGACAGCACGAACAGGTCCGCCGCATTCAGCAGCGCCGGCACGTCCATCCGCTTGCCCAGCAGCAGCACGCGTGCGCTCAGCCCGTGGTGCTCGATGCGCTGCGCCAGTGCATCGCGCTGCGGCCCTTCTCCGGCGATCATCAGGACGGTGCGGTCTCCGAGGGAGGCTTGCGCGAAGGCATCGATCAGGGCGGTCTGCGCCTTGTCGGCTACCAGCCGGCCCACGTTGAGGACGAGCCGGTCGTCCGGGTGCAGGCCGAGCTCGGCACGGGTGGCGGCGCGCTGCCCGGCGCTGGGCCGGTAGCGGGTCGTATCGAAGCCGTTGGGCACATAGATGATGCGCGACGCGGGTGCCGCGCGCACGTCGATCATGCGCTGCCGGCCCTCGTCGCTGACCTGGGTGGTGAGATCGGCCCAGCGGTCGGTGAGGCGATACGCCAGCATGCGCAACGCCCCGCCCTCGAAGTAGTTGTGTGCCGTGCAGATCGTGGCGGGGACCGTGCACACGCGCGTCAGCAAGCGTGCCATCAGGTTGGCATGAACCATGTGGGAGTGGACGACGTCCGGGCGCCAGCGCAGCACGAACTGCCGGATCTGCATGAGTGTGGCCAGCAGCGCCGCCGGCGTCTTGCGCATGTTCAGCATCAGAAGCTCGATGCCTTCCGGGAGCGTCAGTTCGCAGCCCGGCATCAGGCTCACCACGGAGACCGCGTGTCCCAGCGATCGGTATTGCAGCGCGAGCGCGGCCACCTGCTGTTCAGCGCCGCCCAGTTGCAGGCAGGTGATGAGCAGCAGGATGCGCATCGGTATGGCGGAAGTTCCATTCTGGCTCTGATCCATCTGGGCTCCGGCGACATGGTCTGTGCGGTTCGTTCCAGTGACGTTATCGCAACCGCATGGCGGCATCCGTGCGGCGTCGAACGCAAGCCTCGCCTGGCGCGCCGCTTTCCGTCGTGGCTGGAATGCGACCGGTGGGAGACGGGTTCACCGTGCCGGCCAGAATGCCGGGCGCCGCCCGCTGTGCAGGCCCGCGGAACCTGCGCGATCACCATCCGTGCGCAGTGGCATCGGGGACGCCAGGTGGGACGCCGCGCCGGTGCGGGTGTGGTCCGCATACAGCCGCAGCCAGGTGCGGGCGATGGCCTCGATGCTGAAAGCGGAATCGATGTGCCGATGCCGCGCCGCTTCGTCCGTGGCCGCGCCACGTCCGCGCGAGAGAGCGTCACGCATGGCCCGGGCCAGTGCGGCCGGATCCCCGCGCGGCACGACGGTGCCGACGCCGCCCACCATCGTCGCCACGCCTGAGGCATCTGTGGCCACGACCGGGCAGCCGCACGCCAGCGCTTCGCCCACCACCAGCGGCATCCCTTCAATCCGTGACGACAGCACGAACAGGTCCGCTGCGTTCAGCAGGGCAGGCACGTCCTGCCGCCTGCCCAGCAACCGCACCCGGCCGTCCAGGCCATGTGCGGCAACGCACTGCGCCAGCGTGTCGCGCAGCGGGCCGTCGCCGGCGATCATCAGTATCGCGTTGGGCGCGGGGGACAGTTGCGCAAAGGCATCGATCAGGTCCGTCTGCGCCTTTTCCCAGACGAGCCGCCCCACATTGAGGACGAGCTGATCGTCGCCGTGCAGTCCGAGCGCGGCCCGCGCGGCGGTCCGCGCCTGCGCGCCGGGGCGGTAGCGGGCCGTATCGATGCCGTTGGGGACGACGATGATCCGCTGTTCGGGCGCCGCGCGGGACGCGATCATGACCTGGCGGCCTTCGTCGCTGACGTGGGTAGTGAGGTCGCTCCAGTGATCGGTGAGGCGGTAGGCCAGCATGCGCAGCGAGCCGCCCTCGAAGAAGCTGTGCGCCGTGCAGATCGTGGCCGGGACCGGGCACAGGCGCGACAGCATGCGGGCAAACAGGTTGGCATGGATCATGTGGGCGTGGACGACGTCCGGGCGCCATTGCAGCACGAAGCGGCGTACTTGCACGAGCGCGGCCAGCAATGACAGCGGCGTCTTGCGCATGGTCAGCATCACGGCTTCGACGCAATCGGGCAGCGCCACCTCGCTGCCAGGCAAAAGGCTGACCACCGATACCCGGTGCCCCAGCGCCACGTACTCGCGCGCGAGCGCCGCCACTTGCTGCTCTGCGCCGCCCAGCTGCAGGCAGGTGACGAGCAGCATGATCCGCATCGGCCCGCTGCGCTTCCCCTGTTGGCGCTGATCCATCTTGTCTCCGGTGGCGTGACGTGGCGTAGCGCACCCTATCGCGCCGACAGGGCGGTATCTGTGCGCTGCCCAACGCAGGCGGATGACGGGCGGAACACTGTGGTGCAAGCCACGTTCCGACAGCCGTGGGCGCTTCACAGGGGCGGACGAATCCGGTTAGATATCTCCTCGATACCGTTCAGAAGTGGGAAAGGATCATGAAGCGTGTTCTTGATGTCGTCCTCGCGTCGGTGGCGCTGCTGGTGCTGGCGCTCCCTCTCCTGATCGTGATGGGCCTGGTTCGGCGCAAGCTGGGCAGCCCGGTGTTCTTCCGGCAGACGCGGGCCGGTCTCGATGGCAAGCCCTTTGAAGTCATCAAGTTCCGCACCATGACGGACGAGCGCGGTGCCGATGGCGAGCTGCTGCCCGACGCGCAACGCATCACGCCGTTCGGCTGGACGATCCGGCGCACCAGCATCGACGAGCTGCCTGAGCTCTGGTGCGTGCTGAAGGGAGAGATGAGCCTGGTGGGGCCGCGCCCGTTGCCTGCGTTCTACCTGCCGCTTTACTCGGCGGAACAGGCGCGGCGGCTGGCCGTCAAGCCGGGCATCACGGGCTGGGCCCAGGTCAACGGGCGCAATTCACTGAGTTGGGAGGAGAAGTTCCGGCTGGACGTCTGGTACGTGGATCACCAGTCGCTCTGGCTGGATCTCAGGATCCTGTGGCGCACGATCGGCACGGTGCTTGCCAAGGAGGACATCAGCGCCGAAGGCGAAGTCTCGGCGACCCGCTTCTGCGGGAGCGAGAAGACACCATAGGCGCCACCGGCGTCGTGGCTCGCACCGCAAACCTTGGAAATCGGCAATGCTCAATACCGGATTCTCACCCTGGCCGAGCTTCAGCCAGGAAGAGGCGCAGGCAGTGCAGCGCGTGCTGCTCTCGAACCGTGTCAACTACTGGACCGGCACCGAATGCCGCGACTTCGAAAAGGAGTTCGCGGCCTGGTGCGGCGCCGGGCATGCCATTACGCTGGCAAATGGCACGCTGGCGCTCGATGTGGCGCTGCGCGCGCTGGATATCGGGCCGGGTGACGAGGTGGTGGTCGCGCCCCGGACCTTCCTCGCCAGCGTCTCCTGCGTCGTCAACGCGGGGGCGACGCCGGTGTTCGCGGACGTCGATGCTGACAGCGGCAACCTCAGCGCCCGCACCATCGCGGCCGTGCTGACGCCGCGCACGCGCGCCCTCATCTGCGTGCACCTCGGGGGCTTGCCGTGCGACATGGATCCCATCATGGCGCTGGCACGCGAGCACGGGCTCAAGGTGATCGAGGACTGCGCGCAGGCGCACGGGGCCGTCTACAAGGGACGCATGGTCGGCACCATCGGCGATGTCGGGGCCTGGTCCTTCTGCCAGGACAAGATCATGACCACCGGGGGCGAGGGCGGCATGGTCACCACCAGCGATCCCGTGCTGTGGTCGCGCATGTGGTCGTACAAGGATCACGGCAAGAGCTGGGAGGCCATGTATGACCGCGCGCATCCGCCGGGCTTCCGCTGGGTGCACGACTCCTTCGGCACCAACTGGCGCATGACCGAGATGCAGGCCGCGATCGGCCGCATCCAGTTGCGGCGCATGGCGGACTGGCACGCCCGGCGTAGCGCCAACGCGATGGCGCTGGCCGGCGCGCTTGGCGCCTGCGACGGCCTGTACGTGCCGTTGCCGCCTGCCGGCGTGGAGCATGCCTGGTACAAGTTCCATGCGTTCGTGCAGCCGCATCGTCTCGCCGAAGGCTGGAGCCGCGACAGCATCATGGCTGCCGTCAACGCGGCGGGAGTGCCGTGCTATACCGGTGGCTGTGCCGAGGTCTACCTGGAAAAGGCCTTCGACGGAACCGGATGGCGTCCCGCCTCGCGATTGCCGGTGGCACGGGCGCTGGGCGAGACCAGCCTGATGTTCCTCGTGCATCCCACACTGACGCAAGACGAAGTGCACAGGACCGCGCAGGTAGTGCTCAGCGTGATGGAGCAGGCAACGCGCGCCGCAGCGTAATGACGAATTTCCTGTGGAACCATTACCTCTATTTCGGCGAGAGCCGCCTGGCACTGCCGCTGGCGGCCTGGATCGCAGTCTGCCTGGCGGTGGCCGGCCAGGGCATGCGCGCGCTGTGCTGGACGGTATCGTTCGGTATCGGTGCCACGCTGGTGATGGCGGCCAAGTCCGCGTTCAGCTACTCGGGCTGGTCGCTCCCGTCGCTCGGTGTCTACAGCGTCAGCGGGCATGCGATGCTGACAGCCGCGGTGTATCCCGTGCTGCTGATGCTGCTGGGCTCCGCGCTGGGCAGGTACACGGGCTGGCTCGGGCTGGCGGCGGGAGTGGCGCTGGCGCTGTTCATGCCGGTGGTGCTGGTGACGGATTTCCACCATACGGTGGGCGAGTCGCTGATCGGGCTGGGTGTCGGCCTTGCGGTTGCCGGCATGACGCTGTGGCGCTGGCAGCCGGTGCGGTTGCGCCACGCCGGCGCGACCGTGGCAATGCTGCTGCCGCTGGCGCTGCTGTTCGATCCCCGCGACGCCGTCGAAGACATGCGCGACGCGCTGCATGGCCGCGCCATGCAGTGGACCGGGGCAACCGGCGAATACTGGCGCAGTATTGATCCCGATCCTGCAACGGGGAGGCGAGTCGTCTCCGTCGGGTTCTTCAGGGCGGGCGGCGCGTGAAGCCGGGCCGGTCGTGCGCCGCATGCCGGGAGGCCCATCGGGCGAACGCGTGGCCTTCGCCCGGATTTCTCATTGAGCACGCGGGATGGCCCCCATGACACCTGCCTCGGAATTCGGCTCATTCTTTCATCTCGATCCGGCGGCCCCGCTGGTCCATCTGGCCTCTTTGGCCTCTTTGGCCTCTTCGGGCGGAGAGCCCTGGCTGCGCCCGGGCGACCTGCTGACCGGCTCCGGGCGCGATGCGCTGCGGGCGATCGTGGCGCAGGGGCGCTCGCGCGGCTGGCGGCGGATCTACGCGCCGAGCTACTACTGCCACGCGGTACTTGACGACCTCGCTGGCGACATCGACGTGCGCATGTATCCGCACGCCCCGTTCGGCGACGCCACGCCGCTCTTGCTGGCGCCGGACGAGGCGGCGATCGTTCCCGAATACTTCGGCCTGCGGGCCGAGGTTGAAGTGCAGGGCGGCAGCGTCCTGCTCGACCGCTCGCATGACCTGCTCGCCGACTGGTCCTATGCCCGTGCGCCGGACTACGTGTTCGCATCGCTGCGCAAGACCTTGCCCGTTCCCGACGGGGGGCTGGTGCGGCCACTGACCGGGCAGGCACTCACGCCCGCCCTTGCGCCCACCCCGGGGCATGCGCGCGCCGCCGCCGGCATGGCCGCTGCCATGTCGATGAAGGCCGCGTACCTGGCAGGCGCGCAGGTCGACAAGGCAACCTTCCTGGCGCTCGCGGGCGAGGCAGAAGGCAACCTGCGCAGCGACGCCGAGATCTCCGGGCCGTCCATGCTCACGCGCGTGCTGGCGCCGGCGCTTGACCTCGGCCGGATGCGGCAGCGGCGGCGCGATAACCTGGCGCTGCTGGCGGCCCGCATGGCTGGCCTGCCCGCTCGCCTGCAATGGCAGGAAACACCGGCGTACGGCATCCTGCTGTGCGCCGACGCGCCACAGCGCGACCGCATCCGGCAACGGCTGATCGCGAGGGATGTCTACCCGGCGGTCTTGTGGCCCATGACCTGGCCCGCCGCCACCGAGGACAACCGCCGGCTGTCCGGGCGCATCCTGGTCGTGCATGCCGACCATCGCTATGGCCCGCGAGACATCGAGCGCCTTGCCGAAATCATTCTGGACGTTGCCACCAATCCCGATACTTCCGACGAGGATCGATGATGAAGACCAATCTACTGGAGACTTCCAGCGCCGAATGGCTCGCGGTGCTCCAGCGTTGCCGGCATGACAGCCACCACATGCCGGGCTGGTTGCGGGCATCGCAGCACGAAGGCGGCGGCAAGCCATTTGCCGTCCACGTCACGGACGGCAGCCACGAGTTGTTGTTGCCGCTGCTGAACCGGGACATCAACGGCAAGGACTGGGACGCGAGTTCACCCTACGGGTTTGCCGGCCCCGTCGTCAGCGACGACGCCCCGCCCTCGTTCGTCGACGAGGCCATGACGGCGGCCATGGCGCTGCTGCGCGAGCAGGGCTGCGTCTCGTGCTTTATCCGGCTGAATCCGATCGTCAATGCGCAATGGCGCAGTTCCGTTGGCACGCTGATCGAGCATGGCCTGACGATCTCGATCGACCTGTCCAAGAGCGAGGCCGAGCACTGGCGGGACACCTCGCACGGGCACAGGCTGGAGATTTCCAAGGCAATGCGGGCCGGGGTCACGGTGCGCATGGATGAGACGCTGGCAACGCTGCCGCATTTCATCCGTCTCTACAACGCGTCGATGGACAGGCTGCGTGCATCCGACTACTACTTCTTCGACGATGCCTACCACTACAGCCTGGCCCGGGAGCTCGGTGACCGGCTGCGGCTGTTTGTGGCGGAAGAGGACGGCGTCATCATCGGCGGCGCGACGGTCACGGTGTCCGGCGAAGGCGGCATCCTGCAGGGCCACCTGATGGGCATCGACGCCCGATACCGGCACCGGCAGCCGAGCAAGATCCTGCTGCACGCCATCCGACAGTGGGGACGGGAGCAGGGGCACCGGTACTACCACCTCGGCGGAGGCCTGGGCGGATCGGCGGAGGATTCGCTGTTCCGCTTCAAGCGCGGGTTTTCGCCGGACACGCATGCATTCAGCACGCAGCGCGTGGTGGTGGATGCCGACAAGTACCAGGCGCTGTGCGGCGGAGCGCCCGAGGTGCTGGAGGACCTGAGCGGGTTCTTCCCGGGTTATCGCAAGTAAGGCGGCAAGTCAGGCAAGCAGACGTTCAGGGACCAGCAGCAAACAAAGGCCGCCCGTTGAGGCGTAATGCTGTTCAATTAACCACAGTCGTTCCCGCGCAGGCGGGAACCCAGTGACTTCATCCTCGCAGGGGACGTGAAAGACGCTGGATTCCCGCCTGCGCGGGAATGACGGTGGGGCTTGATACCTTAACTGGACGGCATTAGCCCGTTGAGGCGGCCTTCTTCTTGTGCGCGCGCCAGGGAGGTTTGCACCCCGGCCGCGCGCGGCTCAGCGCAGCTTGCCCGAACCCAGCAGGCGCGCGGGTTCGACTTCATTGCCGGCTTCGGGCTGGCTGCCGGCCTGGAACGCGATCCGGTGCAGCGCCACCGGCCGCGGCCCGAGCTGCCGCGGTGCCCTGGTGTCGTCCTGCACATCCTGGCTGCTGTCTGCCGGCGTGGCCCGCACCGGCTTGCGCGAGGATTCGCCAAGCGAGGAGTATGGGGCGTATTCCGGCACGATCGACTGCACCACCGTCTGTATGCTGACCTCGTCGCGGGAGTCGCAGGCCGCATAGAGCCGCGCCAGCTTTTCCTGCAGTTCCGCCTCTTCCAGGCGTGGCTCCTCCGAGCACATGATGCGTTCGTGCTCGCTCGGCGTGACGTTCCCGCCGATCAGCAGCTCTTCATAAAGCTTCTCCCCCGGGCGCAGGCCGACGAACGCGATCTCGATGTCGCCATTCGGGTTCTTGCTGGTGCGCTCCACCAGCCCCGCCATCTCGATCATCGTTTTGGCCAGGTCCACGATCCGCACCGGCTGCCCCATGTCCAGCACGAACACCTCGCCGCCGCGCGCCATGGCGCCGGCCTGGATCACCAGTTGCGAGGCCTCGGGAATCAGCATGAAGAAGCGGATGACATCCGGGTGGGTGATCGTGATCGGCCCGCCCGCTTCGATCTGGCTGCGGAACAGCGGAACCACCGAGCCGGAAGACCCCAGCACGTTGCCGAAGCGGACCATCGCGTAGACCGTGCGGGTACCGGGCCTGGCGGCGGCGGCCTGGAAGATCAGCTCCGCGATGCGCTTGCTCGCGCCCATCACGTTGGTGGGCCGCACCGCCTTGTCGGTTGAGACCAGCACGCACGTCTGCACGCCGAAGCGATCGGCCATGTTGGCGATGGTGAGGGAGCCCAGCACATTGTTGCGAATGCCTTCGGGCATGTTGTCTTCGACCAGCGGAACGTGCTTGTACGCTGCGGCGTGGTAGATCGTATCGACCTGCTGGCCCTGCATCGCCGCGGCCACCGCGTTGGGGTCGCACACCGAGCCGATGCGCGCCATCAGCGGCACCCCGGGGAAGTTGCGGCGCAGGTCCTGCTCGATCATGTACAGCGCCCACTCGGAATGGTCGAGCAGGATGATCTTGGCTGGCTGCTGCGAGGCGACCTGCCGGCACAGCTCGCTGCCGATGGAACCACCTGCACCGGTCACCATGACGACCTTGCGGTGCGTGCACTTGGCGAACAGCGCCTCGCGCGGCGGCACGGGAGGCCGACCGAGCAGGTCCTCGAGCTTGACTTCACGGATCGACTGCATGGTGATCTTGCGGTCTACCAGTTCCAGCAGCGTAGGCAGGGTTCGTACGCTCACCGCACACCGGTGCAGCTTGTCCAGGATCCGCTTGCGCTGCTCCGGCGACAGGGATGGCACCGCCAGCACGACTTCGTCGACGCCCAGCCGCTGCAGCTCTGTCCTCAGGCGCGAGGTATGGAACACCGGCAGGTCGGCGAACGTGTGGTTGCCGAGCGAGCGATCGTCGTCGAAGAAGCAGACGGCCTCGTGGTCGACGCTGGCGCGCATGGCGCTGGCAAGCTGGAAGCCCGCCTCGCCGGCGCCGTAGATGGCGACATGCCGGGTCGGATGGCCGCGGGAGTTGCGCCACCGCTGGGTGCGCCGAACCAGGGCGCGGATCAGGAAACGCGAGATCACCACGTAGGCAAAGGCGATGAACCAGTAGATCAGCAGGCCAGCGCGCGGCAGGCGGCTGTCGTTGATCAGGAACGATACCGCGTAGGTCAGCCCGACCAGGGCTGCCATGCTGATGCCGGCCGCCCATAGCACCTTGAGGTCGATATACCGCAGCACGGTCCGGTAGAGCCCGCTGAAGGCGAGCACCGGGATCGTCAGCACCGCGATGAACAGCGGCGGCAGGATCCCGTACTGCCTGATCAGTCCATCGTCCCCGGCACGCAGCAGCAGCGCCAGCGTGAAGCACAGTGGCAACGCGAGCATGTCGATCGTCATCATCAGGACGATCTTCTGCCGGCGCGTCAGGGATACGGGACTCGGCAAGCGCAGGCTGGTCATGACCACACCTCCTGCCACGTCAGCCGGACCACGCCGGCCGGCCTCGGCTTCAACATCGTCACTGCTGTCCGCACGCCCTGGGACCGGCAGGGGACGGTTTCCGCTCGAAGGATCCATATCGGTGTGTTCATGGCACGGCTCTTCTTCTTCCCGTCAGCGCGCACGCCAGCGGCCGGCACGTTGCATGCCGTGGTACTGGCGGCGCAGCACCCGGCACGATGTGCCGGTGTGATTCGCTTACCTGGAAAGCTATCGTGTCTGCACGGGGTGGTGCAATTGGGCTACGTGCGCTGCCGAACGCGGTTTCGGCGAAGGGGTAGCGGGCGGCGCTGCGTGCGCAGAAACGGGTACGCATGCCGGCCGTGGGAGGGGCGTCGGAACGCCTCGGTGCGACGATGCAGGCACTGCAGCGGCGGGAATGGACACCGCCGATGCATTGCCGGCTCGATTCGCGCGGGGCGCTCGCGTATCCGCAGAAATGGGTACGCCCGGGGCATGCCCCGGGCTGGCGCGCCGCTCAGTCGCGTGGCAGTGGCACGCCCAGGCCCGCCGCCGACGTACCCTCGCCACGGTCAGCGCGCGGATCGCGCAGCAACTGCCACAGGCGGCCCGCGGTGGCGTAGAAATCGCTGGCGCCGCGCGCGCCTGCGGTGCGCAGGTCGCGGCCCAGCGCGTGCGGCAGCGCCAGCAGCAGGAACAAGGCCGTCTTTACCGGGCGCCGTTGGCCGCGCCGGTAGCGCTGGCAGGCCACGTACAGGCGCGCGGCGTCGCAGGCCGGGCCGGCGCGCTCGGCGCGTGCCGCGGGGCTTGAGGAACCTGAGGAACCTGAGGGACCTGAGGGGCGTGTGTCAGGCAGGCGCTGGTTGACGGCGCTCGCGACCAGCTCGATGCGGTAGCCCAGTTCCTGCACCGCACGGCCAGTCAGCTCGAGTTCGTCGTAGCCGCCGGCAAGCTGCTCGTCGAAGCTGGCTTGCTCGAACAGCGCGCGCGGGAACACCGCGCTGTGCAGCAGCACGGAGCGCAGGCGTTCGCCGCGCCGGTAGTCCTGCGTGGGATCGCCCAGGAAGGCAGGCTTGCGCGGGCGCCCCGGCTGCCCCTGGCACACCTCGGTACCGGTCAGGATCAACGGTGTCGCGCAGCCGGCCGTGGCCCGGCGGATATGATCGTCGGCAATGCACTCGGCCATCTGCTGCAGGAAGGTCGGGCCCAGCAGGGTCTGGTCGTCGAGGAACAGCACGTGCGAACCGGTGACCGCGCGCAAGGCGCGGTTGCGGTTGGCCGCCCTGCAGCGGCGCGGCCCTTCCAGGTACGTGACGTCCGGATGGTCGCAGCGCATCATCTCGCGCGTGGCGTAGCCGCTGCTGTCGTCGGTGACGATCAGCTGGTGCGGCGGCATGGTGGATTCGGCAACCGCCTGCAGCGCGCGCTGCAGGCCCTCGGGATGGTCGCACGTGAGAATGCACACCGAAAAGGTGGGCAGGAAAGTGCTTGCCGGCATGGTTGACCCCTCCGATGTTCGGCGTGAAGGCTGGCACGCGCGCCGGCGCCGTCTGGCGCGGGCACGGCGCGGTGCCAGTGATGCTGCTACAGCGTCTGGCCGGTGCTGCCGAAGGCGGCTTCGGCGCGCGGCGAACCGACCACCGTGCGGCTGCTGTCGCGCGTGAACGGCTCGTCGCCGCTGACCCACTCCAGCGTCGCCCCGCGCTGCAGGGCGGCGTAGACCGCTTCGCCCTTGTTGCGCACCTTGAGCCGCTGGTACAGCGTGCAGGCGTGGCTTTTCACCGTGGCCACCGAGATGTTCAGCATGCGGCTGACCGTCTTGATCGGGTAGCCGCGAGCCAGCAGCACCAGCACTTCGTACTGGCGCGGCGTGATCTTGAGCATTTCCGCTTCGCCGTAGCTCGGCTCTTCCTCGGCGATCGGCACGGCGCTGGCGGCAGCTGGCGCTGGCAACGGCTGGCCCGGTCTCAGGTCGGTCAGGTCCCGCACTGCCACGGCAGCGCGCGGCGTGCCGCGCTGCACGCTGGCGCATGAGGCGAGCGAGAGCGAGTCCGTGGGCAGGTTCGCCGGCAAGGGCAGCGGCGCGGCCGAGGCGAGCGACTGCACCGCCGGCATGGCCGAACGCGAGGCGGAAGGCGTGGTCCCGGTCTCGGCAGAGAACAGCAGGCCTTGCACCCCCGAGATGGCCAGGCGGATGGCCGCCTCGATCACCGCCAGCGAGGCCGTCTTCGGCAGGCAGCCGCACACGCCGCGGGCGCTTTCCGGATTGGGCACGTGCAACGGCAGCACGTCGGCGAGGATCAGCACGCGCTGCGGCTGCAGCACGGCCTGGGCCTGTTCGAGTTGTACCCAGCCCGGACCGGGTTCGGCGGGCATGCCGAACACGAGCAGGTCTGCACGGTGGTGGCGGCTATCCAGCCTGGCAATGTCCGCGGGCGCAATGGCTGCCACCTGGGCGGATTCCTGGATGTTCTCGAGCATCTGCAACAGCCCGAGCCGGAGCAGCGGATGCTCCTCGATCAGCAACGCGTTCATCGACTTCACTCCCCGTTTACTCGGGAGCGGACAGCGGGACGCTTTGCGTATGGAGGGCAGTGCAGGACGGCAGCCACCATTGGTGTCTGACCGCGTGTGTGACCCCCATGCTTCCATGCCCCGGCAGTCCCGTTCTTCTGGATGGAACTTGTCGATGGCTGGATGGTTGACCCGAACCCGAACCCGAAAGATTCTCGCTCCTAAATCGGCTTAAATTCATCTTATGGGCTGGTTGAGTGGATTGCAAGCGAGCGGAATTGGGACGAGGCAGGGTAGGAATGACAGGCTTGTCATAATCCTTTAGGAATTCACCCGAATGCGCCATCCCAGGTTCCGCAAACGCCGCACTGGCGCCGGGTTCCGGCAGTTTCAACGATGTGACACCTGAATTTAAAATGGTTGCAGCGCTGAAACAGATCACATTATCCTAAGCCCCCATGAGAGGGGTTGCTAACCCTATCGTGGGGTGTACGGAATATATGGTGCATGCAGGTGGCGCAATTATGAAACGGCAGCTTGATACAGCGTTCCGTAATATATCTGCGCGATTAATGACGCGCTCGGGCGCATGGCCTAGTGCTTCTGGATGAGGCGTGGCTACACCCTCGGAATGAGACCTGGGAAGGCCGCTGCACCGGTCTGCACCCGGCTTGCCACCAACTGGATCCGCCAGGGTGGCAAGCCGGTATCGGAACCCGGTGCTTCAGCGGGTCCAGTGGCCGGGGCGCATGACCCAGCCCTGCGGCCCGCGCACCCAGCGGTCGGGCACGAAGCGGTGGCCCGGGCGCTGCGCCTGCCAGTAGCCCGGGCGCCAGTCGTAGCGGCCGCGCACGCCGGCCCAGTGGCCGGGCACCCAGACCTGGCCGCGGCGCGCGGCGGGATGCGGTTCATGGCGCGGCGGCGGCGGCGGATGGCCATAGCCGCGGGCCACGGCGGTGGGATGGGCTTCGGCGGGGGCGATCAGTCCGAAGGCGCCGCCCGTGGCGAGGACGGCTGCGGCAAGCAAGAGATGGCGTTTCATGGGATGGCTCCTTGTGGGCGGTCGTTGTCAGGCAACCAGGCAATCAGGCAATCGATCATCAATCCGGGGATCAATCCAGGGATCAATACCGGTCGTAGTGATGGTGGTGGCGGGGCGGCGGGCCGCCGCGCGGCGGCACGACGATGCAGGCGGAAAGCAATGCGGCCGTGGTGGACAGCAGCACGACCAGGGAAAGGGCTCGTTTCATTTCTGGGCTCCTGGCGGGATCGCGTTGGACACGGCTTCAATGTAGCGACCGGCCCCCTCGCTGCGTGCTTGCACTTGTAAGGCTGTCTCACATGGGGAGGAACCGTGGGGGATCGGGCGCGCGCTGCCCGGCGATGCCTGCGGAGCCTTGTGCGGCAAGGCGCGCCGGACGCGGGAGCGGCATTGCCAAAGGGTGCGGCAAGCCCACGGATGGCGTAATGTGACGTTACATCGGAAATAGATCTCGCAAGCTGACGCGGGCGCATTGCCGCGCTGACGCAGAAACGGGTACGGTCGGCGGCAATGCCGCGGTCCTGCCCCGAGTCCTTGCCGGGAAGGGCCGGGACGGTGCAGCATGCTTCAGCATGGCTCGCGTTGCGCGCCGGGCGGGTTCGTTACGATGCGTGCGGGATGCCGGTATGGCCGCTCAGGGGCACTGCGTCAATGGCATGAAGCTTGCGCGTGGCGGAGTGCCAGACGGAGTGCCGGACGGAGTGCCGGACGGAGTGCCAGACGGAGCCGGTCGGGCCAGGAAGCGGAATCTGCCACGTGTGCTTGAAGGAGGCGCCATGCCAATCATGCTCATCGTGCTTGCCTTGCAGTTTTTGCAGGGGCTGTCGCCACCCGCCGCGGCGCTGTTCGCGCTGCCCCAGGAGGTGCTGGATGCCACGGCCACGGTAGAGGCTGCGCTGACTCGCTGACCTGCCGCTTCTCCACGAGGGGTTCGGCGGCGGCATCGTGGGCGCGATCGATTTCCGCATGGACCTGCAGCGCGAAGCCGACCCCAACGGGGATCGGGTGCGCATCGGGATGTCGGGCAAGTTCCTGCCCGGCAAGCGCTACTGAAGGCGGCCGATGCCGACTGCTGAAGACTCGGCGGACGCCGCAGCATAGGCGGCGACGTAGCCGGCCGGATTCAGGCGCAGCGTCAGCCCGGCCACCAGCGCCGCGCAGCCGAGGTGGTACCACCAGCCCGCGGCAAAGCCGCCGGTATGAGCTTGCAGCATCGCGGTCAGCCACGGCGCCAGTGCCGCCAGCAGGAAGCCGCCGCCCTGCATCAGCGCGCTCAGCGCGCCGGCGCTGTCCGGGTCGGGCAGGTGGTCCAGCGCCACCACCAGGTACAGCGCAAAGCAGCCGCCCAGCCCGGCGCCGCCGATCACGGCCCATGCGTACGGCGCCGCGTCGGGCCAGAGCGCGAGCCCGGCAAAGCCGGTCGCCTGCATCGCCAGCGCCAGCATCATCCACGCGCGCCGATCGACGCGCCGAGCCGCCAGTGCCGGCAGCAGCAGTGCCGCGCCGGCCTGCGCCACCGCCATCATTGCCACCAGCGCGCCGCTGGCGGATGCGCTCCAGCCGTGGCCCTGGTAGAACGGCGCCAGCCACGCCACCAGCGAGGCATAGCCGCCGTTCATCACGCCAAAGCCTCCCATCAGCAGCCACGTGCGCGGCCGGCGCAGCAGGGCGCGCGTCGCGCCCGCGGAAGGGCTGCGCGCCGCTGCCTGGTCCGGCAGCCGGTCCTTGCGATGCGTGCGCGGCAGCGCCACCCAGCCAAGCGCCAGCGCGGCCAGTGCTGGCAGTGCCCACAGCGCCAGCGCTTCGCGCCAGCTGCCGGACAGCGCCGTCACGTAGGGCGAGAGCTGCGCGCCCAGCGCACCGCCGCCCATCAGCGCGGCCGAGTACAGCCCCATCACCGGGGCCACGCGGCCGGGAAATTCCTGCTTGACCAGTCCCGGGAAGGCCGCCTGCACCACGGCCACGCCCAGCCCGCACAGCGCCGCCGAGGCGATCAGCCCGCCGCCATCGGCCACGCCGAGGCGCAATGCGCAGCCCGCGCCCAGCAGCGCCAGCGCACCCAGCACCGCGTTGCGCGCACCCAGGCGGGCGCGCAGCGCGGGGCCGAAGAACGCGCCCACGCCCATCAGCAGCATCGGCAGCAAGGTCAGCCAGGCCATGCCCTGGTACGTGAGTCCGGTGCCGGCGCGGATCGTCGGCGCGAGCGGCCCCACCGCGGTCAGGAACGGCCGCAGGTTCAGGCCGATGCCGGCCACGGCAGCCAGTACCAGCCAGCGCGCCGGTGCCCTGCCGCTGCGCGTGCGTGCCGCGGCGCCGGCGAGGTCGGGCGCCTGTGCCATGTCCGCCATGTCAGCGGCGCGAAGTGTGCGGGGCGCGCGGGCCGTAGAGCTGGGCGGCGGACAGGTCTACCGGCACGCGCGTCAGCGGCAGCGGCGGCGGATCCAGCGGCAGGCGCAGCGCCTGGTAGGCGGCTTCGCTGGACAAGCCGTAGGGCGCGGCGTCGTTGTTGTCGAAGGCGTAGTAGACCGCCTGCACCCCGGCCATGGTCATCGCCGCCAGGCACATCGGGCAGGGGTGGCCGCTGGCGTAGACCACGCTGCCGCGCAGGTCCGGACGGCCCAGCTTGCGCGCCGCGGCCCGCACCGCTTCCATTTCGGCGTGGGTGGTCGGGTCGTGGCTGTGCACGATGTCGTTGACGCCGGTGGCAACGGCCTGGCCGTCGATGGCCAGCACGGCACCGAAGGGGCGCCCGCCGCGGTCGCGGTTGGCTGCGGCAAGGCGCACCGCCTCTCGCATGAATGCCTGGTGAGTAGTCATGGCTTGTGCAGGGATTCCGATAAGTGAGTCCACGCTCGCAAGACTTGCGGCATGGCAACTGGCAGGTTGCACACTGTACGCTGGGGCTTGGTGATTGGGAAATTAAATGATGAAATCGCTGGCAGTGGAAAACCCAATGGAAGGCCCGCCATGCAGGACCCCCGACTCGATCCCGTGCTGTTGCAGAGTTTTGTCGCCGTGGCGGAGAGCGGCAGCTTTACCCGCGCAGCCCAGCGCGTGCACCTGACCCAGTCGACCGTCAGCCAGCAGGTGCGGCGGCTTGAAGACCAGCTTGGCTGCGTGCTGCTGGACCGCGGCGGGCGCTACGTGGTGACGACACCGGAGGGTGAGCGGCTGCTGGGCTACGCGCGCCGCCTGCAGCAGCTGATGGCCGAGGCGGTCGGGCAGCTGCGCCAGAGCGCCGGCCAGGGCGAGATCCGCATCGGCGTGCCAGAGGATTTCGCGGCGCGGCCGCTGACACCGGTGCTGGCCGCGTTCGCCGACGACTGGCCCGGGGTGCGCCTGGAAGTGACCAGCGGCATGAGCCACGAGCTGTGGCAGCGCTTCCAGGACCGCGAGTTCGACCTGGTGCTGGTCAAGCAGCGCGTGGCGCAGGCGCCGGGCATGGCCAGCTGGCCCGAGCCGCTGTGCTGGATCGACAGCCGCACCCGGCCGGCGGTGGCGCGCGATCCGGTGCCGTTGGTGGCGTTTCCCGCCGGCGGGCTGTACCGCGGCGAGATGACGCACGCGCTCGACGCCGGCGGACGGCGCTGGCGCATCGCCTTCGTCAGCGCGAGCCTGGCCAGCATCCTCGCCGCGGTGGCGGACGGGCTCGGCATCACGCTGCTGCCGCGGCGCCTGGCCACGGCGCATCACCAGGTGCTGGACGGCGGCGGCTGGCCGGGGGCGGTGCCGGACGTGGAGCTGAGCCTGCACGCGCAGCCGGACCTGCCGGCCCCGGCGCGCGACATGGCCGCGCGCCTGGCCGCACTGTGCGAGCGAGTCATGAGTTCCGGCGCCGCGGCGCCGGATGTCGGCTAGCGCAAGCGTCAGCCGAACTCAGCCGAAGTATTCGTTGTAGTAGCGGGTGCAGGTGCCGGACGGCCGGAAGGTGTACGGCAGTTCGGCCAGCGCGGCGGCTTCGAGCGAGCCGAAGGGGATGTCGGGCGCGTTCAGGCTGGCGGCTTCGGTGGCGTCGGAGGGATGAGCAGGACGGTGGGCAGGATGCTGGGCGTGGGCTTGCGAAGTCATTTTGCGGTACGTCGAAAGGCCGGCCGGGCCGGCGATTGGCAAGGCACCCATCCTAATGCGCCCGCGCGCCGGGATCAGCCCCCCTGCGTTGAACACACTGTTGCGCAATCGCGTCCAATCGCGGCGGCTTGCGTGACGTTGGCGGCGGATGAAGGCAACCCGCCGGTTGCGCCGACGCCTTCCGCGGCAAGGTCTATATTGGCCGAAGGGCTACCCTGCGGTGCCCCGGCCGGGGATTGCCGGCCAGCCAAACCGGGAGCGCGCCATGCCAGTCCCACCGTGCTTTGCCGATCGCCGCGAAGCCGGCCATTACCTCGGCCGCCGCCTGGCGGAACTGGGCTTCGGCACCGACAAGCTCGGCCAGCCGGCGCTGGTGCTGGCGCTGCCGCGCGGCGGCGTACCCGTCGCCTTCGAGGTGGCGCACGCGCTCGGTGCGCAGCTCGACGTGCTGCTGGTGCGCAAGATCGGCGCCACCGGCTACCCGGAGCTGGCGCTGGGCGCCGTGGTCGAGGGCGATGCCGGCGGCGGCGGGCCGCATACGGTGGTCAACGACGATCCCTGGGCACGCCGCGCGGTGGAAAGCGGCAGCTTCGATGCCGAACGCGGGCGCCAGCTCGACGAGATCGCCCGGCGCCAGCAGCGCTATCGCGGCGGCGCGCCGGTGCCGGCGCGGGCCGGGCGTACCGTGATCGTGGTCGATGACGGCGTCGCCACCGGGGCGACCATGCGCGCCGCTTTGGAAGGCGTGCGCATGGCCGGCGCCGCACGGGTGATCGCGGCCACGCCGGTCGGCGCACAGGAAGGGCTGGCCAGCCTGGAGGCGGCGGCCGACGAGGTGATCTGCCTGAATACGCCGCCCAACTTCGGCGCGGTCGGCTCCTTCTACCTGGATTTCACCCAGACCAGCGACGACGAGGCGCTCGGGCTGCTGCGCCAGGCGGCCGCCACGCGCGCGGGCTGACGCGTCAGCGGCAGCGTTAGCGTCAGCGCCAGGCCCGGGCGGCCAGGCGCCGCTTCAGGTGCGGCACCAGCCCGCCGGCGCCGAGGATTTCGCGCAGGAAATCGGGGATCGGCTCGCACGCTACCGTGCTGCCGTCGTCCAGGCGCAGCAGCGCCGTCTCCAGGTCCAGCGCCGCCCGGGCGCCGTCGGCCAGCCGGCCGGCCTCCGCGCACACCAGCACCGGCAGTCCCAGGTTGATCGCGTTGCGGTAGAACAGCCCGCCGAACGACAGCGCCACCACCGCGCCCACGCCCAGCTCGCGCAGCGCCTGCGGCGCCTGCTCACGCGAGGAGCCGATGCCGAAGTTGGCGCCCGCTACCACCACATCGCCCGGCCGCACGCTGCCTGGAAACTCGGGGCGCAGCGATGCCAGGCAGTGCCGCGCCAGCACGGGCAGCGGCGATTTCATCAGCACGGCGGGGGCCATGGCATCGGTGTCGACGTTGTCGCCGAAACGCCAGATGCGGCCGGCGGGGGCGGGGGCCGGTATATCGGCCGGATTGGGGGCGGCAGGAGCAGTCATGCAAGAGGTCAGGCCCGCCCGCGCGGGCGCGTGGTCAGGCCGCGTCGTTATGGTTTTATGCCAGCAAGGTGCGCGGGTCGGTAATGCGGCCGGTGACGGCGCTGGCGGCCACGGTCATCGGCGAACCCAGCCACACCGCGCTGCCGGCATCGCCCATGCGGCCGGAAAAGTTGCGGGCGGTCGAGGCGATGGCGCGGCTGCCGGCGGGAAAGCGCGCGGCGCCATAGCCGGCGCAGGCGCCGCAGGCATTGGGCAGCAGGCTGGCGCCGGCCTCGGCCAGGATGGCGAGCGTGCCTTCGCGTTCGGCCTGCTGCTGGTCGCGGCGCGAGGCGGCGGCCACCTGCAGCGTGACGCCCGGCGCGACCCGGCGTCCGCGCAACACGCGCGCGGCCATGCGCAGGTCTTCGAGCTTGGCGCCGGTGCAGGCGCCGAGATAGGCGATCTGCACCGGTTCGCCGGCGGCCTGGTCGACCGGCGCGCTGTTGGCCGGCGAATGCGGCGCGGCCACCTGCGGCGCCAGCGCCGCGGCGTCGAAGCGGTGGTGCGCCAGTACCGGCGCCTGCGCGTCGGTGCGCCAGTGCGCCAGGTCGATCTGCGCCAGCACCTGCGCCGGCACGCCGGCCTGTGCCAGCCAGTCCAGCGTGACCGCATCGGGGGCGACCAGGCCGGTCTGCGCGCCCAGTTCGGCGCTCATGTTGGCCAGCGTCATGCGCTCCTGCATCGGCAGCGCGGCGACGGCGCTGCCGGTGTACTCGAGCGCCTGGTAGCGTCCGCCGCCCAGGCCGAGCGTGGCGCACAGGAACAGGTTGATGTCCTTGGCGCAGACCCCGGGCGCGAGTACGCCGTCCCATTCCAGCCGGATCGTGTGCGGCACGCGCAGCCAGATCTCGCCGGTGGCCAGCACGCCGGCCATCTCGGTGGCGCCCACGCCGAACATGTAGGCGCCGAACGCGCCGCCGGTCGGGCTGTGGCTGTCGCCGCCGACGATCAGGCGGCCCGGCAGCACGTGCCCGCGTTCGGGCAGCACCACGTGGCAGATGCCTTCGGCATCGATCAGCTCGGCGCCGGCCTGGCGCGTCCAGTCGCGGGTGAAGCGCAGGATCGATTCGGCCTGGGCGTCGCCGCCCGGCACGAAGTGATCGGTCACCACGACATAGCGCGACGGGTCCCACACGCCCACGCCGAGCTCCTGCAGCAGCGGCGCGACGCGGCGTGGGCCGCTGGAGTCGTGCGACATCGCCAGGTCGACCCGGCAGATCGCCACGGTGCCGATCTCGGCATAGTCCAGTCCGGCCGCGCGGGCGACCAGCTTCTGGGCCAGCGTCGCCGGCCGGGCCGCTGCCTCGGTGTCGGCCTCGGCGGCGGCCTCGGCGCAAGGGGAATCCGCAGGCACGCTCATTCCGGCGATGCCCCCGAATACCTGACCACCGAGGCCCAGCGCTTGACGTCTTGCCTGACGAAGGCTGCGAACGCCTCGGGCGCCATGCCCACCGGCTGCGCGCCGTCGTTTTCCAGGCGCTTGCGTACCGCGGGCGACTCCAGCCCCTTGCGCGCCGCCTGGTAGAGCGCCTGCGTGACCTCCGCGGGCATGCCGGCGGGCCCGAACAGGCCGAACCATGCGCTCGACTCGAAGCCCTTGACGGTCGCGCCGATCGGCGCCGCGCCCGGGAACTGCGGCATCGGCGCCGGGCTGGTCACGCCCAGCACCTTGAGCTTGCCGGCGCGCACGTGCGGCAGCACGTTGATCGTGCTGGCGAACATCAGGTCGCACTGGCCGGCCAGCACGTCGGTGAGCGCCGGCGCGGTGCCCTTGTACGGGATGTTGACGATATAGGTGCCGGTCATCATCTTGAACATGTCGCCGGCCATGTGCAGCGACGAGCCGACCGAACCGATGGCGAAGTTCAGCTTGCCCGGCTCCGCGCGCGCCAGCCGGATCAGGTCCGGCACGTTGCTGGCTGGCAGCTTGGGCGTGGCCACCAGCACGCTGGGCACGGTGGCGACCAGCGTGACCGGCGTGAAATCCTGCACCGGGTCGAAGGGCAGCTTCTTGTACAGCGTGGCGTTGATGGTGTGGCTGGTGAAGCTCATCAGCAGCGTGCTGCCGTCCGGTGCGCTCCTGGCGACCTGCTCGGCGGCGATATTGCCGCCCGCACCGGGCCGGTTCTCGACCACGACCGACTGCTCCAGCAGCTGCGACATCTCCTGGGCGATGGTACGCGCCAGCGTGTCGGTGGTGCCGCCGGCGGGGGCGCCCACCAGGATCCGGATCGGCTTGCCGCCGGCGACCTGGCCCTGGCCTTGCGTTTGGGCCGCAGCCGCAAGCGGCAGGATCAGCCCGCAGGCGGCCACGGCGGCCAGGCCGGAAACGCGGCGCAGCGCGGTGCGGCGAGCGGGCACAGGCGCAGACTGACGGGTCGGGCTGGACGAAACCAGGCGGAACACTGGCATGACGACTCCTCGCTTGATGTGATCGGGAGTGCGCAGTATCGCCCGACTCGGGTGTCCGCGCATCCGTTGCCTTGCGGCGCGCGAAAGGGATCAGTCGCGCAGGCCGGGGCGGGTCTCGCTTTCCACCCAGACGTTGGCGCTGTCCACGCCGGCGGGCGACAGTTCCATGCGGTACTCGTAGCGGTCGGGGCGGTACTGGCCGAGCAGCAGTTGCACCGGGCGCCCGCCCTGGTCCTTCACCACGCGCCGCACCGCCAGCAGCGCGCCGCCCACCGGCACGTCCAGCAGCGGCGCCACCACCACGTCGGCCAGGCGTGCCGACAGCACCTGGCTGGCGCGGCCGAGCTTGACGCCGCCGGCTTCCAGCAGGCGCAGCACCGGGGTTTCCTCGAGCGCCTGGCGCGTGATCGGGCGGCCCAGGTCCGCAGGCAGGTAAACGGTGATATGCGACAGCGGCCGGTTGCGGTAGTGGCGCACGCGCACGATCTTGACGACCGGGTCGCCCGCCTGGATCCCCAGCGACTCGGCCACGTCGGGCGTGGCGTGGACTTCGTCGATCGAGATCACCTTCACCGACGTCTTCTGGCCCATGTCGATGATGTTGTCGAGCAGGCTCGCGCCGCGTTCCTCGGTGGCCGACGCGGGACGCACGGGGTGCGGGTTGACGAAGGTGCCGAGCCCGCGATGGCGCCGCACCAGGCCTTCCTGCACCAGCCGGTCGAATACGCGGCGCATGGTCACGCGCGAGGCGTGGAACTGCTTGGCCAGGTCGATCTCTCCCGGCAGGGGACCCTGGCCGAAGCGTCCTTCGACGATCTGCTGGCGCAGTACCACGTAAATCTGGTGATACAGGGGAACGACGGCTTCACTCATGGTTTCGCTTGTGGAGAGATGACAAGTCTGTAATGCCTCTAATGTACTTTGAATCAGACATAGAGCCTAGCACGGATAGCCGCTGAGGCGCTTCGGATACAACGTCCGCGCGCGGCGCTGCAGCATGATCCCCCTTTTGCGCCAGGCCTGTGGCCGATCACACGCCAACGGCCACCCGCGTGCCGATGGCGCCGTGCCGGGGCAAGTTGGACTCGCGCCCTGGTGAAGGCAACGATGGCCGGAACCGCGCGGCGAAAAACGGACATCACCGCTATGTGGGGCAGCCAACATGGGAGACGGCGGCGGCACCTCGGGAATCGTGTTTCAGGGCCGATACGTAGCATGGCGCCTCGGGCAACTCCTGAGTCCTTCGGTAAGGCTTTGAAATCTAATGCGTTTTTTTGGGCCCTTGGCGTTACCCCTGAGCCGCCTTGGGGGGCGCTGTCACAGCGATGTGACATGTCGTTTGATGTGCACAGCGGGCGAGGGCGCAGCGATGGCGCAAGCGGCCAGAAAGTTCCGCGGCTGCCACCGGGCAGGCCTTGTATTACAAGGGTTTGCCGTCTCACGTGGCGAAGCTGGCACCGATTATGCGCTAGGGCTGGTCGGTTTGGCAGTTGCCGGACCTGAACCTCCAGCCGTCGTTCCGGACTTGAGCGCCGGCCGGAGGCTGAGCCGCAGTGACACTGTGAATACTCCTGGGAGCATCGATATGAAAAAGACACTACTTGCGTCGGCCATCGCCCTCGCCTTCGGTGGTCATGCATGGGCAAATCCGGTCAACAACAACGACAAGGTCTGGGATGGTGACAACAACCAGACGGCGACGGCCAACTCCCAGCAGAGCGGGAGCGGGGCAAATGCCAATGAATTCTCCGTGGCGGTCCAGAAGAACGACAACAGCACTGACAGCAGCTCGCACAGCAAGAGCACCACGGTCACGGTCGACAAGTCGAAGACGAATTCGAACAACAAGACCAAGACCAATTCCGACAACCACCTGAAGGCCGTGGCTGCCGGTGTCGGCAGCGCCGCTGCCGTTGGCGGGGCCGCATCGTCCAGCATCTCCGACGCCTTCAACAAGACCACCGCCATCGCGGTGAGCAAGCTGAGCGGCACGGTGAGCGGCAACTATGTCCACAACATCGGCAACTATGCCTCGAACTCCGGCAACACCAATGGCGGCAACGGCTACGGTGGCAAGGGTGGCAAGGGTGGCACCGGTTTGGGTGGTTTCGGCGGCACCGGCGGAAACGGGGCTGAGGGCGCAGTCGGTGGCGACGCCACGGCAACCAACGGCAGCGCCAGCGCCGGCTACGCCAGCAGCGGCAAGGCTATCGGCGGCGATGGCGGCGACGGTGGCAAGGCCTCGAACTGGGGTGCCAATGGCGGCGACGGCTACGGCAAGGGCGGCAGCGCGCTTAGCGCGGCGGGCAGCAAGGGCGGCAGCGGCGGCGACGCCTACGGCAAGGGCGGCGGCGCTCTGAGCGCCTCGCTCGGCGCCGGCGGGCGCGGCGGCAGCGCCGGCGCGATCGGCGGTGATGCCTTGGGTGCCAGCGGTGCCCTGGGCGGTATTGCCGCTGCGGCCGGCGGCTCGGGCGGTTCGGGTGGCAACGCCAACGGTCCCGGTGGTGACGCGGGCGGTGCAGGCGGTGCGGGTGCCGGCGCAGGCGCGACCGGGACCAACACGGCTGGTGCTGGTTCTGGCACGGGCGGTGCCGCGGGCGCTGCCGGTGGGACGGGCGGTGCGGGCACTGCCACTGCTACCGCGACCGGTGGTGCTGGCAGCGGCACTGGTGGTGCCGGTGGTTCGAGCAGCGCGGGCTCGGCGGCAACGGCTGGCTCGGGCACGGGCACTGGCGGTGCAGGCGGCACGCAGACTGCCAGCGGCGGCGCCGGTGGCGCTGGCGGTGCTGCCACCGCAGGCGCGGCGAGCACGCAAGCCTCGAACGGCAGCGCCACCACGGGCAGCGGCGGCGCAGGCGGTGCCGGTGGCGCTGGCGGTGCGGCAAGCGGTGGTACCGGCGGTACCGGTGGTGCCGGCGGGATCGGCAACGGCGGCACTGGCGGCGCCGGCGGCTACGTCATGGTCAATGCGGGCACGTTCGACATGTCCAACCTGATGACCAGCGTCGGTCAGTCCGCGGCGGGCGTCATGATGGCGAGCCAGAACAGCGGCGCCGCCTCGCTGACGCAGATGAGCGTGAACGTGCAGGCCAACGTCAACGCCAGGTAAGGCGCGCAGCATCGGCCCGTCCGGAGCCTTGTGCCCGGGACGGGCCGGCACTTCGATATCTTGCCGACAGGACCGGCGCCGCATCCTGTGTGCGGGCGCCCGGCCCCTGTCATGCGTACGCAGCCTAAATGTCTTCGCTGCCGCCCGGATGGGGGCGCGCACGGGGCAGGGGAGGATGACACCATGCAATCGGTCCGCTTTGCCGTCGGGGCACTCGCGACGGTCCTGCTGGCCTGGCCAGCGCTGCAGGCTCGCGCGGAGCCGCCAGGGCTGGAAGCTGCCATGGCTGCCGCGCGCAGTGCCGCGGCAAGCACTCAGGAGGCGGCGGCAGACACAGCGCAGCCCGCCGCAGTCAATAGTTTGTTTGGCGGGGTGGCGAAAGCCGTACCCGTGTCTAAACTAGACGATATCCGCGGTGGCTCGGAAGTCACCGTGAACGATATGCGCCTGCACGGCACGGTCGCCGAGAACGCCGCGTGGAACGTGGTGTCCGGCGCAAACCGGATCACCGAAGGAGCCTTCGCGAACGCGGCCGGGATACCCACCGCGATCCAGAACTCGGGCAACAACGTGTTGATCCAGAACGCAACGATCGTCAACGTCCAGTTCAGACCATGAAGCTGCTGCGCAACCTGTTGGCGTCTGTACCGTTCGTGCTGGCCGCGGGGGCCATTCCGTGCGCCAATGCCGCGGATGTCTATCTCTACGGTCCGGTCGGCGAACCCTACAGTGTCAGGGTCACCAGCGTTCGCGAAGCACGCTTCAAATCCACGATCCGGCAGCAATACGACTTCAGCTGCGGCTCCGCCGCGGTGGCCACGCTACTGACCTACCAGTACGGCCATCCGATGAACGAGGCCACCGTGTTCCAGAACATGTACCTCAACGGCGACCAGGCAAAGATCCGCGCCGAGGGGTTCTCGCTGCTGGACATGAAGCGCTTCCTGGCAGCGCTCGGCTATGAGGCGGACGGCTACGAGCTGCCGCTGTCCAAGCTCGAGGAAACGCAGATCCCGGCCATCGTGCTGATCGTGGAAGACGGTTACCACCATTTCGTGGTGGTCAAGGGTGTGAAAGGCAACCGCGTGCTGGTCGGCGATCCCGCGCGGGGAACCCGTGCCATCTCACGCGAGCGCTTCGAGAAGATCTGGCAGAGCCAGCTGTTGTTCGTGATCCACAACCGCACGGACAATGCGCGCTTCAACCTGGCCGCGGACTGGCGCCTCGCGCCGAGCGGCCCTTACTGGATGGGAGTCAACCGGGATAGCCTGTTCTTTACCGTCATGCCCAAGCATGGCGTTGGCGACTTCTGAGGAATGCATCATGTTGCAGACTTCCTTCCCGACCCCTGCAGCGCCTCGCACCGCCACGGCGGCGGCCGCGATGCTGCTTGGTGCGGGTCTGGCCTGTGCCGGCGTGGCGCATGCCGGTTCGCTACCCCAGCCCGACGGCCTCGACCCGTCGGCGCTGCCGTCGCAGGCGGCTTCTGCCCGCGACCGGGACCCTACACCCGTGGCTGCCGCGCGCGGCAGCATGGCCGGCTGGAAACCGGTCGCACATGACAAGCTCGACGAGATGCGGGGCGGCTTCGAGATGCCGGGCCTGCAGGTTTCGTTCGGTATCGAACGCGCGGTGTACATCAACGGGGCCCTGGTCGTCGCAACCAGCATTAACATCCCGGACGTCGGACGCATCACCGCGGACCAGGCGGCGCGCCTGGCGACGACGCTGGGCCCCGCCATCGTTGCTGCCACCAACACTGCGGTCAATAGCGCGCTGGCGGGCCTCACGGGCGGCACTCCGGGAGACGCGAGCGGGTCGGCCGGCAGCGCCGGCGCCGCGGCGTCGACCGGCGGTGCGGCCGGGGCTGGCTCGGCCACGTCGGCTGCGGCCAATGGCGGCAGCGCCAGTGCAGGCGGTGCCGCGGGCGCGGCCGGCCTGCCCGCTACCGTGGTGACGACCGGCGTGGGCCAGGTGGTGACCAACGGCTTGCTGAACGTGATCCAGAACGGCCCTGGCAATTCGGCCGCGGTGGGATCGCTGGCGGGCACGCCCGCGACGGTGATCCAGAACAGCATGGACAACCAGAGCATCCGGAGCCTGATGACAATCGACGCAGGCGTGAATACGCTGCAGGCTTTCCGGTCGCAATTGGCCAACACAGCGCTGCATGACGCGCTGATTCGGGCCGCCAGCATGAGGTAACCGTAGCGAAGCAGAGGGCAGTACAGGTTGCGGGCTCCTGACAACAGCCCGCCCGTCCCGGGGGAGGAAGACGTGATGAAGAAGCGGTCGATGCAGGGCATCCGGAATGCCGGATGCTCGACGTTGCTGTTGCTCGGCGGCCTGGCACAGGCGCAGACGCCGACCGATGCGGGAGTCCCCGCAGCGGGTCTGGAAACGCTGCAAAGGGAACTCGCCGATCAGGCCAGCCAGCTCGACGCCATGAAGCGGGCCCTGGCCGAACAAGAGGCAGTCATCCGCGAGCTGCGCAGCGTCATCAGCAATGAAGTGCTGGCCACCAAGCGCGGCGGCCAGGGTGTCGGCGGCGGCGTGTCGCCGGCCAATACCGCCACCAATGCCGCCACCGCCGCCGCGGCAGCCAGCGCGGCGCAAAGTGCGCCCAACGCGGTCAACAACCCGCAGCAGATCACGCTGCAGCCGCCACAGGATGTCGCGCAGGGCCCGCAGGCGGGCGAGTCCGCCAATCCGCAGACCGTGGCCGTGGAAGAACCCGTGGGCCGTCCGCCCGAGCGCGAGACCCGGCCGCCCGAGATCGCGCCGATCATCGACCAGCCCGGCGTGCTGACCGCGCAGGGCAAGCTGGTGGTCGAGCCTGGCTTCCAGTACGGCTACTCGTCCAACAACCGCGTGGCACTGGTCGGCTACACGGTGATTCCCGCGATCCTGATCGGCCTGCTCGACGTGCGCGAGGTCAAGACCTCGACCTACATCCCCTCGATCGCGCTGCGCTATGGCGTGACCAAGCGGCTGGAAGTCGAAGCCAAGGTGCCTTATGTGAAGACTTCAGGCTCGACCATCAGCCGCGAAGTCTTCACCGGCACCGCCGTCGACAATGTGTTCAATGCCAGCGGCGCCGGCCTGGGCGACGTCGAGGCGACCGTGCGCTACCAGCTCAACTACGGCAACGAGAAGATGCCGTATTTCGTCGGCTGGCTGCGCTACAAGTCGGCCACCGGCAAGGATCCGTTCGAAGTCGTGACCGATTGCGTGACGCGCTGCGTGGGCAATACCACCGGCACCGGCCTGCCGCTCGGGCTGCCGACCGGCACCGGCTTCCAGGCGCTCCAGCCCGGTATCACCTGGCTGCTGCCGACCGATCCGGCGGTGTTCTTCGGCACCTTCAGCTATCTGCACAACTTTGCGCGCAACAACGTCAGCCGCACGGTGCTCAACGGCGAGAAGGAGGACCTGGGCAAGATCGCCCCGGGCGATATCTTCGAGTTCAGCTTCGGCATGGGCCTGTCGCTCAACGAGAAGGCCTCGTTCAGTATCGGCTATGACCAGGCCATCATCTGGCCGACCAAGCAGAACGGACAGACCGTGCCCGGCTCGGTGCGCATCACGCAGGGTACGCTGCTGGTGGGCTACTCGTACCGCTTCAACGACCGCTACACGCTGAACCTGTCGGTGGGTGCGGGCCTGACGCGCGACACACCCGACCTGCAGGTGAACCTGCGCCTGCCGATCACTTTCTGAGGCGGCTTTCGCCGCGCTTTTCCCGGCATTTCTGACTCACGTGACGCGTGCCTTGCAGCGGCAGGGCACGCGTGCGCGTCACATGTGCGCATGCTTGCGGAGCGCCCCGGCAGTTGCCTTGCGCTTGCCCCCCGAACGGCGTACAACGAAATAACCCCGCGCCGTCAGCGGTACTTTCTCACCCGGTCTACCCACACCATCGGCGCGGCCTGAACAAGGAGAGAGACATGCGCAAACGCATCTTCTGGTTGTTGCCCGACCTGGCGAGCGCCCGCCGCACCATGGACGACCTGCTGCTCGCCCGCGTCGAGAACCGCCGCATCCACTTCGTGGCGCGCGACGGCGAAGACATGACGGGCCTGCATGAGGCCAACCTGTTCCAGACCTCCGACATCGTCCATGCGGCGGAAATGGGCCTGGTGGTCGGCGGCGGCGTGGGCGTGGTGGCCGGCGCGGTGGTGGCGATGTTCCCGATCGTCAGCGATACGCCGCAGTGGGGCCTGGTCGGGGTGCTGGCGGTGCTCGGCGCGGTGTTCGGCGCATGGGCCGCGAGCATGATCGGCAGCTCGGCGCCCAACAGCCGCCTGCGCGCGTTCGAGAAGGACATCGAGGCGGGCAAGATCCTGCTGATGGTCGATGTGCCGCGCGGCCGCGTCGAGGAAATCGAAACGCTGCTGCAGAACGCGCACCCGGAAGCCCGTTTCGCCGGTCTCGATCCGGCGGTGCCAGCCTTCCCCTGACCCGTCCGCAGCCAGCCTTGCCGTCGTGACGGCAAAGGCCATCCGCAGTCTCTCGCGCGCGCCCGCGCGGCGCGCCTTCACGCGCATCTCTTAGCGCGTAGCTGGCCACACCGGAACCGCCCTCCGGGTCCGGTGTGATGCCGCTGCAACACCCCTCCATCTCCTGTTTGCCCTGACCTGACGCATGCGGTAATTTTCGCAACGGCGCATGGCCATTGCCGTGCGCAGTGCGCGACACGCGCCACCGCGCCACCGCGCCACCGCGCAACAGAAGAACGACATACGAGAGGGGTCAATCATGAAGGCGAAATGGATCGCGTGCGGCGTGCTGGCCGCCACGCTGGGTTGGGCCGCGCAAACGGCGCAGGCGGAACCGGGCGTGACCCGCAACACCATCCGCATCGGCCAGTCGGCCGGCGTCACCGGCCCGGTCGCCGGTTCGGTCAAGGAACAGATCGCCGGTGCGCAGGTGTACCTGCGCGCGGTCAATGCCAGCGGCGGCGTGGCGGGACGGCGCATCGAGCTGGTCACCTACGACGACGGCTTCGATGCCAAGCGCACGCCGGACAATGTGCGCAAGCTGCTCGACGAAGACAAGGTGTTCGCGCTGTTCATGGTGCGCGGCACGCCGCAGAACGAGAGCATCCTGCCGCTGGTCGCCGAGCACAAGGTGCCGCTGGTGGCGCCGCTGACCGGCGCGATCACGCTGCACCGGCCGGTGAACCGCTACGTGTTCAACGTGCGCGCCAAGTACCAGGATGAAGTCGCGCGCGCGATCAACCACCTGGCCACCACCGGCATGAGCCGGATCGGCATCTTCCATACCACCGACGGCTTCGGTCTGGACGTGCTCGAAGGCTATACCGCCGCGCTGCAGGCGCGCGGCGTGCAGCCGGCGGCCACCGTCAGCTTCGCGCGGCCGATGGGCGACATCAGCCAGGGCGTCGCCGCCATGAACAAGGCCAACCCGCAGGCGGTGCTGGTGATCGGCTCGGGCTCGGAAGCCGCGCGCATCATCCGCGAGCTGCGCCGCGCCGGCAGCCAGGCGCAGTTCGTCACGCTGTCTAACAACGCCGCCGATTCCTTTATCCGCGAGCTGGGCGACGATGCGCGCGGGCTCATCATCACGCAGGTGGTGCCGGGCACCAACTCCAGCCAGATGACGCTGGCCAGCGAATACCGCAGCCAGGCCCGGCAGCAGGGCGTGGAGCCGTCCAACGCCGGCATGGAAGGCTTCATGTCGGCCAAGGTGCTGGTGGAAGGCCTGCGCCGCGCCGGGCCCGAGCCGACGCGCGAGCGCCTGGTCAGCGCACTCGAAGGCCTGCGCGACTACGACCTCGGCGGCATCCTGATCAGCTACAGTCCGTCGCGCCATACCGGCTCGTCGTTCGTCGAGATGTCGATCGTCTCTTCCACCGGCAAGCTGATCCGCTGAGCGGGGCGGCCCGCTGCGGTATATTCGCCCGCATGGCTACTCCTACCTCATCTCCCGACGCCGCCGCGCGTACCCCGTTCTCTTTGCATGGCCGCGTCGCGCTGGTGACCGGCGGCGCGCAGGGCCTGGGCCTGGCGATTGCCGCCGGGCTGGCCGATGCCGGAGCGCACGTGCTGGTGGTGGCGCGCAGCGAGGCACGCGTGCATGACGCGGTCGCCACGCTGGCCGCGCGCGGCGGCAGCGCCGAGGCGCTGGTGCTGGACATCACCGATGAAGCCGCGGTCGAGGCGGCGTTCGCGCGGATCGATGCCGCCCACGGCCGGCTCGACATCCTGGTCAACAACGCCGGCGCGCGCAACCGCAGCTCGATGGCGCATCTCGATGCCGGCGACCTGCGCGCGATGCTCGAGACCAACCTGGTCGCGCCCTACACGCTGTGCCGCCACGCCGCGCAACGGATGCAGCGCGGGCAGTACGGCCGCATCGTCAACGTCAGCTCGATCGCGGGCCAGGTCGCGCGCGCGGGCGACGTGCTCTATCCCGCCACCAAAGGGGGTCTGGATGCGCTGACGCGCGCGCTGGCCGCGGACCTGGGCCGCTTCGGCGTCACCGTCAACGCGATCGCGCCCGGCTACTTCGCCACCGAACCGAACCAGCCGATGGTCGACGACAAGAGCGTGGCCGAGTGGCTGCGCCAGCGCACCTCGCTGGGCCGCTGGGGCCGCCCGGAAGAGATCGCGGGCGCGGCGGTATTCCTGGCATCGCCGGCGGCGTCGTATATCACCGGGCACGTGCTAGCGGTCGACGGCGGCTACCTCGGCCACTTCTGACCCGTCGCCAACGGCAAAGCGTACCCAATTCTGCGTGCCATTCCGGTGACGGCGGTGGCCGAATTTCAGCGCCGCGCCGGCGCCTTGCCGCCGCGGTAGAACGCCTGCAGGCTTTCGATCATCGCCGCGGCGGCCGCGGAGTCGCCGCGGTCCTTCATCCGCACCAGGCAGATATCGCGCACCAGTGACGGCAGCTGCAGCGGCCGGATCGCCAGGCCCTCGCGCCGGAACTGGAACAGCGCCAGCGACGGCACCGCGCTGATGCCGAGTCCCGCCTGCACCAGCGCCGCCACGGTTGCCAGGTGCTCCACCTCCATCACGCTGTGCAGCCGCAACGGGTGCAGCGCCGCGTCGAGATGCTGGCGCACGCTGGTCGTGCGCGACAGCTGGATAAACGGCTCGCCTGCCAGGGCTTGCGGCGCGATGCGGCGCTTGCGCGCGAGCGGATGGCCGGCCGGGCAGACCAGGTGGAACGTGTCGCGCACCAGCGGCTCGACGCGCAGGTCGTCGTCCTGCGCGGGCGCCGGTGCCAGCGCAAAGTCGGCACGGCCCTGTCGGACCAGTTCGATGCAGCCGTCGGCGAGCTGGTCGAACAGTTCCAGCACGATGCCCGGGTAGCGTGCGCGGAACTGTGCCAGCAGCGGCGGCAGGTCGCCCGCCGCCAGCGACGGCAGCGCGGCGATCGACACGCGGCCCTTGCGCCGCTCGGCGTGCGCGCGCAGGTCTTCGAACGCCGCTTCGAAATCCGCCAGCAGCCGGCGCGCGGTCTGCTCGAAGCGCACGCCATCGGTGCTCAGCTCCACGTGGCGCGTGGTGCGCTCGAACAGGCGGCTGCCCGCCTGCTCCTCCAGCGTCTGCACCAGTGCGCTGAAGGCCGACTGCGACAGGTGGCAGGCGCGCGCCGCGCGGGTGAAGTTGCGGTAGGTCGCCAGCGCCACGAAGGCGCGCAGGTGCTTGACCGACAGGTTCATCGAGGGGTCCGTACTTATCCAGCAAGTCGATAGATTAATCCAAATAATCCGTTTTTTGGCTGGACGGGTGCGGCCTAGAATGGCTTCGACCCAGCCAACAACCTGCCTTCGACCATGACTGCTCCCTTGCTCATCGGCTCCGGCGCCGGCTTCTCCGGCGACCGTACCGACGCCGCGTTGCCGGTGGTGCGCACGCTGATCGCCGCCGGCCAGCCCGCGGCGCTGATCTTCGAGACACTGGCCGAACGCACGCTGGCGCTGGCGCAGCTGGCGCGGCGCAACGATCCCGCGCACGGCTACGAACCCCTGCTCGACGCGCTGCTGGCGCCGGTGCTCGGCCTGTGCCTGCAGCATGGCATTCCCATCGTCGGCAATTTCGGCGCGGCCAATCCGCATGCGGCGGCGCGGCGCGTGCTGCAGCTCGCAGCCGAACTCGGCCTGCCGGCGCCGCGCGTGGCGGTGGTGGAAGGCGACGATCTCTCGCACGACGCCGGCCGCGCGCTGCTGCAGGGCATCCTTGGCGACGCCTTCGACGCCGACCGCTTTGTCTGCGCCAATGCCTATATCGGCGCACAAGGCATCGCCGCGGCGCTGGCCGAGGGCGCACAGGTGGTGGTGTGCGGCCGCGTTGCCGACCCGGCGCTGGCGGTGGGACCGGCGATGGCGCATCACGGCTGGCGGTGGGACAACTGGGACCGGCTCGCCGCCGCCACCATGGCCGGCCATCTGCTCGAATGCGGGGCCCAGGTCACCGGCGGCTACTTTGCCGATCCCGGCATGAAGGACGTACCCGAGGTCCACGCGCTGGGTTTCCCGATCGCGCAGCTCGCCGAAGACGGCAGCATCGAGATCTTCAAGGCAGCCAATACCGGCGGCTGCGTCGACCTGCGCACGGTCAAGGAGCAATTGCTGTACGAAGTCCACGATCCGGCCGCATACCTGACGCCTGACGTAGTGGCCGACATCAGCGCCGTCACCGTCACGCAGATGGGCCCCGACCGCGTGGCGGTGCGCAACGTGCGCGGCCACGCACGTCCGGCGCAGCTCAAGGCCAATGTGTTCAGCCACGGCGGCTGGCTGGCCGAAGGCGAGATCTCCTATGCCGGCCCGAACGCCGCCGCGCGCGCGCGCCTGGCGGCCGACATCCTGCGCCGGCGCATGCAACTGCTGGGCCATGACACGCCGATCCGCTTCGACCTGATCGGCGTGCTCAGCGTCCTGGCTGACGACGCTGGCGCGATGCTCGCCCGGCGCCAGCCGAATGAGGCCGAGGCCCAGGACGTACGCCTGCGCGCCGCGCTGGCGCATGACGATGCCGCGGTGGCGCAGGCACTGCTGCGCGAGGTCAACGCGCTCTACACCTGCGGCCCCGCCGGCGGCGGCGGCGTGCGCACGGGACAGCGCGCGCGCCTGAACGCGGTGTCGTGCCTGGTGCCGCGCGAAGCCATCACCGCCACACATCGCTTCATCGCCTGAGGACGACGCCATGACCACGATCCATGCCATGACTGATGCCAACGCCGCGCTCTACCAGTTCGCCCACGGCCGCACCGGCGACAAGGGCGACCGTTCCAACATCAGCGTGATCGCCTACGATGCGCGCGACTACGAGCACCTGGTTGCCCACGTCACCGAGGACGCCGTGCGCGCGCTGTTCAGCGAGCGCCGGCCCGGCGCCGTCACGCGCTACCTGGTGCCGTCGCTGCACGCCATGAACTTCGTCATCGACGGCGTGCTCGACGGCGGCGTCAATGACGCGCTCAACCTCGACACCCACGGCAAGGCGCTGTCGTTCCGCCTGCTGCAGCTGCAGATCCCGCTGCCGCCGCGGCTGGCGCCGGCTACCCCCTGAATCCGCGCCAACAACGCGCGCCAGCAACGCGCACCAACAACGATTCCGACAGGAGACAACGATGCACCGATTCCGCAAGCCACTGGCCGCCGCCGCGCTGTGCGCACTGGTCCTGCCCGCCGGGCAGGCGTGGGCCGAATTCCCCGACAAGCCGATCCGATTCGTGGTGCCGTTCGCCGCCGGCAGCGCCACCGACCAGCTCGCGCGTGCCATCGGCCAGGCCATCACGCTGGACAGCAAGGTCACCGTGGTGGTCGACAACAAGCCCGGCGCCAACGGCTTTATCGCCGCGTCTGACGTCGCCAAGGCCGCGCCCGACGGCTACACCGTGCTGATCAGCACCAACACCACGCATGCCGCCAACGAGCACCTGTTCAAGAAGCTGCCCTACGACCCGGTCAAGGACTATGCGCCGGTGACCGCGCTCGGCCGCGGCGGCCAGATCATGGTGGTCAACCCGCAAGTGCCGGCCAGGACCGTGGGCGAGTTCATCGCACTGGCAAAGAAGCAACCGGGCAAGCTCAGCTTCGGCAGCGGCAGCTCGTCGTCGCGCATTGCCGGCGAGCTGTTCCAGCAGATGGCGCATGTCGAGCTGCTGCACGTGCCGTACAAGAGCAATCCGCTGGCGATCACCGACCTGCTCGGCAACCAGATCCAGATGATGATCACCGACACCGCCACGGGCCTGCCGCAGGTCAAGAGCGGCAAGCTGCGCGCGCTGGGCGTATCGGGCAAGGCACGCTCGCCGCTGGCGCCCGACGTGCCGACCATCGACGAGGCCGGCGTCAAGGGCTACGAGATGAGCTACTGGTTCGCGGCGTATGCGCCGGCCGGTACGCCGCAGCCGGTGGTGGCCAAACTCAACGCGATGATGGTGAAGGCCGCGCGCAGCGATACCGCGGCCAGCTTCTACCAGTCGACAGGCACCGAAGTGTTTACCAGCACGCCCGCCGAGCTCGTGAAATTCCAGGCGCAGGAGTCCGGCAAGTGGGGTCGCATCATCAAGGCGGCGAATATCCAGCCTGAGTGACGACGAGCCGTTGCAAGCTCGCATGAATGGAGAACGGGGCCGCATGGCCCCGTTTTTTACGCAGAAGTAGGTACGCTTTGGCGGAGCGTACCCATTTCTGCGTGGCTTTTCTTGTGTCCTTTCGTGTCGTGCATTGCCGCGGTGTTCAGCGTCCTGCGTGCTTTTCCGGTGCGTCGACATCCGGCTTAACATACGTCTTTGTCTTCCTCGACAACGATCAACAACAAGGAGCCAGACATGACGCTGCAGTCCGCCGCGCGCTTCGCCATCGCTCGACCTGGGCACGCCGTGCACCAGGCTCTGCGCCTGCCTGCCATCGTGCTGGCCGCCGCGATGGCAACCGCGCTGCTGCCGGCCACGATCGGCACCGCCCATGCCGCCGCGGCGCAGCAGAAGACGCAGGCGCCGGGCTACTACCGCATGATGATCGGCCAGCTGGAAGTCACCGCGCTGTACGACGGCTACATCGACCTCGACCCAAAGATCCTCAAGTACACCAGCGCGCGCGAGGTGCAAAGCCTGCTGGCACGGATGTTCGCCGAGTCGACGCCGGGCATGCAGACCGCGGTCAACGCCTACCTCGTCAATACCGGCAGCAGCCTGGTGCTGGTCGATACCGGCGCGGCGGCATGCTTCGGCCCCACGCTTGGGCGCATCGGCGACAACCTGCGCGCGGCAGGCTATGCGCCCGAACAGGTCGATGCCGTGCTGCTGACCCACCTGCACGGCGACCACGCCTGCGGCCTCGCCGCGAACGGGCAGATGGCCTTCCCCAACGCGACGGTCCATGTCGACAAGGCCGATGCCGACTACTGGCTCAACGAAGCCAATGCCACCGCGGCGCCGAAGCCAGCACAGGAGCTGTTCGAGATGGCCCGCGCCGCGGTCGCGCCATACCAGGCGGCGAACCGGTTCCGCACCTTCAACGGCCGCGATGGCGCCGAGCCGATTCCTGGCGTGCGCGCGCTGCCCGCGTACGGGCATACGCCGGGCCACAGTGGCTACCTGTTCATGTCGGGCAAGGACAGCCTGCTGCTGTGGGGCGACATCATCCACAGCCATGCGGTGCAGTTCCGCCGTCCGCAGGTGGCGATCGAGTTCGATACCGACAGCCGCGCCGTGGTGATCACGCGCAAGCGCATCCTGGCCGATGCAGCCAAGGGCAAGCTGTGGGTGGGCGGCGCGCACCTGCCGTTCCCCGGGCTGGGCCGTGTGCGCCGCGATTCCGTCGGCTATACCTGGGTGCCGGCCGAGTACGGCCCGGTCCGCGCGGATCGATAGCCTGGGCGCACGCCGCGCACGCCGCGCACGCCGCGCACGCCGCGCACGCCGCGTTTTTCGCCTAGAGTCATGCCATGGGCCCGCGCCGGATCGGCACGGGCCGCCGTCCCTTGCCGGAGGCACGCCATGGCAACCCCTGCATCCCCGCTCGATCCCAAACGGCGCCTGTTGCTGGGCGCCGCCGCCTGCGCCGCGCTCGCCGCCAGCCTGCCGCGCCCCGCGCGGTCGCAAAGCGCGCGCCGCAAGGCCGCGGCGCAGCCCATCGGTGTGATCGGCGCCGGCCAGATCGGCGGCACCATCGGCGGGCTGTGGGTCAAGGCCGGACACCCGGTGCTGTTCTCCTCGCGCCACCCCGAAGCCCTGAAGCCGATGGTCGCAGAAATGGGTACGCTTGCCCGGGCCGGCACCGTGGCCGAGGCCATCGCCTTCTCCGACGTGCTGTTCCTGGCCACGCCCTATGGCGCCTTGCCGCAGCTGAGCCGCGACCACGCCGAGGCGTGGCGGGGCAAGATCGTGCTCGACGCCACCAACGCCTTTGACCACCGCGACGGCCCGATCGCCGAGGAGACCAGGCGCGACGGCATCGGCCTGACCACGGCGCGCTACCTGCGCGGCGCGCGCGTGGTGCGCGCGTTCAACTTCATGGGGGCGGCGCAGTTCGCCAGCGAGCACCACCGGCAAGGCGGGCTGGTTGCGGTGCCGATCGCGGGCGACGACAAGGCTGCGCTCGACGTGGCGGCGCAACTGGTGCGCGATGCGGGCTTCGAGCCTGTGGTGGTGGGCCCGCTGTCCAGCGCCGACCGCTTTGCGCCGGGCGGGCCGCTGTTCAGGCAGGTCGGTACGGCCGAGGAATTCCGCCGCAAGATGGGCGCGCAGTGAGGCGCGCGAGGATCAGTCGAGGGGGGCCGGAGCAGGCCGGCTATCAGGCCGGCTGTCACGTCGACTCAGGGCCGGCGCCGCTCCATCGCCACCATCGACGGCGTAAAGCCGAGCTGGCCGAAGAACGCCGCTTCGGAAGAGCGCGCCGCGCGCAGCACCCAGGTGATATCGGGATCGTTGCCCATGACGTAGCGCACCAGCTCGCGGCCGATGCCGCGCCGGCGGTGGCTCGGGGCCACGGCAACCATCGACAGGAAGCCGTCGGAGACGTCATCGCACAGGGCCCGGGCGAAGCCGACGATCTCGCCGCCTTCCACCGCCACCGCCACGCGCTGGGAATTGGCCACCAGCCGCGCGAACTTGTCGGGACCGCCGATCCGGTTGGACCAGCCATTGGCGATCAGTAGTTGTCTGGCTGCCTCGATGTCCCCAGGCAACAGGTTACGGATTTCCATTGGCGGCTCTCCCAGTCAAGCATGTACGGCCCCTCGCCGCCCCTTGCCACCAGGGGCGCCGCGAGTCGAGAACGGCACGGGAACCCGCGCCGCACAATTGGCGGAGTGTAGCGAGCGGGCGCGGGCGCGTCAATTTGGCTTCCGGCTGGGTGGGGGTGCCACTCACGCCAGCGCGCGGGCGGGGTATCATGGCCTGCATGAATGCCCCCGTCTTCTCCTCAGCCCATCCGGCCGACCAGCTCGCCGAATTTTCTGACGCGGATGCGGCGCTGGCGCGCATCCGCGAGATCTACGACGCGTCGG
The DNA here is from genome assembly GCF_016894385.1 of Cupriavidus oxalaticus. Classification (NCBI taxonomy): domain Bacteria; kingdom Pseudomonadati; phylum Pseudomonadota; class Betaproteobacteria; order Burkholderiales; family Burkholderiaceae; genus Cupriavidus; species Cupriavidus oxalaticus. The sequence goes on from NZ_CP069811.1 coordinate 62,294, forward strand.
TCGGCGCGGTGCGCGCGCGCTTCGATGCATTCGCCAGCGGCAAGCCGCTGCCCTCGGCCGCGCACGCCTGCTATCCGTACCTGGGGATCTCGGTCAACATCGAGACCATGGTCACCGACAGCCGCCCTTCCTGGGGCACGGTGGCCTACCCCGGCGTGTACGGCACCACGGTGACCCGCCCCGACCTGCTGGCGGACTACTACCGCGACCAGATCGAACGGCTGATGCGCTACCACCGCGTTCCGGTGGTCGTGGGCCTGAGCCGGCGCCCGATCCCGCTGCCGTTCGTGATCGAGGCCTCGACCACCGACATCAGCTACACCCAGGCGCGCGAGCTGGAGGCCTCGTTCGTGCTGCCCGAGTTGAGCCGCATCGACGACGGCATCGCCAACGGCACCTACGAGCCGATCCCGGGCGAGGCCTGGCCGCTATCGCTGTTTCCCGCCGAGCGCGTGGACCTGGCGCTGCAGCGGCTGTACCACTACACCGGCACGGCGCCGCAGCATTTCCAGCGCTTCGTGCTGTTCACCAACTACCAGCGCTATGTCGATGAGTTCGTCGCGCTGGGCCGTGCGCTGATGGGGAGCAGCGACGGCAGCAGCGACGGCGGCGGCTACACCCGCTTCGTCGAGCCCGGCGACGTGGTGCAGGACCTCGGCGGGGCCGAGCCGGACGACGCGACCCGCCCGCGCGCGCTGCCGCAGATGCCGGCCTACCACCTGGTGCGCGAGGACAAGCTGGGCGTGACGTTGGTCAATATCGGCGTGGGTCCGTCCAACGCCAAGACCATGACCGACCATCTCGCCGTGCTGCGCCCGCATTGCTGGCTGATGGTCGGCCACTGCGGCGGCCTGCGCCGCTCGCAGCAGCTGGGCGACTACGTGCTGGCGCACGCCTACGTGCGCGACGACCACGTGCTCGACCACGACCTGCCGCCCTGGGTGCCGGTGCCGCCGATCGCCGAAATCCAGGTGGCGCTGCAGGAAGCCGTGGCGCGCGTCACCGGCCTGTCCGGCAATGAAATGAAGACGCGCATGCGCACCGGCACCGTGGTCTCCACCGACGACCGCAACTGGGAGCTGAAGTCCAAGTCGCTGTACGCGCGCTTCAACCAGTCGCGCGCCATTGCCATCGACATGGAGAGCGCCGCGGTGGCCGCCAACGGCTTCCGGCTGCGCGTGCCCTACGGCACGCTGCTGTGCGTCTCGGACAAGCCGCTGCACGGCGAGCTCAAGCTGCGCGGCATGGCCAATGCGTTCTACCGGCAGCGCGTCAGCCAGCATATGACCATCGGCCTGGAGGCGATTCGCATCCTGCGCGAGAACGGCGTCGAGCAGCTGCATTCGCGCAAGCTGCGCAGCTTCGACGAGCCGGCGTTCCGCTAGGCCGCAACGGCCCTGTCTCGTCAAAGAAGAAGGCCGGCGCCCGATGGCGCCGGCCTTCTTGCATGGCGAGCCGTCAGGCTCAGAAGCGATACCCCACGCCCATGCTGAACACCCACGGGTCCAGGCTGACGTGCGACACCTTGACGTTGCCGGCCTTGACGTCGCTCTGCAGCCACATCTTCTTGATATCGGCGTTCAGGAACCAGTTCCTGGTCAGCTTGTAGTCCATGCCGATCTGCAGCGCCGGGCCCACGCTCCAGCTGTCGAGCTGCAGCGTGTCATTGGCAATGTTCTCGCCGTAGATGCGGGTGAAGTTCAGGCCGGCGCCGATATACGGGCGGAACGTGCCGTTCGGAATCAGGTGGTACTGGAACAGCAGCGTCGGCGGCAGGTGCTTGAAGGTGCCGATCTTGTTGCCGTCGAGATAGACGTTCTGCTTCTGCGGCACGGTCAGCACCAGCTCCGCGGCGAAGTGCGGGGTGAAGAAATAGGTGACGTCGAGCTCGGGGATCCACTTGTTGTTGACCGTGATGCGGTTCGAGGCGCCCACACCGCCTACGGGATCGGAGCTTTTGCTCATGTCGAGATAGGTGCCGCGCAGGCGCACCATCCAGTTGCCCTGGCCGTCGTCGGCGGCCAGGGCGGGCGTGGCAAAGGCGCCGAGCATGGCGCAGGCGGCGATGGCGGAGCAGGTGAACCGGGTACGGAGAGAGAGCTTGTTCATGATGTTTTGTCTTGGTCTGGCGGAGAGGCCGCGGCCAGTTTGGCCGAGCGGGTCCGTGCCGACCTTGACCCAAAACAAGTCGTGCCGCCGCCACACGCGGGGCGTCGCGATCGCGCGACAACGGGGTTGCGGTGCCAATCCTCCGTGAATAACCACATGCGGAATCATTCGTGGCGCGCCGGCGTGCCAGCCCTTACGCTGTGCAGGAGATCAGCGCCCGCAAGCTTCCACGCGAAGGCGGGCGCCGTGGCACCGGGCATGTCGTGGGCGTCCGCAAGGGCGTCTTTCCGGGTGTGCCCCGTGGGGGCGGGGCACACCGGTTTTCTTCGGATCCCCTCGCGGCGAGCGCCGCATCAGGCCGCGGCGAGCGCCGCATCAGGCCGCGGCGAGCGCCGCATCAGGCCGCGGCGGCGTCGTCTGCCGGCCGGCGCCGTGCCGCGCCAAAGCCTGCCTGCAGGTGCCGGTTCACGCCCGAGACCACCGCGCAGGGACGCCGTGACCAGGCATCGCATCGACGCCCGCGCCGAAGCCCGTCGGCGAATCGCCCATCCCCACTTCCACATGGCAAGCCAAACGGCTGTGTCACGCCGGTCCGCCTCGACCAAAGGACGGTCGCGTGTGCGCTGAAAGAATGAGTCATGCGCAGTTCCGTACGTTATCCCTCAGTCATCTGGCCGGTATTGCGCTGGCACCGTTGCGCCTAGGCTGGTAGCGCGGGAAAAAACACACGGGGGAACATCATGAGACTGAGAACGTGGGCAACCTGGTTGGCAGGCACTGCCATGACATTCTTGCTGGCCGCTTGCGGCGGTGGTGGCGGTGGCTCGAGCTCGCCCGCCACGCCTGCCGCGACCACGCCGCTGACCTTCAGCGTCAAGATGAGCACGACCTCGGGCGAGGTAGGCGTGGGCCGTTCGCTCACCATCAGCGCGCTGGCGGTGGACAGCAACGGCGTCGATGTCAGCGGCAATACGGTGTTTACCTGGAGCAGCGTCGACACTGGCGTCGCCACGATCGAACCGGTCGCAGCCACGCCGGCCAATGCGGTGGTCCGTGGCGTCGCCACCGGTACCACCAGCGTGCAGGTGGTCGCGACCGTCAGGAACGCGGACAACACCACTACCACGCTGCCTGCGCAGACCGCCACCATTACCGTGGTGCCGGCTTCCGCGGTCAGCTACAGCCTGTCGATCCCCAATACCAGCCTGTCGATGAGCGACGGCCAGGAGCTGCCGGTCAAGGTGTCGCTGATCGACAGCAATGGCAATGACGTCTCGGCCAGCGTCAACAACTGGGCTTGGGCGAGCAGCGCCACCGCGGTCCAGGTCACGGCCAGCCAGAACAGCGCCACGCTGAAGGCGAGCAACAGCTCGGCCACCACGGCGGTGACGGCCGACGTGTCGGTGTCGGTCACGGCGCCGGATGGCCACGCGATCGGCGGCGTCATCGTGGTGACGGTCGCGAAGAACGGCTCGGCTACCTATCGCGTGGTGACCACGAGCAACGGCCAGCCGGTGGATGCGTTGCAGGTGTTCAGCACGCGCCCGGCGAACTTCACCTCGCGCGTGCTGCGCAACGACGGCCAGGATGTCACGGCCGACTTCGATGGCACCTGGACCTACACCGCCACCTCGCCGACGCTGTCGGCTTCGGAAGCTGCGGGTACGCACGACGCCACGGTCAGCACCAGCCTGGCCAAGGGCACCGGCCCGGTCCAGAGCACGCTGACGGTGACCGCCGTGAGCACCAGGCTGGGCGTGAGTTCGGCGGCCAACCTGGCCGTGACGGAGAATCCTACCTGGGCGCTGGTCGGCGATATCCAGCAACCGCTGACATTGCTGCAAGCGCTGCCGATCGAGGTGACCGCGCGCATGAAGCATCTGGGCGATGATGCACAGTACACCGAGTGCAAGGACTGGGCATGGGACAGCACCGGGCCCGTGTCGCTGACGCCTAGCCTGTTTGCATTGCCGAACCAGGTGCGCGCCACCGGCACGGCCGCTGGCGACTTCACCATCACCGCGACCTGCACGGCGATCGCCGACAACACGCCGCTGCAGCTGGTCTTCGTCGGTACCGTCAAGTAAGCAGCAACGTTCCCGCGCGCAAGTGAAACGCCCTCCGATCCCGGAGGGCGTTTTGCGTTGGGGGCAAGCCTCAGCGGTTCCGGGAGCAACGACCTCGCTCCCAAGGCGTACCCATTTCTGCGCGACAACGACAAGCAGCGTCCGTCCGCAGCAGAGCCCGCCAAACAGCTCCAGCAACCGCGCGCTTTACTGGCACCGCAGCCCACGCCAGCCATGCCTCGCACGCAAAGCGTACCCATTTCTGCGCGCCACGCAACAGGCCTGCACGGCCTGCGACGCCCGCTCGCCAGCCCGCTCAGGGACTCGGCACGCGTGCGCGCAAACCGCCGCCAGCGCGTTCCGCGCAAGCCGTGGACCGTACCCATTTCTGCGTAAAGGAAAAAACGAGCCCCGCAGGATGAATGGAGGGAAAAGAAGGGGAAAGACGCGCCGTTCAGCGCTTGCGCACGAAGCGCACGACCTGTTCTGCAGGCCTTTCCTGCGCGTCAGTGGCGTTGGCGGTGTTGGATCCGCAGGTGTTGCAGCCGCCGTCGTCGCAGCCGCTGGCGCAGCCGGAGGCGGCCTGTGGCGCCAGCCAGCGCACCAGCCGGCCGCGCCAGCCGCGCGCTGCGCCGCCGCCCAGGCGCGCCGCAAGCGCGGCCTTGACGCGCTCGCGCGTGCGCGGCGCATAGCGCGCCACCACCGAAACCGTGCACGCCAGCACGATCAGCGGGACCAGCAGCGTTTCGATGGCGTGGTAGAGCGTCATGGCGGCGATGGCGTCAGCTGAACAGCAGCGCGACGCGATACGTGACAAACGCGGCCAGGTAGGCCAGCCCGGTCAGGTACACGACCGAGGCGGCCATGACCTTCCACGAGTTGGTCTCGCGGCGGATCACCGCCAGCGTGGAGATGCACTGCGGCGCGAACACGAACCACGCCAGCAGCGCCAGCGCGGTGGCCAGCGACCACTGCGCGGCGATCATCGGCGCCAGCTGCGCGGCCATGGCGTCTTCACTGCCAGACAGCGCGTACACGGTCGCCAGCGCGCCCACTGCCACCTCGCGCGCGGCCAGGCCCGGCACCAGCGCGATGCAGATCTGCCAGTTGAAGCCCACCGGCGCGAACACCTTCTGCAGCGCGTGGCCGATCATGCCGGCAAAGCTGTAGTCGATGGCCGGCGCGGTCGCGCCTTCCGGCGGCGCCGGAAAGGTCGACAGGAACCACAGCAGCACGGTCAGCGCCAGGATCACCTTGCCCACGCGCGACAGGAAGATGCGGGCACGCTCCCACAGGCCGATGGCCACGTCGCGCACGTTGGGGATGCGGTACGACGGCAGCTCCATCAGCAGCGGATGGTCGGTGCGGTCGCGGCGGAAGAACTTGAGCGCATAGGCCACCGCCAGCGCGCTGACGATGCCGGCCACATACAGCACGAACAGCACCAGCCCCTGCAGGTTGAACAGTCCCATCACCGTGCGTTCGGGGATGAAGGCGCCGATCAGCAGCGCATACACCGGCAGCCGTGCCGAACAGGTCATCAGCGGCGCCACCAGGATGGTGGTAAGGCGGTCGCGCGGGTCCTGGATGGTGCGCGTGGCCATGATGCCGGGGATCGCGCAGGCAAAGCTCGACAGCAGCGGGATGAACGAACGGCCGGACAGCCCCGCGCCCATCATCAGCCGGTCCAGCAGGAATGCCGCGCGCGGCAGGTAGCCCGATTCTTCCAGCGTGAGGATGAACAGGAACAGGATCAGGATCTGCGGCAAAAACACCACCACGCTGCCCAGGCCCGCGATCAGGCCGTCGACCAGCAGGCTTTTGAGCAGGCCGTCGGGCATATGCGTGCCGAGCAGTTCGCCGGCCCAGTGCACGCCGCCCTCGATGCCGTCCATCAGCGGCTCGGCCCAGGAGAACACCGCCTGGAACATCAGGAACAGCAGCACCGCCAGCAGCAGCAAGCCGAACACCGGGTGCAGCACGATGCGGTCGAGCCGGTCGTCCAGCGCGGCGGTGCGCGCCGGCATGCTGACCGCCGCAGCCAGCAGGCGGTTGACTTCAGTGTGCACGTCAACATCGCTGGCCGGCTCGGGCGTGGACGGCGGCGCGGCAGGCAGGGCGCCGTCGAGCAGCGCCAGCAGCGCGGCCGCGCCGTCGCGCTTGACCGCCACGGTGCTGACCACGGGCACGCCCAGCGCGGCCGCCAGCTTGTCACGGTCGATCCGGATGCCGCGGCGCGCGGCGGCGTCGCTCATGTTGAGCACCACCACCATCGGCAGGCCCAGCCGGCGCAACTCCAGCACAAAGCGCAGGTGCAGGCGCAGGTTGGTTGCGTCCACCACCGACACCAGCAGGTCGGGACGTTGCTCGCCGGCGCGCACGCCCATGCAGACGTCGCGCGTGATGGCTTCATCGAGGCTGGCCGCATGCAGGCTGTAGGCGCCCGGCAGGTCCAGGATGCGCACCTGGCGTCCGGCCGGCGAGACGAAATGGCCTTCCTTGCGCTCGACGGTCACGCCGGCGTAGTTGGCCACCTTCTGCCGGCTGCCGGTCAGTCGGTTGAACAGTGCGGTCTTGCCGCAATTGGGGTTGCCGACCAGCGCGACGCGCAGGGCAGGATTCGGGGAGGCTGCTGCAGACATATTCCGGAAGGGCTCAGGCGCACCGCTTGGTCCGCTCGTTCGGTGTGGACGCCTTGGCGCCGGGCTGTTCGCCCGTCTCGGCGGGCGCGATGCTGCTCAGCGAGGCGCAGGCAAGCTCGACCCCGATGCGCGCCGCTTCCACGCGGCGCAGCGCAAAGCGCGTAAAGCCGACCTGCGCGACCAGCGGATCCCTGCCGAAAGGCCCATAGGCGATGATCTGGACGATCTCGCCAGGGACAAAGCCAAGCTCTCGCAGGCGGCGCGCAACCGGGTCGCCGGGCGTGGCATCGTCCACCGATTGCACTACGGCGGGGGTGCGCCGTGGAAGTTCAGACAACCGCATCATGCTTCCAGTCCGTTGGCGTGGTCGTCCAACGCGGCCGTGGTGCGGCCGGCATGACCTCGCCGGGTACGTAAATGAAAATCGTTTTCATTGTATCGCAAATAGGGCATGACGATGCCCTACAAGTGGCGGGCACGCCAGCCGCCGCGCCAGCGCGGCAGGAGGCGAATCATAACCGTTGAAGGCGCGTGCCCCGAAGGGACAAGATTAGGGGCTGGCGGCCGCATGTCAGCGCGGCGGCACACATATGCCGGCGGCATTCGTACATGGTTGCCGCCGGCATTTGGAGTTCGGCTTTCCAAAACCTAATGCAACAGGTTTCATGCAGCAGCATGCAATTACTGCATTTGCGTTATTGGATGCCGCAAGCCTGCGGAGTTAAGCTGCAAGCACGCTGAACACCCCGTTCCACGCGTACTTCACAAGCCATCGGCCACGGTGCCGGTGGCTTTTTCTTGTCGAACCGCCTTTTTCGACGCCGCCTGCGCGGCCACCATCGCCACAAAGTTGTCGCGGGCGGGATGGTCGGGTGCCGTCTTCCACACGCAATAGACTTCGGAGCGCACCGCCGTGCCCGCCAGCGGCCGGAACGCCGCGCCTGCCATGCCCGAGCGCGCCAACGCCGCCGGTACCACGGCCACGCCCATGCCCTGCGAGACCAGCGACACCACCGAGAGCCAGTGGCGCACTTCGTGCCGGATCTGCGGGTAAAAGCCCTGGGCCGCGCACATATCGAAGATACGGCTGTAGTAATCCGGCGACGCCTTGCGCGAGAACAGCACGAAGGCCTCGCCGCGCAGGTCCGCCAGCGCCAGCTCCGGCTGCGCCGCGAGGGGGTGGTCCGCCGGCAGGCAGCAGACGAACGGTTCGGCGTGCACGCGCGTTGCCTGCAGCGAGTCGGGCACGCGGCCGGTGTGGATAAAGGCCGCGTCGAGCTCGTCGTGCAGCAGCGCATCGATCTGCTCCTGCGAGTTCAGTTCGGTCAGCGCCACCTGGATGCCAGGGTAAGCCGCCTCGAAGCCCCGCAGGGTCTGTGGCAGGCCGCGATACAGCATCGAGCCGACAAAGCCCACCCGCAGCCGGCCGATGGCGCCCGCTTCGATCTCGCGCGCCAGCTGCCGCGCCGCCTCGGCCTGCGCCAGCAATGCCGTGGCCGATTCGCGAAAGGCGCGTCCGGCCGCGGTCAGGCGCACGCCGCGGCTGTCGCGGTCGAACAGCCGGGCGCCGACCGAGGCTTCGAGCTGCTGGATGTTCAGCGACAGCGGCGGCTGCGAAATGGCGAGCCGGCGCGCAGCCCGGCCGAAGTGCAGTTCCTCGGCCAGCACAAGGAAATAGCGCAGGTGACGGAATTCCATGGCGATACAAAAATTATATGGATCGAGCCAATTTTAGAATTAGACGCAAATCCTTAGGGTTTGAATAATGCAGATCAAAGGGCCGCAGCGTGTTCGTCAGCCACGCCGGTCCACCCGCCAAGGAGACCACACATGCCGACCAGCGCCGTGCGCGATACCGCACCTCACGTCCAGCCCGACAGCCCCGCCGCCGCTCATCCGGTACCCGACCGCCAGGGCGGCAGCCTGCTCGCCGCCGATCCCGAGTTGCGTGCACTGCTGCCGCTCTACCTGCCGGCGGACCTGTTCAACCACCTGCTGCCGCACCTCGAGCGCATGGGCGCGCTGGCTGGCGGCGTGCTCGACGAACTGGCCGCCGTGGCTGACCAGAACCCCCCGACGCTGAGCTACCGCACCCGCAGCGGCGTCGACGCGCAGCGCATCGACAAGCATCCCGCCTATGTGGAAATGGAGCGCGTGGCCTTCGCCGAATTCGGGCTGGCCGCCGCCTCGCACCGCGGCGGCGTGCTCGGCTGGGACAAGCCCATGCCGCCGGCGGCGAAGTACGCGCTTACCTATCTGTTCGTGCAAGCCGAGTTCGGCCTGTGTTGCCCGCTGTCGATGACCGACTCGCTGACGCGCACGCTGCGCAAGTTCGGCGATCCGGCACTGGTCGAAAAATTCCTGCCCAACCTGACCACGCAGGTGTTCGAAGACCTGTACCAGGGCGCGATGTTCATGACCGAGCAGGGCGCCGGCTCCGACGTGGCCGCCACCGCCACGCGCGCGGTGCGCGATGCCGGTGCCGAGGGCGGCTGGCGCCTGCACGGCGACAAGTGGTTCTGCTCCAACCCCGATGCCGCGCTGGCGATGGTGCTGGCGCGCGTGGAAGACGAGGCCGGCAACGCCGTCCCCGGCCACAAGGGCGTGTCGCTGTTCCTGCTGCCGCGCAAGCTGGCCGACGGCAGCGACAACCACTACCGCATCATCCGGCTCAAGGACAAGCTCGGCACGCGCTCGATGGCCAGCGGCGAGATCCGGCTGGAAGGTGCGCAGGCTTATCTCGTCGGCGAACCGGGCCGCGGCTTCGTGCAGATGGCCGACATGATCAACAACTCGCGCCTGTCCAACGGCGTGCGCGCCGCCGGCCTGATGCGCCGCGCGCTGACCGAGGGCCTGTTCATTGCGCATGAGCGCCGCGCCTTCGGCAAGCGCCTGGAGGACATGCCGCTGATGCGCCGCCAGCTGCTCAAGCTGACGCTGCCCACCGAGCAGGCGCGCACCATGGTGTTCCAGACCGCCGAGGCGCTGCGCCGCGCCGATGCCGGCGAGGCCGACGCCTATCCGCTGATGCGCATCCTGACCCCGCTGATCAAGTTCCGCGCCTGCCGCGACGCGCGCAAGGTCACCGGCGACGCCATGGAGATCCGCGGCGGCTGCGGCTATATCGAGGAATGGAGCGACCCGCGCCTGGTGCGCGACGCCCACCTCGGCTCGATCTGGGAAGGCACCAGCAATATCGTCGCGCTCGACGTGCTGCGCGCGATCCGCCGCGAAGGCGCGCTGCCGGTGCTGCAGGCACACCTGGCCGGGCTGCTGGCCGATACGCCGATGCATGCCGGCGCGCGGGCCACGTTCGAAGGCGCCATCGCCGCCGCCGCGAAGCTGGCCGCGCACGCCGCCGAAGCCGGCGCCGACGGCGACCTGCTGGCGCGCCAGGCGGCTTCGGCGCTGTACCACGTCACCACTGCCACGGCGATGGCGTGGGAAGCCGGCCGCATCGGCTCGGTGCGCCGCATGCGCCTGGCGCAACTGGTGCTGCGCCACCGCGTGCTGCCGCAGGATCCGCTGGCGGCAAGCACCGAGCCGGAATGGCTGGCCGAAACGGTGGCGCCCCCTGCTGACGGCGTGGTGCGCGCAGCAGGCGCGGTCGCCGACGTGAACGTGTTCTGACGCCGTATCCATCCCGATTGTTTGCTCCCCTCTCCCGCCAGCGGGAGAGGGGCCGGGGGTGAGGGCAGGCGGTGGCATACCGAGACGCCTCGCTTCGTTGATGCTCCCGCCCTCACCCCAACCCTCTCCCGCAAGCGGGAGAGGGAGCACCCCCAACCCAAGACGCCCCAACCATCCCGTTTACCCCGCGGGAGACGTCCTACACCAGGAGACAACGCCATGAAACTCTGGCACCGCGTAGCGGCCATCGCCGCCTGCTCCCTTTGCATTGCCCCCGCCTTCGCCCAGAAGGAATTTCCGACCAAGCCGATCATGATGGTGGTCACCTATCCGCCCGGCGGCCCCACGGATGCCATGGCGCGCACGCTCGCGGCCGCGCTCAAGAGCAGCCTGGGCCAGCCGGTGGTGGTGGAAAACCGCGCCGGCGCCGGCGGCAACATCGGCGCGGAAGCCGTGGCGCGCGCCGAGCCCGACGGCTACACGCTGATGTTCGGCACCTCGGCGCCGCTGGCGATCAATGTCAGCCTGTACCGCAAGATCAACTACGACCCGATCAAGAGCTTTGCGCCCGTGATCCAGATCGGCCAGCTGCCCAACGTGCTGGTGGTCAACCCGTCGGTGCCGGCCAGGAACGTCAGCGAGCTGATCGCCTATGGCAAGGCGCATCCGGGCAAGCTGACCTATGCCTCGTCCGGCAATGGCGCGTCGTCGCACCTGGCCGGCGTGCTGTTCAACAACGTCACCGGCACCGACTTCCAGCACATCCCCTACAAGGGCACCGGCCCGGCGCTGAACGACCTGCTGGGTGGCCAGGTGAGCATGACCTTCACCGACGTGCTGACGGCGATGCCCTTCATCAAGAGCGGCAAGGTGCGTCCGCTGGGCGTGACCACCAAGGCGCGCTCGCAGGCGCTGCCCGACGTGCCGACGGTGGCCGAGCAGGGCGTGCCCGGCTTCGACGTATCGGTGTTCTTCGGCGTGGTCGCACCCGCCGGCACGCCGCCGGAAGTGATCGGCAAGCTCAACCGCGCCTTCGCCGATGCCCTCAAGCAGCCGGAGGTGCGCAAGACCTTGCTGGCGCAGGGCCTGGAGTTCGCGCCGTCGACCACGCCCGAGCAGCTCGGCGGCTTCGTCAAGGCCGAAGTCAGCAAGTGGCGCGCCGTGGTGCAGAAATCCGGCGCCCAACTCGACTGAGCAGCAAGGAGACCGCCATGACGCAATCCAGCCCCGGCGCGCTCGCCGGCATCCGCGTGGTCGACCTGTCGCGCATCCTGGGCGGCCCGTACTGCGGCCAGATCCTCGGCGACCACGGTGCCGACGTGCTCAAGATCGAACCGCCGCAAGGCGACGACACCCGTACCTGGGGGCCGCCGTTCAAGGACGGCGTGGCGTCCTACTACTTTGGCCTGAACCGTAACAAGCGGGTGATGCGGCTGGACCTGACCACGGCAGGCGGGCGCGAAGTCCTGCTGGCGCTGCTGGCCGAGGCCGACGTGCTGGTCGAGAACTTCAAGACCGGCACGATGGAGAAATGGGGCTTGGGCTATGACATACTGTCGGAGCGCTTCCCGGGGCTGGTGCATTGCCGCGTGTCGGGCTTCGGCGCGGATGGCCCGCTCGGTGGCCTGCCCGGTTACGATGCGGCGATCCAGGCCATGTCCGGCATCATGAGCATCAACGGCGAAGCCGATGGCGACGCGCTGCGCGTGGGTTTGCCGGTGGTCGACATGGTCACCGGGCTCAATGCCGCGATCGGCGTGTTGCTGGCGCTGCAGGAACGCGCGCGCAGCGGGCGCGGGCAGTTTGTCGAGGCGGCGCTGTATGACTCCGGCCTGTCGCTGCTGCATCCGCATGCGGCCAACTGGTTCATGAGCGGCAAGACCCCGCAGCGTACCGGTAACGCGCATCCGAACATCTACCCGTACGATACCGTGGCCACTGCCACCGACCCGATCTTTCTCGCGGTCGGCAATGACCGGCAGTTCCGCATCCTGTGCGAACACCTGGAGGTGCCGGCACTGGCAGAAGACGAACGCTATGCCACCGCCGGCGCGCGGTCGGTGAACCGCGTGGCGCTGAAGGCCGAGCTGGAGGCGCACCTGCGCAAGCACGATGGCAAGACGCTGGCCGACACGCTGGTTGCCGCGGGCGTGCCGTGCGCACCGGTGCTGTCGGTGGCCGATGCCCTGCAGCATCCGCACACGTTGCATCGCGAGATGGTGGTGGAAATGGAAGGCGGCTACCAGGGGCTGGGCGCGCCGGTCAAGCTGAGCCGCACGCCGGCGACGTACCGGCATGCGCCGTTGACCGAGGGAGAGGAATTCCTGCCGCGCAACGTCGGCGCAGCCTGAGCGCTGCCGATTGCTGGCGCCCCTCTCCCGCTTGCGGGAGAGGGGTTGGGGGAGAGGGCGGGCGCTCGCAGAACCGCCCACCCAGGCAGATGCCAACTCAGCCAGGAATCATCCCCGGCAGCCAGTAAGCCTGCACCATCGTGATCACCCCGATGATCACCGCAAACAACAAGCTGTGCTTGACGGTAAACCGGAACAGCTCCGACTCCTTGCCCACCAGCCCCGTCGCCGCGCACGCCACCGCGATCGATTGCGGCGAGATCATCTTGGCGGTCACGCCGCCAGTGGTGTTGGCCGCCACCATCAGGGTGTCGGACACGCCGATCTGGTGCGCGGTGGTGTTCTGCAGCGCGCAGAACAGCGCGTTGGACGACGTATCCGATCCGGTCAGGAACACGCCCAGCCAGCCGAGGAACGGCGAGAAGAACGGGAACGCGGCCCCGGTGCCGGCCAGCAGCAGTGCCAGCGTCGAGGACATGCCGGAGTAGTTCGCGACGAAGGCAAAGGCCAGCACCAGCCCGATCGACAGCACCGGGCGCGCCAGTTCCACCAGCGTCTCGCCGAAGGTAACAACCAGGTCGCGCGGCTTCATGCGCAGCAGCACGGCCGAGATCAGCGCGGTCAGCAGGATCGCGGTGCCCACGGCGGACAGCAGGTCCAGCTTCAGCACGGCGTCATAGGCCTTGGGCGTGGCCACGATCGGCGCGGCCTTGATCACCATCTGGTCCAGCCCCGGCACCTTGAACTTCAGCACCGTGCCCGCCAGCGCGCCGTTGGCGGCGAACAGCGCCTTGAACGGCTGCAGGCTCCATACCGTGACGATCGCCGTCAGGATGCCGAACGGTGCCCAGGCGCGCAGTGTCTGCGCCAGCGTGTAGGGCGATGCCTTGCGGCTTACCGGGGCGGCGCCAAAACCGCCGCCGAAGCCGCCCAGCGCCACGGTGCCGCCGCTAACCGTACCGCCCGCGCGTTGCGATGCACTGCGCGGCTGCCACACCTTCAGGAACGCCGCCAGCGACACCAGGCTGACCAGCGCCGAGGTGATATCCGGCAGTTCCGGCCCGATATGGTTGGAAGTGAAGTACTGCGTCACGGCAAAGCTGCCGCCGCACACCAGCGCCGCCGGCCAGGTCTCGCGCACGCCCTTGGCGCCGTCCATCATGAACACCAGCCAGAAAGGCACCAGCAGCGACAGCAGCGGCAGCTGGCGGCCGGCCATGGCGCCGATCAGGAAGGGATCGATGCCCGTGACCTGTCCGGCCACGATGATGGGAATACCCATCGCGCCAAACGCCACCGGCGCGGTATTGGCGATCAGGCACAGCCCGGCGGCATACAGCGGATTGAAGCCCAGGCCGACCAGCAGCGCGGCGGTGATCGCCACCGGCGCGCCGAAGCCTGCCGCGCCTTCCAGGAAAGCGCCGAAGGCAAAGCCGATCAGCAGCATCTGCAGGCGCTGGTCGTCGGTGATCGCCAGCACCGAGGCGCGGATGATGTCGAACTGGCCGGTCTTGACCACGATCTTGTAGAGGAACACCGCGGTCACGATGATCCATGCGATCGGCCACAGCCCGTAGGCAAAGCCGAAGCCGGCCGCGGCCAGCGCCTGCTGCACCGGCATGCCGTAGGCGAAGATCGCCACGCCGAGCGCCAGCAGCAGCGTGACCGCGGCGGCGACATGACCCTTCATGCGCCACACGGCCAGCGCGATGAAGAAGAACAGGATGGGAATGGCCGCCGCCAGCGCCGACAGCCACAGGCTGCCTAGCGGCGTATAGAGTTGGGTCCAGGGTTGCACGGTTAGTCTCCTGCTTCAGTGATGTTTCGGGAAAACCTTTGTAGTTCTGGTGAACGCGGCGAGCCTTGGCATGCTCGCTGGTTTGCTCCCCTCTCCCGCTTGCGGGAGAGGGGCAGGGGGTGAGGGCAGGCGCTCGCTATGCAACGGCGCCAAACTCCGTGGATGCACCCGCCCTCACCCCAACCCTCTCCCGCAAGCGGGAGAGGGAGCACACAATCGACAGCTGGCAAGGTCAGGGCAGCGCCTACTCCGGCTGCCCCTTCTCCTTGAGCAGATCCGCCAGGCTCTTCGCCGCCGGCTTCAGCGGCGTGCGATGCTGCGTCCATCCCATCTGCTTCGACGGCGCCAGCGCACGCAGCCGCGTGGCCGCCCAGCGGAACATCCGGTAAGTGGCCGGGTGCGAATACGCCCCGCTCCAGAAGCGCCACACCAGGTGCTCGCCCTTGCTGTACTTCGCGCCTTGCCCGCGCAGCGGATTGGCCACCCGTTCCTCCGGATCGCGGTTGGCCTCGGTACGCAGGCGCACCAGCAATTGCGGGATCGGGATGCGCACCGGGCAGACCTCGCCGCAGGCGCCGCACAGGCTCGATGCGGTGGGCAGGTCCGCAGTGGCTTCGAGTCCCAGCAAATGGGGCGAGATGATCTTGCCGATCGGACCGGGATAGGTCGTGCCATAGGCATGGCCGCCGATGCGCGTATAGACCGGGCAGTGGTTCATGCATGCGCCGCACCGGATGCACTGCAGCGTGGCGCGCAGCTGCGCGTCGGCATAGGCCTGCGTGCGGCCGTTGTCGAGCAGTACCAGGTGCACCTCGTGCGGCCCGTCGCGCTCGCCGTCGCGGCGCGGGCCGGAGATGAGGTTGAAATACGTGGTGATCGCCTGCCCGGTGGCCGAGCGCGTCAGCAGGCTCGACAGCGGCACGATGTGCTCGAGCTTCGCCACCACCTTTTCCATGCCCATGATGGCGATATGCACATCGGGGACCGTGGTGGAAAGCCGGCCGTTGCCCTCGTTTTCGACCAGCCACAGGGTGCCGGTGTCCGCCGCGGCGAAGTTGACGCCGGACAGGCCGATATCGGCGCCGACGAACGCCTGCCGCAGCGCGCGGCGGCCGGTCTGGATCAGCGCGTCGACGTCCTCGGTATAGGGCGTGTCGGGAATATGCCGCTCGAACAGCGCGGCGATGTCGCCCTTGGTCTTGTGGATCGCCGGCATCACGATATGCGACGGCTTCTCGCCCGCCAGCTGGACGATGTACTCGCCCATGTCCGACTCGATGCAGTCCACGCCGCGCTCGGCCAGGTAATGGTTCAGCTCGATCTCCTCGCTGGCCATCGACTTGCCCTTGATCACGCGCCTGGCCTGCCTTGCTGCCGCGATGCCGTGGATGATGCGGTTGGCCTCGTCGGCGGTCTCGGCCCAGTGGACCTGCACACCGGCGGCGCCGAGCTTCTCCTCCAGCTGCACCAGCAGGTCCGGCAGGTTGGCGAGCGCATGCTGGCGTACCGCTTCGCCCAGATCGCGCAGCCGCTCCAGTTCATCGGCGTCGGGAAACTGCGCCTGCCGCTTGCCCTGCAGGAAGTCCATCGCGCCGCGAAAGCTCTGGCGCAGTTTGGGATCGTCCAGCGCCTCGCGCGCGCGCGCCTTGAAGTCTTGCGGCGCGACGAAATGCAGCGTGCTCTGGCTCATTGCACGGCCTCCTTGTTGTCGATGTCCAGCTTGTCGATGTCCAGCTTGTCGATGTCCCCCACGATGACGACCCACAGCCGGCGCGGTCCGTGCGCACCGTAGGCCAGCGTCTGCTGGATATCGGAGGTCTTGGACGGGCCCGAGATCATTACCAGGTTGGTCGGCATGCCGTCGCGCCAGCGTTCGGCGCGCGCGGCCATGTGCAGGTCCTGGTGCAGCGTCGATGCGCGCACCAGCGCCACGTGCAGCGGCGGCACCAGCGATACCGTGCGCGGCGAACCGGCATCCGGCGCAACGATCAGCGTGCCGGTGGCGGCAATGCCCGAGCGCGCCACGGTAAAGCCGGCGTCGACGGTGTCGAACAGCTCCGCTTTCCAGGCTTCGATGGGGCGCTCATAGCCGATGGCCTTGACCTGCGGCGGCAGCGCGGCAGCCAGCGCCGCGCCGGCGCGGCTCGCGGGATCGAGCAGCAAGCGCCGGACGCCGGCCTGGGCCAGCGCCGTGGCCAGCAATGCCGGCCATGCTTGTTCATCGGCGCACCAGACTTCCGCGTGCGAGGCTTCCAGTGCGGTGCGCATTGCATCGACCAACTCGTCGACGCTCGGGGCATCGTGCCGGCGTGCCTCGAAATGGCCATCGATGCGGCGATCCAGTTCAGCGGTGGAAGAGGCGGGCGCAGGGGCGGCGGCGCGCAGCCGGCCGAGCATGCGTTCGCGGGCGCCGGGCGTGCTCATGCGGCACCTCCGGTACGGCGCCACAGGAAGCTGGCCAGGTGCTCGACCTGCAGCGGCGCGCCGTCATGCGCGGCGGTGTGGCCGATATTGAGCAGGCAGCCGCAGTCGGCCGACACCAGCCGCCCGCAGCCGGTGGCGCAGGCGGACGCAACCTTGTCGCGCACCATCGCGCCGGAGATATCGGGATGCTTGAGTGAGAACGTGCCGCCGAAGCCGCAGCATTCCGACTCGCGCTGATGCTCGACGCGGGTCACGCCCGGCAATGCGTCGACCAGCGCCACGCCATGCTGGCGCGTACCCATTTCGCGGCGCGCGCCGCAGGAGGTATGCAGCACGATCCGCTCGGGCGCCTGGCCCGGCGGCATGGCGTCGTGGAAATCGACATGGAGCACGTGCAGCAGGAATTCGCCCAGCTCGTAGATCCGCTCGGCCAGCGCGCGCGCCTTCGGGCCTGCCACGGGATCGTCGGCGAACAATTGCGGCCAGTGGTGGCGCATCATGCCGGCGCATGACCCGGACGGCACGACCACCGGCCACGGCTGGCTGAACAGGTCCAGCTGCGCGCGGGCGACCGCTCGCGCGGCGTCGGGATTGCCGCTGCTGTAGGCCGGCTGGCCACAGCAGCTCTGCGCACGCGGAAAATGTACGGTGAGGCCTTCGCGCTCGAGCAGCCGCACGGCGTCGAGCCCCGCCTGCGGCACGAACAGGTCGACCAGGCAGGTGGCAAAGAGGTAGGCCTGCGTGGGGGCAGGGCCGCTGGGGTACTGACGATCCTTCATGTCTCGCTCCGGATGTGCTGGGGTTGCGCTGCTTGGCGTCGCACATTTGGGCGCATAATTCCCGCTTCCGAGCGGCAGTTCAAATTGGTTGGACCAGTCGGCGGGGCGACTGTGGAGCGGGGGCGGACGGCATGACGGTTGCGGCACAAAGGAGCGGGCGCAACCGCGGGCTGGTGGAAGCGGTCATGCGCCAGATGGAAACCGCGCTGCTCGACGGCACCTGGCCGCCGGGCACGCGGCTGCCGGCCGAGCGCGTGCTGGCGGAGCAGTACGCGGTGGCGCGCAACACCGTGCGCGAAGCGATCCAGCGCCTGGCCGCGCGCGGCCTGCTGCAAAGCCGGCGCGGCGCGGGCGTCTATGCCACCGACCAGCTGCGCGCCGGCATCGCGTCGCCCTGGGGCCAGCTGGTGGCCGACCATCCCGCGCTGCGCGACGACATCCTGGAGTTCCGCCGCGTGCTGGAAGGCGCGACCGCCTATTTCGCCGCGCTGCGCGCCGACGCCGCCGATGTCGAGCGCATCCGTTCCCTGATGGACGAACTCGAACGCGCCCGCGCCGCCGACGACAAGGAAGCCGAGGCCGATGCCGATGCGCGCCTGCATGACGCCATCGCGCTGGCCTCGCACAACACCATGTTCCTGCACTTGCATACCAGCGTGATCGGCATGCTGCGCGAACACATCACCATCAACGGCACCGGACTGCGCGAGCAGGACGACAGCGCCTCGGAACTGTTATTGCTGCAGCACCGCACGCTATGTGATGCGATCTGCGCGCGCCGGCCGGAAGAAGCGCGCACTGCCATGCAGACGCATATCGACTTCGTGCGCAGCCGGGTCGGGCAGGACGGGAGCTGAATGCGCGCAATTGGCAATTGGTCCGACCACGGCCCGCCATGGCGCCGAGGTCATATCAGGCCGGCTCCGGCCAGTTCCCGCTTCAGGTAGGCATAGAAGATCGGCCCTGCGATCACGCCGGGGATGCCGAACAGCGTCTCCATCAGCAGCATCACGACCAGCAGCTCCCACGCCGCCGCCTGGATGCGGGCGCCGATGATGCGGGCGTTCAGGAAATACTCCAGCTTGTGGATCACCACCAGGAACACCAGCGAACCCACCGCGATCGGCAGCGATATCGACAGGGATGCCACCACGATGGCGGTATTGGAAATCAGGTTGCCCAGCACCGGCAGCAAGCCGGCCACGAAGGTGATGACCACCAGTGTCTTCGACAGGGGCAGGTGCACGCCGAACAGCGGCAGCACCAGCAGCAGGTAAAGCGCCGTCAGCAGGGTATTGATCGTCGAGATCTGGATCTGGGCAAAGATGAACTGCGAGAACGCCTGCTGGAGCGTGCGCGCCCGCGCCACCAGCGCGGCCGCCAGCGGCCGGCGGTTCGGCCGCGACACTGCGCGGTAAAGCGCCACCATCGCGCCGATCACCAGGCCGATCAGGATATGCACCAGCGTGCGCAACACCTCCGCCCCCAGCTTCTGCGCCATGGCCGCATGCGCGCGCAGCGCTTCGATCAGCGCCGTGGCCAGCTCGTCCACCCCGTTAGGCAGCGCGTCGCTGAGCCACGGTGGCAACTGCCCGCGCGACTGGTCGATAATGTCCGCGACATGATTCAGCAATCCGTCCAGCGTATTGCCATCTCCGCTGACAAAGCGCACCAGCAACCAGCCGGCCAGCGACAGCCCGAGCAGGATCAGCGCCGACAGGATCGCCACCGCCAGCGCATCGTGCCGCTGGTTCAGCCGCTTCAGCCGAGGCGCCAGCACATCCACCAGGGAGTACAGCAGCAGCCCGGACAGCAAGGCCGCCACCAGGTTCGCCTGGAGGGCGGTCCAGAGCGCCAGGGCAGTCAGGACATAGGCGACGGCACCGACGCTGTACCACGCGGCCGGCAGAAGGCGCGGGACGTTGGTCGGGTCGGGGTCTTTCATTTGTGGTCTCCGGCTTGACGGGCTTGCTGTGGGTGGCCCGGCGCTCGATTGTCAGCGTGGTAGGGTAGTTTGGGCAAGAGGTTACCGGCTGCAGCGAGTGCGGCTAAGTTGCGGATTAGGGAAAGTCAGTGCAATGCCGTGGGCTCACCAGCCTTGCATGGTTATTTTCATGTCTGATACAAAGAGGGGAATTTAATCGAGCGGTCATGGCGCTGCCATGTCGACATGTGTCGCGGCTTATTACGTTCGCTGATCCTTCGATACAGACGATTCCATCCAGCATCTTTTCCAGGACATCGTATCTTTCGATCTTATTTTCGATAAATCGAAAGCGTGACCGCCACACGCTTCCGCCGCTATTGACAACAGCGAAGTATTTACCTTTTCCTGATGGGCCTTCCATGCCGTCGATGCACGTCGCCATTACATGCAGATCGTTTCTTGAGATTAACGAAGGCTCTTTCCCAAGTGCAATGGATGAATGGGAGAAAAATGTAGCTACAAAGAGAAGGATTAAATAACTCATTAGCTTCCTCCATCGTAAACAGCATCGGACAAGAAATGGAGCACTCTGGCCGTGAGCGCAACTCGCTCGCCGTGATGTGCGTCCGAAGGTAAATCGCTTGCACTGGCTGCCGTGTCACCACGAATTCTCTTCGTCATGGCGAACGCATCGTTACGATCGGCAATCCGTGGCGACCTTATCTGATGCACGGGCGGCGTTGGCTGATGGGAGGCGGAAGAAGGGTTGCCATAAGCCAGAAGCGGTAGTACAGGGTCAGCGGGTATGCGAAAATGCGCCTCTCCGTATACAGAATCGGTTCTCGCCGCTTTGGAAAAATCATAGATACTACCGGCCTTCCCGATTTTTGACTGGCGAGAAATTTCCGAGCCTTTGGTTACCTTGGGGTCAATCTCCTCAAGGTGCACCATCACCTGGGACCCCTCCGTCCATCATCGCCTTGATCCATTCACCATCGCTGATGGCGCCTTCCTGCAATGGAGCAGGAGCCGGATCGGTAAGAGACGGATTGCCAAGGAATGGAGGGCTGATCAGCATCTGTCGAATTCCGTTGTTGGAGATCCAAGGCAAGCCCTGCCTATGCGGATTCCCGCACCCAGCGTTCGACAAGATCCTCCGGTATGGCCCGGAAGACCGCCTCGAAGCGCTTGCCGACAAGGCGTTCGGCCTGCCATAGCAGGAGCGCAACCGGGCTGCTGGGTTCATGCTGCTCGAACCACTGGCGCAAAGCACGGACCTGGCGCAAGGCGGCATCGCGGCCAGCGAGGCCATCGACAGAGGCCGGGACTGGCGTAGGCGCCGATTGCGCCATGGCGTGTGAGGCGTCCGACATGGACTCCGGCTCGGCATTGACGGGGTGATCAGGCGGCGCCACTGGCCCGGTTGTGCCCGCGAGCTCCCGGTTGCCGGCGAGCCCTAGCAGCTTGCCAAGCTGAGAAAGGTCCGGCGCATGGCCCGCCAGTGTCTCGTCGGCCCAGCGCTGCAGGATGCCGGCGAGCTTGCAGGCTTCATCCATGGCGGCAACCTGGCGCATACCCTGGCGTCGCAACGCGTCCAACTGCTGGCGCACGGATTCCGGTGCGAGGGCGTCGGCAGGATGAGGTAACGCCAACGCGCGTTCGATGTCCCTGACCTGCAGGCGCGTTGTCCCATTGCCGGCCAGCACGATCTCGCGTACATCGGAGAGAAGACCGTCGGGGTCGATCAGCGCTGCGAAGGCGTTGGCGCGCAGCGCCGGGTCGTGCTCGCCTTCCACCATCAGCTGGGGATGGATGTCTTCCGGATAGTCAGCGAGCAGGCCTTGCAGCAGCGCCATGCCATCACGCAGGCCCTCGGCGTGACCGAGCCGCGTGCGGCAGCGAAGCAGCAGGATCAGCAAGCGAATGTCCTTGCTGCGCATCAGCAGGCGCCGGCAGTCGCGTTCGAGCTCGGTCCAGTTCGGTGGCTCGGCCTGCGCAACGAAATCGCCGTATTGCGCGTCCGCGCCGGGTGACGCCTTTGCCATCAGGACGACAAATTCCGGGTCGTACGCGAGATCGGGGCCGCAAGGGTGTGCGGCATCGATCGGCTGCGCCAGCTCGGCGAGGCGGAGTGGCCGGGGCGCGTCGGATCTGGCCGTTCTGGATTTCGTCTTCATGGCAACCTCAGTGTGTGACGTATTTCTCGGGGTCGAACACCATGCCGGTGATGGCGCGCTGCGGGTCGGCCTCACCCAGCCAGGTCGACCAGCCCAGGCCCTCTTCCGCGCCGAGTACCGCGGGCGGTGCGCAATGCGGCTGCACCTGAAGCTGCAGCTCCCACTCATATTCGAAGCCGATGAAGGAACGGACCCATTCCACCAGCACAGGCAGATCGCGCCCGTTGGGCGTGAAGTTCAGGTACTGCGGCAAATGCAGCGGCCCGAGCACGAGGCGGAACTTGTGCTGCCGATCAGGGACCATGTCTCCCAGCATTGCGCCCTGGCCCATCACACCCGGCGCACCAGGGCGGCCGAGACGGCTTTGATCGGCAGGATCCAGCGCGATCCAGTGCAGCACGAACTCCTCCAGCCGCACCGGCACGCCAAAGAAGTGCGACAGCGTGCCGGCGATGCCGTCGGGACAGCGCGACTCGCGCACATGATGGGCGCTCGCGGACAGCCGGGCGTGTGCCGGCAAGGGGCCGCGTCTGATCTCCTCAGGATCGAGGCCCGAGAGCCAGCCCACGTAGCGCGAAAAGACTTCCTCGTCCGGCCGGTCGAGCCCCGCCGTCGCCTGCGAGCCGGCCCAGGCCCGGTAGAACTGCGTCAGCGCGCGATGGTGGAACAGGTCGAGGAAGGCGGCGGTCGTCCCGTCGCGGTGGGCCTCTGTACGCTCCCTGACGATTTCCGTGTGATGGATCGGCAAGGCGCCATTGGGTCCCAGCATGCCGAGCCCGAACAGCTGGATCCGCAATCGGCCGGCCTGCATCTCCAGCCGGGCGATCTCGCGCGGCGCAAACACCAGCGAGGCGGCCTGGCCGATGCGGAAGCATTCCGCTTGCGGGCGGATGGCGCGGCCGGCTGGCGGAAAGTGCGCATGCCGCGCCGACAGCGCGCGCAAGAGGCCGAAAAAGCTGACCTGCCATGGCGCGCGTTGCGCATCGTGCGCGAAGGAGCGTGTGGCGCCGCGCTGGCCGCTATTGTTGTCAACCTCGCTCATGGCTATATCGCGCCGCGCCCCCCCATGCGTACCGGCCACCGGTGTATCAGGCCCCGTTCCATCGCGTACAACTCCGTTTCCGCGAAGGCGTTGACCGATACGTGCCGCGCCAGGAAGTGCTCGAGAATCACGCCGAACAGGTACGGGCTGGTGCCCGAGAAGCCGCCTTCCTCCACCGTCAGCTGGCACTGGACGCCGCGGCCATAGAGGATGGGTCCGTTTCCGGGCAGCCGCCGCGTGACGGGCCGGATCCTGCTGCCGACCAGGCTCTGGACCTGCCGCTGCTGGGCCTTGTCGTCGGCCGCGACGAACAGCCGCAGCAGGTCGCGCAGTCCCTGGCCGCCCTCGCGATGGTCGAGATCGGTGAGCGACAGGTAGTTGAAGCCGAGCTGGCGGATGAGCCGCCAGGCCATCTCTCCCTCGGCAATGGGCGCGCGCGGGGCCGACGGCGGCCGGATCAGCCCGACACCGTCGACGGGAATGGAATCCGGTGTGCGCAAGTCATCGTAGCCATTGCGCGGGACAAGGTTCGGCAGGTCGCGGTTGGTGACCATGGCCCGGACCGACAGGTAGCGCAAGTCTTCAGGGTAAGGGGCCTCGTGCTGGTCGACCAGCGACAGGAACACCTCGGTGCCGGTGTAGGCGGTGCGTGTACCGTACTTGCGCGCATGATCGGAAATCAGCCGCCGCTCCCGCCGCATGGAAAAGTAGCGACCATGGTTGCCCTCGTCGCTGTTCAGCGTGGCGAAGAGTGGCCGGAACGCCACCGGCGTACTGCGCTCGGAAACCTGCCCGGACAGCTCCTGCACTGAAAAGATCTCGTAGTCGAGCGGCCGGCGTCGGTCCGGCACGAGGTGAAACTCGGTGTGCCCGGCATGGATTTCCATCCGGTCGGTGCGCATCGGGAACAGGTTGACCACCGGCGTGCAGAACAGCGCGAACTGGCTCGCATCGACCTGGCTCGCGAGCACTCCCGGTGGCCTGGCCAGCAGGATCACGATCTCGGCCTCGCCGCCGTCGATGCCGGCCAGTCCGGGTGCCAGCCCGTTGAGCCCGACGAAATAGAACCGCTGCGGGCACGCGAAATACTCGTGTACGAGGTTGTGCCCGTGGAACTTGTTCCAGGGCAGCGGCAGGGCGCTTTCCTCCGGTGCCATGCCGACATAGCCGACGGCATGCTGCGTGATCGCGTAGGGCTGCTCGCCCATCGCGCCGGGCTTGCCGATGAGCACGGTGACGCCAGCACCATGCAGCAGTTCGAACAGGTGCGAGGCGATCTGGTCGTTGCCGCACAAGTGAAGGGGCAGCGTGTCAAGCCCGGACAGCCTGGCGAACGTGACTTGGCGCGTCAGCCTCAGTCGCAGGCGCAGCGCACCCTGTACGGTCACGTGGGCCGGCACATAGCGTTCGAGATGACGGATGTCCGGCGGGATGCCGGTAAGCCGGGCGTCGGCGATCTCGATCGGCCACAGCGTCAGCGGCTGGGTGGTGCGAAATTCGCATTGGGTCGATTCGCCCGCCGGCGCACGGGCCAGCAGCGCGGTGCCGCGCGGCACCGGGATGCCGCGGACCAGGTCGCCTTCCTTGTGGCTGGGGTGGAACTGCGCGACCGCGATCGCCGGCGTCGGCGCGATGTAGTTGGGATAGATGACTTCCAGCAGGCGCTGGGTGAAGCGCGGAAACTCCGCATCGAGCTTCAGCTGCGTGCGGGCGGACAGGAAGCAGAACGCTTCGATGAGGCGCTCCACATAGGGATCGGCCACCTCGATGCCATGCATGCCCAGGCGCCTGGCCACCTTGGGATGCTGATTCGCGAACTCTCCCGCCAGCTCGCGCATGTAGGCCAGTTCGCGGTTGTAGTACTCAAGCAGCTGCGGGTCCATGGATGTCGGGAAGCATCAGTTGGCGTGGATCGACCTGACCTGCATGCGGCTGGTCTCCAGGTCGAGCGAGCTTTGTGCGGTGAAGGCCATCGGATAGGGGTCCATGTGGATCAGGCCGGAAATTTCGAACAGCAGTACGTTGTAGCGATGCGGCGCCTCCTCCTTCAGCAGCGGCGCGATCCTGAGCGAGCCCGGGATCAGGCGCGGCTCGAAATCCTCGATGGCCCGCTGGACGATGCGGATGATGTCGTCCCATTTGCGCCCGCACAGGTAGCTTCCGGCCAGCGCGGGCACGCCGTAGTTGAGCGTCGAGCTGGCAGCTTGGGGATAGCGCGCGCGATCGATCTCGTCCTCGCGGTTGGTCGTGTTGAGCAGGTAGGTGAGATCGCGCTGGATGATCTTGCGCATCTGCGCGCGCGTGACGGTGTATTCCTGCGGCGCTTCGGTGTGGCGATGCGGTGCGTCGTCGCGCAAGCGGTCGAACAGTGTCGGCAGCAGTTGCGAGTTCGGGCGGCGGGGCGTGCCGCGGTCCGGCCGGTCAGGCGTCTTGCTCATGGTCCGGAACCTGCTCGCGTTCAGGGCAATAGGCGCTGTCCATGGAAACCAGATGGTGTTCGCGCCGGGTAAGGCCGGCGGTGGCGGCGCGGCCTTGCGCGCAACCGATGTCGCCGGCAAAGAGCCTCAGCACGTCCGGCTCCCGCGCTAGCGCAAGGAGCTTGCAGTCATCCGCGGCGTCTGCTGCGCCGATGCAGGCATCGATATGACCGGCCACGTCCAGCATGTCCATCAACCTGTCCGTACTGGCGGTTTCGCGGGCGAGCGTCTGCAGCGGATTGGGATCGTACCCGGCAAGCGGGGCGTGCGCGTCGGTGCCTGCACCGTGGAGGGCATCGTAGCCGCTGACATAGTCGGGATCGCGCAAGACGGCCTCGGCTTCGAGCATGAGCCGCGCCAGCGCATCCGAGCCCTCTGTGATGCCGGCCTGGCTGTTGCCCGGCGCTGGAATGCGACCCTGGCCGACCAGGTCGAGCAAACCATTCGCGCCGCGCCCCGCGCCGGAAAACGACCTTGCTGGATCGCCTGGCCATTCGCTCATGTCTCCCCCGTTCGATTCGGTTTCAGGAAATGGCGCCGATGATAATCACAAAGGTTGCGGAAATGAATGCAGCAATACGTTATTTTTGTTCTATATATTTTTAATATTAGATTGAATTTAATTTCATCAAAAATATGAATAATCCTATTGTTTGATATGGGTGTATGTGTAGTCGGTTACAGCGATTGCGGGTTCCAATGAAAGTCTGAAATGTGGAGGATTTCAGTCATTGTGGCATGAGTCGGTCGATGGTAATTGCGCACGAGACAGTGCGAACCATTCCATAAATTTAGCGATTCGTAATTTCTTGCCTTGCGATAGGAATATTCAGATTGTCGGTGCAATTGCGAGCATGAAGATTTGTCAATAGCCTGAAAAAAACGCAAAGACAACCGGCCAACTGCCCGCATTCATGCAGCCAGGGTCGGAAGACGCAAGGCATTCGAATGGATATTTCGCGCCAGGCCCTGTTCGGCCGACTCACTCCCACCCTGTTCAAGGCGCTGGAAAGCGCGACCGCTTTCTGCAAGCTTCGCGGCAACCCGTACGTGGAGCTGGTTCATTGGCTGCACCAGTTGCTGCAGGCGCCCGATGGCGACATGCAGCGCATGCTGCGGCACGCGGGCGCGGACCGCGCACTGCTGGAGGCCGACCTGACGCGGGCATTGGCGGCGCTGCCGGCCGGCGCTACCTCGATCAACGATTTCTCGTTCCAGATCGAGACGGCGGTGGAGCGAGCCTGGGTCTACGCAACGCTGGCATTCGGCGACGGCCGCGTGCGCGGGGCCTACCTGCTGACCGCGCTGCTGAAGACGCCCGAGCTGCGCCGCACCGTCCTTGGCGTGTCCAGGCAGTTCGGGAAGGTGCAGGCCGATGACCTCGTCGCCAGCCTGCCGGCACAGGTTGCCCAGTCGCCGGAAGCGGCGGAGGCCGCGTATGACGGCAGCGGCCTGGCGCCGACTGCGCCGGGAGAGGCGAGCGGCGCCATGGGCGGTGCGCCCGCAGGCCGCTCAGCGCTGCGCCAGTACTGCCTTGACCTGACCGAGGCCGCCCGCGCCGGCAAGCTCGATCCCGTGATCGGCCGAGAGCAGGAAATCCGCACCATGACGGACATCCTGCTGCGCCGCCGCCAGAACAACCCGCTGCTGACCGGCGATGCGGGCGTAGGCAAGACGGCCGTGATCGAGGGATTTGCCCGAGCCATCGCGGCGGGGCAGGTGCCGCCGAGCCTGGAAGATGTCCGGCTCCTGAGCCTCGACGTCGGCGCATTGCTCGCCGGCGCCAGCATGAAGGGCGAATTCGAGGCGCGCCTGAAGGCTGTGCTGGATGAGGCCGACAGCTCGCCCAGGCCGGTGATCCTGTTTATCGACGAAGTCCACACGCTGGTCGGTGCCGGCGGGCAGGCGGGCACCGGCGACGCCGCCAACCTGCTCAAGCCGGCGCTGGCGCGGGGCGCGTTGCGCACGATCGGCGCCACCACCTGGACCGAGTACAAGCGTCATATCGAAAAGGATCCCGCGCTCGTGCGACGGTTCCAGGTGCTGCAAATCATGGAGCCGGAAGAGGCCATGGCAATGGCCATGCTGCGCGGGCTGGTTGCCACGTTCGAGACGCATCACCAGGTGCTCGTGCGCGATGAGGCCGTGCGCGCCGCGGTCAGGCTGTCGCATCGCTACATCCCGTCCCGGCAGTTGCCTGACAAGGCGATCAGCCTGCTCGACACCGCCTGCGCGCGCGTTGCGCTGTCGTTGTACGCGCCGCCGAAGGAAGTCGAATTCCTGCGGCAGCAATTGCAGGCATGCGATACCGAGCATGCGCTGCTGGCCAAAGAGGCGGCTCTCGGCGCCGCCCCCGGCAAGCGGCTGACGCTGCGGATGGCCGACCTCAATACGCGCTGCGAGCGGATCAAGGCCGAGCTGGCGCTGGCCGACGGCCGGTGGAAGCGGGAACTTGGCCTGGCCAACGACCTGCTTGCCCGCCGGCGGCTGATGAGCCAGGCGCCGGAGCAAGCGCCGTTGGCCACGGACGAGGCCCGCCGCCAGCTCGAGGCAATCGAAGCCGAACTGAGCGCGGTCCGTGCCAGCGGGCCACTGGTCCACACCGAAGTGAACGAGGCGGTCGTGGCCGAGATCGTTTCAGACTGGACCGGCATCCCTGTCGGCCGGATGGTGGCGGACGAGTTGGCGACGGTGATGCGGCTGCCGCAGACGCTCGCCGCCAGGGTGATCGGGCAAGACCACGCGCTTGCGCTGCTGGGAGAGCGTATTCAGACCGCCAGGGCGCAGCTGGCCGATCCCGGCAAGCCGGTCGGAGTGTTCCTGCTGGTGGGGCCGTCCGGCATCGGCAAGACCGAAACGGCGCTGGCGCTGGCCGATGCGCTGTACGGCGGCGAGCAGAACCTCATCTCGATCAATCTCTCCGAATTCCAGGAGGCGCATACCGTCTCGACGCTCAAGGGTGCGCCGCCAGGCTATGTCGGCTATGGCGACGGCGGCGTGCTCACGGAAGCGGTGCGCCGCCGCCCGCACAGCGTGGTACTGCTCGATGAAGTCGAGAAGGCGCATCCCGACGTGCACGAAGTCTTCTACCAGGTCTTCGACAAGGGCTGCATGGAAGACGGCGAAGGCCGCCACATCGACTTCCGCAACACCCTCCTGCTGCTCACCAGCAATGTGGGTTCCGACCTGCTGCCGGACCTGTTGCCGGACCTGCTGCCGGACCTGTGCGAGGGCGATGCGTCGCCACCTGACCTTGCCGCATTGTGCGACGCCATCATGCCCGAATTGCGCAAGCGGTTCCCTGCGGCCTTCCTCGGTCGCCTCGTGGTCGTTCCCTACCTGCCGCTGGCGGCGGGCGACCTTGGCCGCATCGCCCGCCTGCACCTGGACCGGGTCGCTGCACGCCTGCAGACCCAGCACGGCATTGCATTGAAGTACGTGGAAGCCGTGGTCGATCTCATCGTGGCACGGTGCCCGCCGGGGGAGACCGGCGCGCGCCGGCTGACCGGCTTCATCGAGCAGGTCATCCAGCCGCAACTCGCGCGGCTCTGGCTGACGGCGCTGGCCGGCAAACAGGAGGTGGCGGCCATCGCCATCGGCCGGTCCGGCACAGAGCCGGGCGAGCTGACCTATGACATCGAATACCGCTCCGGCCAGGGTGATGCCGAGCCGGGCAATGCCGAAGCCGGACCGGCGCTGATGCCTCCGGCACATCCTTGAAACCCCTTGGGGAGAGCCATGTCCGTTGTGAACAGTTCGCAGAAATTTATCGCGCGCAATCGTACGCCGCGCGTCCAGATCGAGTACGACGTCGAAGTCTACGGCTCGGAGAAGCGCATCGAGCTGCCGTTCGTGATGGGCGTCCTGGCGGACCTCTCGGGCAAGCCCGCCGAGCCGCTGCTGCCGGTGGCCGACCGCAAGTTCCTTGAGGTCGACGTCGACAACTTCGACGAGCGCATGAAGGCAATGCAGCCGCGCGTGGCGTTTGCGGTGCCCAACACGCTGTCGGGCGAAGGCCAGCTGCTGGTCGACATGACCTTCGAGAGCATCGAGGACTTCTCGCCGGCCGCCGTGGCCGGCAAGGTCGATGCGCTCAAACGGCTGCTCGAAGCCCGCACGCAGCTTGCCAACCTGCAGACCTATATGGACGGCAAGTCGGGCGCCGAAGCGCTGATCAACCAGCTGCTCCAGGATCCCGCGCTGCTGCAGTCGCTTGCCAGCGCACCCCGGACACAGGCCAGCGAAGACAAAGGCGAAGCCGAACCCGAACCCGAACCCGAATCCGAACCCTCCTGAATCGCCCGGCTGCTTTCCTACCTGAACCACTTCATCGAGCAAGGAATCCATGGCTCCCGCCCAACAAACGCAGAT
This sequence comes from Cupriavidus oxalaticus, assembly GCF_016894385.1. Lineage (NCBI taxonomy): Bacteria > Pseudomonadati > Pseudomonadota > Betaproteobacteria > Burkholderiales > Burkholderiaceae > Cupriavidus > Cupriavidus oxalaticus. The sequence continues at coordinate 92,087 of NZ_CP069811.1, forward strand.
ACAAGCGGCAGCGGCCGCTGAGCATGCCGCTGGCCACGCTGCTGGCCACGCCGAGTTCGCCGCGCTGATCAGCCGCGAGTTTTCCCCCAAGACGGAGCAGGCACGCGAGGCTGTCGACCTCGCCGTCAGGACGCTGGCCGAGCAGGCACTCGCCAGCGCCTGCACCCTGAGCGACGATGCCTACAAGAGCATCGAGGCCATCATTGCCGCCATCGACAAGAAGCTTTCGGAACAGATCAACCTGATCCTGCACCACGCGGATTTCCAGAAGCTGGAGTCCGCGTGGCGCGGCCTGCATCACCTGGTCGCCAACACCGAAACCGACGACAGGCTGCGGATTCGCGTGATGGACGTGTCCAAGGAAGAACTGCGCCGCACGCTGCGCCGCTACAAGGGCATCGGCTGGGACCAGAGCCCGTTCTTCAAGCGCATCTATGAAGAAGAGTACGGGCAGCTCGGTGGCGAGCCCTATGGCTGCCTGGTGGCCGACTACTACTTCGACCACACGCCGCCGGACGTGGAGTTGCTCGGTTCGATGGCCAGGATCTCGGCCGCTGCCCATGCGCCGTTTATCGCCGGCGCCTCGCCCTCGGTGCTGCAAATGGATTCGTGGCAGGAGCTGGCCAACCCGCGCGACCTGTCCAAGATCTTCCAGAACCTGGAATACGCGCCATGGAATGGCCTGCGCAGCTCGGAAGACGCGCGCTACGTGGGCCTGGCCATGCCGCGCTTCCTGGCGCGCCTGCCGTATGGCATCCATACCAATCCGGTCGATGCCTTTGGCTTCGAGGAAGACACCGACGGCGCCGATCATCGCAACTATGTGTGGAGCAACGCGGCCTATGCGATGGCGGTCAATATCAACCGCTCCTTCAAGCTCTATGGCTGGTGCACGCTGATCCGCGGCGTCGAGAGCGGTGGCGTGGTGGAGAACCTGCCCTGCCACGCCTTCCCGACCGACGACGGCGGCATCGACACGAAATGCCCGACCGAGATCGCGATCTCGGATCGCCGCGAAGCCGAGCTGTCGAAGAATGGGTTCATCTCGCTGGTGCATCGCAAGAACACCGACTACGCGGCCTTTATCGGCGCGCAGTCGCTGCAGAAGCCTGCGGAGTACTACGACGCTGATGCCACCGCCAATGCCAACCTCTCTGCCCGGCTGCCGTACCTGTTTGCCTGCTCGCGCTTCGCCCATTACCTGAAGTGCATCGTGCGCGACAAGATCGGCGCGTTCAAGGAGCGCGAGGACATGCAGCGCTGGCTCAACGAATGGATCATGAACTACGTCGATGCCGATCCTGCCAACTCCTCGCAAGAGACCAAGGCCAGGCGCCCGCTGGCGGCCGCCGAAGTGCTCGTGGAAGACATCGACGGCAATCCCGGCTACTACAGCGCCAAGTTTTTCCTGCGTCCGCATTTCCAGCTCGAAGGCCTGACGGTCTCGCTGCGGCTGGTAGCCCGGTTGCCGTCGGTCAAGGACGCCGCATAGCCAACGTCGGGGGCACCGACCCGGGCCGGAGATGCCCACGGCAAGGCCGTGCATCCGTCGCAAGGATGCGATGCCGCCGTGGCCCTTGTCCGCAGTTTCTGACTTACATAAAGGAGTGACGCAATGGCACAGGACATTTTCCTGAAGATCAATGGCATCGATGGCGAATCGCTGGATTCGTCCCACAAGAACGAGATCGAGGTGCTTGCGTGGGACTGGAGCATCGAGCAGCAGTCGACCATGCATGCCGGCAGTGGCGGCGGCGCCGGCAAGGCGACGGTGTCGGACCTGACCTTCGAGCACTACATCGACCGCGCTTCCCCCAACCTGATGAAGTACTGCCTGACGGGCAAGCACATCAACGAAGCGGTGCTGGTCGTGCGCAAGGCCGGCGGCAACCCGCTCGAGTACCTGAAGCTCACCATGACCGACGTGATTGTCACCAGGGTCAGCCCGAGGGGCTCGGTAAACGATGAAGTGCGCATGCGCGAGCAGGTGGCGCTGTCGTTCTCCCGGGTCAAGCAGGAGTACGTGGTGCAGAACGCCCAGGGCGGCAGCGGTGGCGCCGTGACGGCGGGCTACGACATCAAGGGTAACAAGGAAGCTTGACCCGCGCCCGGCGAGAGAGGGCCCTGCCGCGATCCGTGAAGCGAGGATCGGCAGGGCCCCCTGCCTGGCACGCGAGGCGGCTGCGGCATGACGCGGGCGTCTTGTCGTGCGGCACCAGGAGATTGCAGTGAATCCACGCATCATGGCCGTATTGGCCGTCGCATCGTCCTTCGCATCGGCCGCCGCATTGCTGTGCGCCTGCTCGGCGCCGCAGCCGGACGCCTCCAGGGAACAGATCCGGCTCGTGCTGGCTGTCGATGCCAGGCCGACCGTCAATCCGGACGAGCAAGGCCGTGCTGCGCCCGTCTTCGTTCGCGTCTATGAACTCAAGACGGAAGCGGCGTTCGAGAGCGCCGACTACTTCTCGCTCGATCACAACGACAAGACCGTCCTGGCGCAGGACCTGCTGGCCCGCGATGCGTTCGTGCTGCGTCCCGGCGAGTCTCGCTCGATCGAGCGCAGGCTCAACCCCCAAACGACAGCGCTGGGGTTCCTGGTCGGATACCGCGACCTGGGCAAGGCGTCCTGGCGCACGGTCTACCCATTGCCGCCCGCACCCGAAACGGCCTGGTACCGCGCCGTCGTGCCGGCGCGCAAGGTCAAGCTGCAGGTCTTGCTCGACCAGCAAACCATCACCGTTCTGAAACCCGACTGATTTATGAGCTGGTACAACAAGGTCGTCTGGAGCGAGGGGCTGTTCTTGCGCCCGCAGCTGTTCCAGCAGCAGGAGCGCTACCTGGAGCATTTCGCGCATAAGCGCGCCGCGGCGCTGAGCCCGTTCTTCTGGGGCTTTGCGCATCTGGCCATCGACACCGAGGCGCTGGCGCTGGGCAAGCTGGTGGTTGCCGGCGCCGCCGGCATCCTGCAGGACGGCACGCCATTCGACGCGCCGGCACATGCGCGGTTGCCGGCGCCCCTGGCATTGCGCCATGAGCACCTGAACCAGCGCATCTGCCTGTCGGCACCGATTCGCACCCCCAATACGGAAGAGACCACGTTCGACAATGGCGCGGATTCGCTGGCGCGGTACCGCAGCTTCGAAGAAGAACTGCTGGACGCCAACTCGATCGGGCAGGGTCCGAAGCTGGTGCAACTGGCCGACTTGCGCCTGCGCCTGCTGCCGGAAAAAGAGCTGACCGAATCCTGGATCGGGCTGCCGCTTGCCAGGGTGGCCGAGATCCGCGCCGACGGCAGTGCCGTGCTCGATCCGGCGCTGATCCCGCCCGTCAACGTGTACACCGCCAGCGCCTTGCTGACGACATGGCTGGGCGAACTCCACGGCCTGCTGCGCCTGCGTGCCAGTGCGATGGCCGAACGGCTTGCCGCGGCCGGCACCCGCGGCGCAGACGCCGCCGAAGTGTCGGAGTACCTCATCCTCCAGCTGCTGAACCGCCATGAGCCGGTGCTGACGCATATGCTCGAGGCCAAGTCCGCGTCGCCCGAGGAACTCTATGTCTTGCTGACCGCACTGGCCGGCGAGCTGTCTACCTTTGTCCGCACCACAACCCGGCGCCCGAAATTGTTTGGCGCCTATCGCCACGACGAGCCGCACACCTGCCTGAAGCCGGTGGTCGATGACCTGCGCTTCCTGCTCAATGTGGTGCTGGAGCGCAGCGCCCAGCGCATCGAATTGCGCGACCAGGCCCACGGCATCCGGCTCGCTGTGATGGAGCCGAACGAGATCGGGCGCTTCCATACCTTCGTGCTGGCCGTTGGCGCGCAGATGCCGGCCGACGTGCTGCAGCAGCAATTCCCGGCCCAGGCCAAGGCGGGACCTTCGGAGCGCCTTGCCGATCTGATCCGCGCGCACCTTCCCGGCATCCCGCTGCGGCCGCTGCCCGTGCCGCCGCGCCAGATTCCGTTCAACGCCGGGCAGGTCTACTTCGAGTTGTCCCAGGACCATCCGCTGTGGGAGCAGGTCCAGCGTTACGGCGGCCTGGCGTTGCATGTGGCCGGCCATTTTCCGGAAATTCGCCTTGAGTTGTGGGGAGTGCGCAGCTGATGTCAGACGCAGTCGAAAACACCGATCCCGGCGTGCCGGACGACGGCACCGTGCCGTTGTCGGCCATCGCGGACGCAGTCAACGGCGCCGCCTCGGCATCCGCGGACACCACCGCGCCAGGGCGGGCCGCATGGCGCTGGAACACACTCGAAACGCCGGAGCAGCGCGCCGCGCGCATCGCGGCCAGCGCCAATCCCGTGCTTGCCGCGGCGCAACCGCTGCTGCGCGCGCTGGCCGACATGCCGGCGGACTTGCCCGCAGACTTGGCCGGTGTCGGCGCGGCGCAAGCGCTGAAGCAGATGCTGATGCACGAGATCCAGCAGTTCCAGGCGGTCTGCGAGCGCGCCAACCTGCGCCGCGAGCACGTGCTCGCCGCGCGCTACACGCTCTGCACCGCGCTGGACGAGGCCGCCAACGCGACCCGCTGGGGCGAAGCCGGCGACTGGGCCACGCACAGCCTGCTGATCCAGTGCCACCAGGAGGGAGACGGCGGCGAGAAAGTGTTCCAGCTGCTGGGCCGGCTGGTGGCCTCGCCGCAGGAGCACATGCACGTCATCGAGCTGGTCTACCAGGTGCTGTCGCTGGGCTTTCGCGGCCGCTACGGCAAGCGTGCCGAAGGACCGCGCGAACTCGACGCGATCCGCCAGCAGCTGTTGAACCTGATCGCCGGCGCGCGCGAAAGCGTGCCGCGCGAGCTGTCGCCGCACGGACTCGGCGCGGCGCCCGGCAAGCTGCGGCGGCTGCGTTCGGTGCCGGTGTGGATCACGGCCTGCGTGCTGTCGCTCGGCGTTGCGGCATTGTTCGGCTGGTACAAATATCAGCTGCTTGCCGGCGCCCATGCGCTGGCGCAGCAGATCGTCGCCATTGGCCACGCCGCGCCGCCGGATCCGCCCAAGGCGCTGCGGCTGGCGGCGCTGCTGCAGGCGGAGATCGCCCGCGGCGTGGTGAGCGTCAGCGAGGACGACAAGCGCAGTGCAGTCACGTTCCGCGGCGACGACATGTTCGCCGCCGGCCAGGTGGATGTCGGCAACAAGGTCCTGCCGGTGCTCGACAAGGTGGCCGCAGAGATCGGCAAGGTCGCGGGACAGGTTACGGTGATCGGCCATACCGACAACGTTCCGATCAGGACCGCACGTTTTCCTTCCAACCAGGTGTTGTCCGAAGAGCGCGCGGCCGTCGTCGCGGAATACCTCGCCGGCAAGGGGGTTGCCAGGGGACGGCTCCTGGCGGTGGGCAAGGGCGACAGCGAACCGGTTGCGGGCAATGCATCGGCCGCGGCGCGCGCGCAGAACCGCCGCGTGGAAATCGTGGTGACGCATTGAGAGAGAGTGCTGTATGGAATTCCTGAGACGTTGCCTGGCCGTGCTGTGCTCGCGCCAGATGCTGGTGTACGTGGCGCTGGCGCTGGCAGCGGCCGCGATCTGGTTCATCGGCCCGCTGCTGGCGTTCAATGGTTTGCGGCCATTGGCGGGAATCGGCATGCGGGTGACTGCGATCGTGCTGCTGCTGGCGCTGGCATTGCTGCTGGTGCTGCGCTGGTCGGTGGCGGTGATCGGCGTTGCCGTGCTGTGCCTGGCGATCTGGCATGCCGGGCCGCTGCTTGCTGTCGGCGCCGCGCATCCGCTTGCTTCGGATGTCGTGCGGGTCGTGGTCATCGCCGTGCTCGTCCTTCTCCTCGCGGCCTATGAAGTGTTTTGTTTCCTGCGCCGCTCGCAGGCGAACGATTCATTGCTGCAGAAGCTGCTGAACCTTGGCGGCAGGCGTCCGGAGGTCGTTGCCAGGGACGAGCTCGCCATCGTGCACGAAACGCTGCAGACGGCGCTGAGGCAGCTCAAGGGGATGCGGCGCGGCGGTGGGATCGGGCGCGTCCTTCGCGTCCTGGAAGGCCGGCGCTACCTGTACGAACTGCCGTGGTACATGGTGGTCGGCGTCGCGGGCGCGGGCAAGACCACCGCGCTGCTCAATGCCGGCCTGCAGTTCCCGTTGCCGGAGCAGATGGGCGCCGCCGCGATGGCCGGCACGGAACGGGGCACCGGCAAGGCCAGCTGGTGGCTCGCGAATGAGGCTGTGCTGATCGACACGGCCGGCCGCTATACCAGCCATGGCCAGAACCCGAGGGTCGACCAGGCCGAGTGGACCGGCATGCTCGCGATGCTGCGCAGGTATCGCAGCCGGGCCCCGATCAATGGCGCGGTGCTTGCCATCAGCGTCGAGGACCTGCTGACGCAGTCGCCCGAAGCACGCGTGCGCCAGGCGGCCAGCCTGCGTGCCCGGCTGGCCGACCTGCGCACGGACCTCGGCATCCGGTTCCCGGTCTATGTGATCGTCACCAAGCTCGACCAGCTGGCGGGCTTCGGCGCGTTCTTCCAGTACCTGAGCAGCGAGGGCCGTGCGCAGCCCTGGGGCTTTACCTTCCCGCATGACGCTCGCAAGGCCGGGCGCGCCGAAGCGCCGGACGCCTTCGCGCAACGCTGCCGCGCGGAGATGGCGCTGCTGGTCGACCGGCTGCAGGCGGGGCTCGATGCGCGGCTCTATGAAGAGTACGACCCGCAGCGCCGCAAGGACCTGTTCGCGCTGCCGCAGGAGTTTGCCGGCCTGGCCGAGCCGATCGTCGACATGCTGGCGCAGGTGTTCCTCGGTTCCCGCTTTGACGATACCGAGAGCACCCACATGCTGCGTGGCGTGTATTTCACCAGCGCGGCCCAGACGTCGTCGACCGTGGTGGCGGACCATGAAACCGTGCTCAGGCGTCTCGAGCGAAATCAGGCCGACACCATGGAAACGGTCCAGGGCGTTGCCGATTCCGCGGCGGCGCAACTGACAGGCCATCGCAGCTATTTCCTGCAGGACGTATTCAAGCGCGTGATCGTGCCCGAAGCCCATCTGGTGCAGCCGAACCTGCGCTGGGAATTCCGCTTCCGCCTGCTGCGGCTGCTCGGCCACACGCTGGCGGTGGTGATCTTCCTGTGGCTGGCCGGTGCGCTCCATGCCAGCGATGGCCACAATCGCGCTTACCTGCAGGCGGTGCGGCAGAAGGCCGGGGCGCTGGCCGCTACCGTCACCGCTTTCTACAAGGCGCCGCAGCCGGGCGCGATGTCCGAGGTGCTGTCGGCCGCGCGCGACCTGCCTGCCTATGCCGGCCTGGCGCTGGCCGATCCGCCGCTGGAATGGCGCTATGGCCTCTACAGCGCGCCACCGGTCCTCGATGCCGCGACCCAGACCCACGTCAGGCTGCAGGACAACTTGCTGGTGCCGTACCTGGTGCGCCGGGTCGAGGCGGTGCTCGAAAGCGCGATCGCCGCGCGCGATGCCAGGCAGGCCTACGACACGCTGCGCGTCTACCTGATGCTGCACGAGAAGGGCAGGTTCAGCGCGCCGGAGCTACGGGCATGGGTGCAGAGCGACTGGGCCACCGGCAACGGCTCGGTCGCCTTTGGCGGCAGGGTCGCCGTGCTGGAACACCTGGATGGCCTGCTGGACGGCAGCCGGCCGTTGCAGTCGCCCTATGCCAGAAACGAAGCGCTGATCCGCTCGGCGCGGGATTTCCTCGACGGCAACACCTCGATCGAGCGGCTCTACGACCGCGCCAGGGCGGCCATGCTGGAAGCTGCGCCACAGGACTTCACGCTGGTGCGGGCGGTCGGGCCGCAGGCCGGAACGGTATTTGCGCGGGCCAGCGGCGAGCCGCTGGAGCGGGGCATCCCCGGGCTCTTTACCTATGCCGGTTATCACGATGTCTTCAATGCGCGCTTGCCGGAATTCGTGGGCAAGGCACAGGCGGTCGACGCCTGGGTGATGGTGCGCACGGGCCACGATGGCGGGGCGCAAAAAAAAACGCTTGAGGCGGCTGCCGGCAAGCCGAGCGATAACGATTCGCTGACGCGCGAGATCCGTCGCCTGTACCTGGAGGAATACGCGCGCCGCTGGAGCGCGTTCCTTGGCGACATTCGCCCGGTGACCGGCAACAACCTTGCCTTCGACCTGGAGGTCCTGCGCAATTTCGCCGCGCCGGACTCGCCGCTGGCCCGGCTCGGCCGCGCCGCGGTGCAGGAGACCACGCTTTCCATGCCCTCCCGGCTGCTCGCGCCCCAGGATCCGTCGCTGGCGCAGAAGGCGCTGTCCGTGCTCGACAAGATACCCCGACCGGTACAGGCGCTGAGTGCGCGCGCCGAAGCGCTCCAGGAGCGCGAACTGGTCGACAACCGCTTTGCCGCGCTGCGCGAGGTCGTGACCGGACAGGCCGATGCCACGGCGCCCGACGCGCAGGCAGCAGGCGCCAAGCCGCGGCTGGATGCGCTTGCCGGCATGGTCAACGCCTACTACACCACCCTGGTGGTGGCCCATAACGCCCTGAATACCCGCAACCTGCCGCCGCCAGCGGACACCGGCGCGCAATTGCGCATGGAAGCGGCCAGGCTGCCCGCGCCGTTCGCCGCAGTGCTGGCCGACCTGGTGGTGCAGGGCACGCGCGATGTCAACAAGGGAATCGGCGAGATCCTGGTGGCGCAGATGGATGCGGTGATCGGCGAAGGGTGCCGCAGCGGCATCGAGGGCAAGTACCCTTTCGCGCCCGCGTCGGCACAGGACGTCGATCCGGAAGACTTCGCGCGGATCTTTGCTGCCGGCGGCGTGCTCGATGATTTTTTCCAGAAGGTGCTGGCGCCGCACGTCGATACCACCATCTCCCCCTGGCGCTACAAGCTGACCGCGCCGGACGTGCCGCCGGTGGCCGGGCCGAGCCTGGTGCCGTTCCAGCGCGCAAGGGACATCCGCGAGGTGTTCTTCCGCGATCCGGGCGCGAAGACGATGGCGTGGAAGGTCGACCTGAAGGTCGTCGGGCTCGATCCGGAGATCGTCGAGCTGAACCTGGACTTCGACGGGCAAGGGCAGCGCTACATGCATGGCCCGGTGGTGCCGCTGAAGATCACCTGGCCCGGTCCGCGCGGCGGCCAGGGCGCGCAGATCAGCGCCAGCCCGCGCATCCGCCCGGAGACTTCGACGCTGGCCGCCAGCGGCCCGTGGGCGCTGATGCGGGTAGTCGCCCGGGGCAAGCTGGCCGGATCGGCCAGCGCCAGCCATTTCGTGGCGGAGTACGACTTCGACGGCCGCAAGGCGCGACTGGATATCAATACCGGCAGCCTCGCCAATCCGTGGACGACGGGCTTGCTGCAGGGCTTTGAATGCCCGGGGCGTTCGGGATGATGACGCACGCCGCGATGGGTCATGGCAACCACCTGCTCCGGCTGGCGCAGCCGGTGATCTGGGTGCTCGACGAGCTGACGCCGGAGCTCGATTCCGCGGCGCGCCTGGAGACGCTGCAGCAAGCCGCGCACACGCGCCTGGCGAACTTCCGGCAGGCCTGTCGCGCGGCGGCGTTGCCGGCGGAGGATGTGGAGGCGGTCCACTATTGCCTGTGCGCGGCGCTGGATCAGGCGGGCCGCCGCGTGCGCGGACGCTCCGGTGCCTGCCGCGGGGCCTGGCTGCGCCGTGGCCTGCTTGCGGCGCACTACGGCGAGGCGGATCGCGGCAGCCGCAGCCGCGCACTGGTCGCCCGGCTGCAGCAGCGAGCCGGCGCTCATGCTGACGCGCTGGAAGTCATTGCATACCTGGTCGGACGCGGGCTCGCGGATGGGAACGGGCGGCCACCGGCCGAACTGGTGCCCCGGCTTCGATCGGCTGCCCGCGAAATCATGGCGCTGCAAGCGGCATCGCGCCGGGAAGTGCAGCCCGAAGTGCAGCTAGAAGTGCCGCCCGAAGTGCCGCCGCGAGTGACTGCACCCGCAGGCGCCTGGCCACTGCTGCTTGCCGCCATGGCAGCGGTCCTTGCCATCGTTGGCATCGCTGCGATGGTGCTGGCGGCGCGCCGCGACGCCGCGGCCGATGCGCTGGCAAGGCAGGTAGAGCGGGTAGCGAGGGTAGAGCGGCTGGCACAAGCCCTCTTTCCGGCGGCGGACTCGCTGGCGCGCGACATCGAACTGGCTTTTGCACAGCAGCTCGCCAGCGCATCCGTCCATGCCGATGTGCGCGGCGGCCGCCTGCACCTCGTCTTCCGGGACGGCCTGTCGTTTCCGCCCGGGCAGGCGAACCTGCCGCCGGCGCTGGCCGAGCAGCTCGACAAGCTGGCTGACCTGCTGGACGGCCGGGCCGACTGGATCACGGTGGTGGGGCACGCCGACGATTCGCCGGTGGCCCGCGGCGCGTACCGGTCGAACCAGGCCTTGTCGGAAGCGCGTGCCGAGGCGGTGGCCAGCTACCTGCGGTCAATCAGTCCGGCGCAGGTGCGGGCCGAAGCCGTTGGGCGGGGTGCCGCGCAACCGGTGGCGGACAACCGGACTGCCGAGGGCCGGATGCGGAACCGCCGGGTAGAGGTCTTCGCCGGCATCCGCTAGGCGCGACGCCGGCTGCCCGCCAGCCGGCAGGGGCATTGCAGCGCTTCTTGAATCGCCACGCCAGCCAGGTGCTCCAACGGTGACTATATTAGGGGCATCGGCCTCGATATCGGAACGGCAATCCCCATGGCATATACCCACACCATCGGCAGCCAGCGCCATGTCTTCGACGACCTGCGCACGCTGCTGGCCAAGGCCAGCCCGGCGCGCACCGGCGATGCCCTGGCCGGCGTCGCCGCCGCCAGCGAGCAGGAACGGATGGCCGCGCGCCTGGCGCTGGCCGACGTGCCGCTGGCCCGGTTCCTCCACGAGGCGCTGGTGCCCTATGAAGAGGATGAGGTCACGCGCCTGATCGTCGACCGGCACGATGCCGCCGCGTTTGCCGCGATCGCCGCCACGACGGTCGGCGACCTGCGCAACTGGCTGCTGCGGCACGAGACCGACACCGCCACGCTGGCGCGCGTGGCGCCCGGCATCACCCCCGAGATCGCGGCCGCGGTCAGCAAGCTGATGCGCAACCAGGACCTGGTGGCGGTGGCGCGCAAATGCCGGGTGGTGACGCGCTTTCGCAATACGGTCGGCCTGCCGGGGCGGCTGGCGGTGCGGCTGCAGCCGAACCATCCGACCGACGATCCCAAGGGCATCGCCGCTTCCGTCATCGATGGCCTGCTGTATGGCTGCGGTGACGCCACCATCGGCATCAATCCGGCCTCGGACAACCTGGGCGCCATTGTCTCGCTGCTGCATATGCTCGATGCGCTGCGCAGCCGCTTCGAGATCCCGACGCAGTCGTGCGTGCTGACCCACGTCACCAACACGCTGCGCGCGATCGCGCAGGGCGCGCCGGTCGACCTGGTGTTCCAGTCGGTCGCGGGCAGCGAACGCGCCAATACGGCCTTCGGCATCAGCCTGGCGCTGCTGGCCGAGGCCCACGACGCCGCGCAGGGCCTGGCGCGCGGCACGGTCGGCAGCAACCTCATGTATTTCGAAACCGGGCAGGGCAGCGCGCTGTCGGCCAACGCCCACCATGGCGTCGACCAGCAGACCATGGAGGCGCGCGCCTACGCCGTGGCGCGCGCGTTCTCCCCGCTGCTGGTCAATACCGTGGTGGGCTTTATCGGACCGGAATACCTGTACGACGGCAAGCAGATCATCCGCGCCGGGCTCGAGGACCACTTCTGCGGCAAGCTGATGGGCGTGCCGATGGGCTGCGACGTCTGCTACACCAACCATGCCGAGGCCGACCAGGACGACATGGATACGCTGCTGACACTGTTCGGCGTGGCCGGCATCAACTTCATCATGGGCGTGCCCGGTGCCGACGACATCATGCTGAACTACCAGAGCACGTCGTTCCACGATGCGCTGTACCTGCGCGAAGTGCTGGGCCTGCGCCCCGCGCCGGAGTTCGAGCAATGGCTGCAGCGCATGGGCATCGCCGATGGCGCCGGCCGGTTGCTGGAGCCGTCCGGGCGCCAGCCGCTGCTGCAGATGGCGGACAGCCTGTAAGCCAGTCCCGAAGCATTCGTCACGACACGCCATGTCCGAGCCTCCTTCACCCTCCGCCCATGCCTCCGATACGCGCGACGCCGATCCATGGCAGCGCCTGCGCCAGTTCACGCGCGCGCGCATCGCGCTGGGCCGCACCGGCCACAGCCAGACCACCGATGCCGTGCTGGCGTTCGGGCTGGCCCATGCCCAGGCGCGTGATGCCGTGCACCTGCCGCTGGACACCGATGCCGTCGCCGGCGCACTGCGGCAGGCCGGGCTCGGCCACGTGGTGGTCCACAGTGCAGCGCCCGACCGCATCCATTACCTGCGGCGCCCCGACCTCGGCCGGGGCCTGGATGACGCGAGCAGGGAGCGCCTGGCCGCGGCGCGACCGCAGCAGGCACCCGATGTCGTGTTCGTGATCGCCGACGGACTTTCGGCCCTGGCCGCGCAAACGCATGCGGTGGCGGTGCTGGAAGCGACGCGCCAGCGGTTGCCGCAGGCATGGCGTATCGGACCGGTGGTGGTGGCGGAACAATCGCGCGTCGCGCTCGGCGACGACATTGGCGCCGCGCTGGGCGCGCGCCAGGTGGTGATGCTGATCGGCGAACGGCCCGGGCTGAGTTCGCCCGACAGCCTCGGCATCTACCTGACCTACGCTCCGCAACCCGGCCGTACCGATGCCGAGCGCAACTGCATCTCCAATGTGCGGCCCGAAGGACTGTCCTATGAGCAGGCCGCGCAACGGCTCGCGTTCCTGCTGCGTGGCGCCGTGGCGCTTGGGCGCTCGGGCGTGGACCTGAAGGACGACAGCGAGCATGCATTGACCGCAGGGACGCCGCAGGCCGCACCATTGCAGAACCGTCCATGAAAAACGGCCACCGGGGACGAATCCGCGGTGGCCGCAGCGCAACGTAGCCGCGCTACATCATGCGGCGTGAGAAGTGCCCGGGCATGGCATCCGACATCAGGTCCATGAACTGGTCCCGTGTCATGTGCACCAGCTCCTGGTGGTCGCCGCCCTCGAAATACACTTCGGGCTGCTGCATCAGGCTGTCGTCGACATAGGTTTGCATGCCATACGCCATGGCGACCGGCGGGATCGCGCCAAGGTCGCAATCCTTGAAGATCTCGCGGATTTCGTCCTCATGCGCGAGCACCAGGTCGCGGCCGGTCTGTTCGCAGATGGCAGCCAGCTGCAGGTGATGGCTCGAAGGGATCACGGCGGCAACATAGCCGCGCTCGTCTTCGAGCAACAGGGTCTTGGCCAGACGGTCTCCGGGAACGTGCGCCGCCTCGGCAGTGGCCATGCTGCTGAGGGTGTAGGGGTGGCGGATAATGTCGTACTGGGTATTCTTGCTGCTCAGGCAGTTTGCGAGCGTGCTAGACAGGGCCATGGTTGCTCCTCAGGACAGGGATACGCCTACGGTTATCCTTGTGCTCTTAATATAGTGCCTGGCGCCGTGCCCAACGGCCCCCGCTCCGCCTTGCAGCGCTAGCGGTGCAGCCGCGGCCACACCGCCTGCAGCTCCGTCTTCAGGAAGTTCAGCAGGTAGCGCGTCGCCAGCGTCTGGTAGCGGTTTGGCATGGTCAGCATGTACAGCCGGCTGCCGAACACGCTGATGCGGTAATCCGGCAGCAGCTGCACCAGCCCGCCGCTTGCCAGTTCCTCGCCGATCGCATAGATCGGCGTGATGCCGATGCCCAGGCCGGCTACCACCGCTTCCTTCAGGAAGCCGAAGTTATCGGAACTGAGCGTCGGCTCCAGCACTACCTGTTCGCGGGTTTCCTGCGCGTCGCTGCCGGGGCGCGTTCCCGCGACCTTCAGCTTTTGCCCCACCGGCGAGGCGCATACGATCGCCTGCCCCTGCAAATCGGCGAGCGCCTGGGGCGCGGGGTGGTTTGCCAGGTAAGCGGGCGAGGCGCAGATGACCCAGTCCACCGCGCCGATCTCGGTGGCGATGACCGAATCGGGCGGCGTGGAAATGATGCGCAGCGCCACGTCCACATCCTCGGACACCAGGTTGTGCACGCGGTTGTCGAAGACGACATCGAGCGTGATGTCGGGATAGCGCTGCTTGAACTGCACCAGCAGCGGCGACAGCAGCGTATGGCCGAGGCCGGTAGGGACCGAAAGCCGCACATGGCCCTGCAGGCTCTTGCCCATGTTGCTGATCAGCGCATTCGCGGCCGCCACCTCGCCGAGGATATTGCGCCCGTGCTCGTACAGCCCGGCACCCACCGGCGTGGGCTCGACATGGCGGGTGGTCCGCCGCAGCAGCTGCACGCCCAGCTCTTCTTCCAGCGCCTTCAGCCGGTAGCTGACATTGGCGCGCGTCATCTTGAGCTTGCGGGCGGCTGCGCTCAGGTTGCCGGCATCGACGATGTCGACGAACAGGCGCAAGGCGTTGAGGTCCATGGCGGGAAGGAAAGAAAAAGGGCCGGCCGTATATTGCCATGCCGGGCGGTGTGCCCCCCATTTCGACCGCCTGCGACGGCTGTCCACGCTGCGCATCGCTTGCACTGAACGCGGCTCTGGGCAATGATGCGATCCACACTATCAACCGGCCCCATGCGCCCCGTTTTCCATGCACCGCTTGATGCGCCGCTGGCTGTGCCTGCTTTTGTTCGTTGCCGGCGCCAGCGCCTCCGCCCAGGACCTGGTCGAATGCAAGCGGATCGAGCATGACCAGCTGATTGCCGCCACCCAGGAAACGCTGCTGTTCCTGCGCTGCCGCGCGCGCCAGGTGGCCTACGAAGCGCCACGCCTCAAAGGCGTATCGCAGCGCTTCAAGGATGACCTGATGTTCGCTTGCCTGGACCAGGCGGACGCGGTCGAACACCAGTTGCGCGTACGCCATGGCTATTCGCGCGAGGCGCTGGCGCGCCAGCGCTGCCTTGCGCCGGCCGGTGCGCCTGGCTGAGCCACGCAGCAGCCATCAACACGCCGCTGCGCCGTCGCCCTGACGCGGCTCACACTTCCCGCGTCATGCCGGCCAGGTCGATCCACTCGCGGAACTGCTCCTCGGTCACATGTCCGGACGCGATCGCGGCTTCCCGCAGCGACAGGTTGCGCTGCACCGCCAGCTTGGCGATCTCGGCGGCCTTGTCGTAGCCGATATGCGGGTTGAGCGCCGTGACCGGCATCAGCGAGCGTTCCAGCAGCTCGGCAATGCGCTCGCGGTCGGCCTCGACGCCCTCGACCATATGCTCGGCAAAGCTCGACGCTGCCCCCGCCAGCAGGCTGACCGACTGCAGCAGGCTGTAGATGATCACCGGCTTGTACGCATTCAGCTCGAGCGTGCCCAGGCCGTTAGCGAGCGTCACCGTGGTGTGGTTGCCGATCACGCGGCAGCACACCATGGCCAGCGCCTCCGCCTGGGTCGGATTGACCTTGCCCGGCATGATCGACGAGCCCGGCTCGTTGGCCGGCAGGATCAGCTCGGCGAAGCCGGCGCGCGGCCCCGAGCCCAGTAGCATGAAATCGCGCGCGATCTTCAGGAATGACGAGGCGGTGGTGTTGAGCGCGCCCGACAGGTCGGCCAGCGCGTCATGCGAGGCCTGCAGCGCGTAGCGGTTGGGCGCGGGTTCGAACGGCAGGCCGGTGTAGTCGGCCAGCGCGCGCGCAAAGGCCGCGGCAAAGCCGTGTGGCGCGTTCAGCCCGGTGCCGACCGCGGTGCCGCCCTGCGCCACCGGCATGGCACGCAGCATGGCCTGCTGCAGCCGCGATTGCGCATCCGCGACCTGCGTCATGTAGCCCGAGAACTCCTGGCCCAGCGTCAGCGGCACCGCGTCCTGCAGGTGCGTGCGGCCCACCTTGACGATCTCGGCAAAGGCTTCCACCTTGCGCGCGAAGGTCTGCTGCAACTGCTCCAGCGCGGGCAGCAGCTGTTGCTGGATCGCGCGCGTGGCGGCGATGTGCATCGCGGTCGGGAAGCTGTCGTTGCTTGACTGGCTGGCATTGACATGGTCGTTCGGATGCACCGGCTTCTTGCTGCCGACTTCGCCGCCGAG
The DNA here is from genome assembly GCF_016894385.1 of Cupriavidus oxalaticus. Lineage (NCBI taxonomy): Bacteria > Pseudomonadati > Pseudomonadota > Betaproteobacteria > Burkholderiales > Burkholderiaceae > Cupriavidus > Cupriavidus oxalaticus. The sequence continues at coordinate 108,084 of NZ_CP069811.1, forward strand.
CAGCTGGATCGCGCGATTGGCGATGACCTCGTTGAGGTTCATGTTGGTCTGCGTGCCCGATCCGGTCTGCCAGACCGACAGCGGGAATTCCTGCGGCCAGCGGCCTTCGATCACTTCCGTGGCCGCCTGTTCGATGGCGTGCGCCAGCTCGGGCTCGAGCACGCCCAGTTCGCGGTTGGCGCGGGCCGCGCACAGCTTCAGGATGGCAAAGGCCTCGACCAGCGCCGGCGGCATCTTCTCGTCGCCGATGCGGAAGTTCTGGCGCGAGCGTTCGGTCTGCGCACCCCAAAGGTGGTCGGCGGGCACCGGCACATCGCCCAGGCTGTCTTTCTCGATGCGGGTGTTGCTGGCGGAAGGCTTGGACATGGACAGACTCCTTTGCAGGGCAAGGGACGCCGCTGCGGGCGCCCGTATTGCCGGATGGAAGGAACGTGGCGAAGCGCGGGCGCCGGCAAGTCACGCTGTCTGAAGCCAGGCCCGCGCACCGACCGTGCGTGCAGTCCGCCAGATTACGCCGCAGGCGCGCAGCGCGCGGGCAAGTCCATGCTGTCCGCCGGGATAGCCGCAATGAGCGCAATGCGGCCGGCGCGGCGGGCCGGGGGGCGCGGCTATGCCGTCATCTTGAGGCACTGCTCCATGCAGACCGCGCAGGCCCGCGCGCACTCCTGGCAGTGCTCGGCGTCATGGCGCTCGCATTCTTCCTTGCACCACTTGCAGACTTCGGCGCAGTCCTCGCAGACCAGCGGCGCGAACTCGCTGTTGCGCAGCATGTAGGAGGCGGCAAGCTGCGCGATGCCGGCGACGTCCATGTCCAGCGCGATGCAGCGCGCCATCTTGCGCACCTCCTGCTCTTCCAGGCAGGCCGCGGCGCATTTCAGCGCAGCGGCGGCACAGGCGTTGCACGCGGCGATACAGTCGGCGTAGCGGGCGGCGTTTTCCTGCACGGTGGGTCGGATCATCGAGCATCCTCCTTCGGGGGTAGGTGGATGGAACCGTGAATGCCGGCGTGTGGCCGGCGGGCGCGGTCCCGTGCATGCCCGCGGTGATGCGGGCGCCGCAAAGGCGCCGTCACGGGGCATCGTTATCCACAATAGCAGGCGAAAGTCGATCCTGCGGGCCCGGTACTTGCAGCGCCGTGCTGGTTACAATGCCGCCTGCGCGAGGCGTTCCGGATGAGAGGGCGCGGGTATCGTGCCCGGCACCCGGTGCGGTCGTCGGGCACCACCGTCCCCCGAACCGCATCTAACAGGAAACCGCAGAAAAAATGCCGCGCGCCCAGGCTCCGGCCGGGCATGCGACAGGCCGCCAGGCGGCCACCCAATAACACACCGCACCCGCGCGGCCGCCGTGGCCGCGCCGGGGCAAGCACACCGGCAGCAAGGGAAGGAAGGACATCATGGGCGAGGCAAAGAGACGGGGCACCCCCGAAGAGCGTGCGGCACAGGCGCGCGCGAAGATCGAGGCCTTGCGCCCCGCGCAGCTGGTCTGCGGGCACTGCAAGACTGCGTTCAAGCAGTTCGACACCCTCGACGTGCCGGGCCTGCCCGGCATCGACGCCGTGTTCGGCGGGGAATGCCCCAGCTGCGGCAACGACGTGGTGGTGTTCAAGGGCGCGCCGGAAGCCGTGGCGCAGGCCATGATCGCCTGGGAAAAAATGCTGGGCGCCGACGCCCAGCTTGGCTACCAGTCCAGCGACGGGCGCCATGTCCCGTTCGAGCCGGAGGGCAGCGCTGCGGAAACTGCCGGCGCCGTGCCCGGCAAGCCCGGCGGCACGCTGCATTGACGGACCGCCGGCCCGCGTGGTCGCCCCCGCAGAAACGGGTACGCTCAGTCTCGGTTGGGGCGCAGGGAGCGTGCGGACCGATCAGGCTTCGCGCGGCGTGTCGGGGGTGGGCAGCTCGGCGTGCAGGCGGCGGTGCAGTTCGTCGATGTGCTGGCGGCTGGCCGCCAGTTCCTCGCGGCCACGCTCGGTCAGCTGGTAGACCCGGCCGATGCCGTCGCGCAACACGCTTTCGAGATAGCCCTCCATCTGAAGGGTGCGCAGCAGGGGGCGCACGGTGCCGATGTCGACCTGGAAGCCATACTGCAGCAGCATGTCGGCGAGCATGGCCACCGTGGCGGGGACTTCCAGGGCAAATTGCAGGACGTAGACGCGGGCAAGCAGGCCCAGGAACTGTCGTTTCATGAAATCTGGCAACGCGGCAGCCGTCCCGGCGGTTGACGCGGTGGCGTGCTGGATGTTCGGGTTTGCAGACGTTGTGCCGGCAAACGCAGCAGCGGTGCCGGTGCCGGGATTTTATCGCGTCAGATACGACTGATCGTCCGCTTTATCGGCGCGAGCAAAAAAAAGAAGCCGCCAGGGTTCCTGGCGGCTTGTCGGGAATGCGTCGGAGGGGTCAATTAACTCTGGCGCAGACCAGAGTTTAATTTAATTGAATACTGATTGTCATCTGTCTGTTTCAGCCCCCCTCCTACGGTGGGGTATGGGTGCAGGCAGTTCGAAAGGAACGCGGGGAAATTGTTCGTCATTGTGCCCAAAATGGCGTATCAAGGTGAGGTAGATCCGTCAACTGCAGCGAAAAAGCGACGACGCAGGTGTGGCATGCATCGCATATGAAAAAATGCAGACGTCCGGATCCGGCTTGCATCCGTCCTGCCACCGACGTCCAATCGCGATACCCCATCTTGCTGCAGTGACGCAGCACGCCACGCCTTCCATGAAACCCGCCGATCTTGTACGCCTGCTTGCGCTGGCCGCCATCTGGGGCGCCAGCTTCCTGTTTATCCGTATCGGCGCGCCGGTGCTCGGTCCGATGCCGGCGGCCTTCCTGCGCGTGCTCATCGCCGCCGTCACGCTGGCTGCGTGCCTGCCTTTGCTGGGCCTGCGCTGGGACATGCGCGGCAAATGGCCGGCGGTCCTTATGCTGGGCGTCATCAATTCGGGCATTCCGTTCACCATGTACGCGGTGGCGGCGCTGTGGCTGCCGGCGGGCTATTCAGCGGTGTTCAATGCCATAACGCCGCTGATGGGCGTCGTGATTGGCGCGCTGGCCTTTTCCGAACGGCTCACCCTCGCCAAGGTGCTGGGCGTGATGCTGGGGGTGGCCGGCGTGGCGGTGCTGACGCGTACCGGCCCGGTCACGTTCTCGACCGAGTTGCTGCTAGGCGCGCTGGCTTGCCTGGCGGCGACCGCCTGCTACGGCCTGTCCGGCTTCCTGGCGCGGCGCTGGATCACCGAGCGCGGCGGCCTGGACAGCCGCCTGGTCGCGGCCGGCAGCATGGTCGGCGCGACGCTGTTCCTGCTGCCGTTTTGCGCGGCTGCGCTGTGGCGCCATAACACGCTGCCCGATGCCGGCGCCGGGGTGTGGTGGGCCATGGCGGGCGTTGGCGTGCTCTGCACGGCGCTGGCCTACATCCTCTACTACCGGCTGATTGCCGACCTTGGCCCGGTGCGCTCGCTGACCGTGACCTTCCTGATTCCGCCGTTCGGCATTGTCTGGGGCGCGCTGTTCCTGAGCGAAGCGCTGTCGTGGGCCCACGCCGTGGGCGGCGCGCTGATCGGCCTGGCGGTGTGGCTGGTGTTGCGGCCAGTGGCGGCCGACGTGCCAGCGGCTGCGGCGGCGCGGGCGGCCGCGAAGCGCTGAGCGGTCAGCAAGCCGCCCTTGAGGGCGCCGCCGCTCCGGCTCCCGCTCCCGCGGCGACGTTGTACTGCTCCCGCACCATCATCACGACGCGGCGCGCCTGGCGCCAATGACGGATGGCGTCGGCTTCGGTGCGTTCGGGGAAATCGACCTCGGCACTCCAGTTGCAGCCGGTGTGGTCGGGCCGGTGCACGCATACCGCCCGCAGCTGGCAGTCATGGCAGCCGGGTTCCTGTCTCAGGTACACGCTGAGCAGGCGTTTCAGTTCGGATAGCGGCTTGGTCAGGCGCTCCATGAATGGCTCCGTCAGGGCGCGGCATCGATGCTCCAAATGCGGACCTCGGGCGTGCTCAGGCTTGCGTGGGCCGAGCCGCGGACATGAGCGTCTCGTCCGGTTCACTGGCACGGCACCCGGGGCAGACGCCGTACAGCACCAGCATGTGCTCGCGCAATATAAAGGCGTTGTCGGCGGCTACCTGGCGCTGGCGCTGCTCGATGCTTTCGTCGCGGAACTCTTCCACGCGGCCGCAGGCAACGCAGATCAGGTGATCATGGTGGCCGCCTTCGTTGAGTTCGAACACGGCATGGTCGGACTCGAAGGTGTGGCGCAGCAGGATGTCGGCCTGCACCAGCTGGTTAAGCACCCGGTACACGGTCGACAAACCCGCATCCTCGTCCTGGGTCAGCAGGATGCGATAGACATCTTCCGCACTGAGATGGCGCTGTGCGCTGGTGCGGAACACTTCAAGGATCCGCATTCGCGGCGAGGTGGCCTTCAGGCCGGCGCGTTTGAGGTGGATCGGGCTGGACCGTTCGGATGACATGGCGGATGACATTGGGATGCTGCTGTTGCCCCGCGTCGGGCAGGACGGCACCGTGCCCGGCGCCGCGCACGGGCGGCGTCGATGGCTTGGCGGATAGTCAGGCTGGAGCGCCAGGACCCGGCCGCGCGCAGCGCCGGCATTCCTGGCGGCGCGCCGTGCCTGCACGACGCGCTGAATAAAAAGGCGGCCTGGCTTGCCTCCGGAAGACGCGATCGGGAAAGCGGGGTCTGGTTGCTTTCCCGATCTTCCGAAGACTGGCTACTGCCAAACGCTCCGCGTGACGGAGCGGTCCCCACAAAAGTCGGTGTCGGATGCCGCGTGGGATGGCCACGTTGCGGCGTCCGGAAATTTCTGTGCCTGCCAGTATTTCGGGGCACTGCCGCCTGCCGCGGCGGCCTCGGTGCTGGCCGGGCTGCCTGGCTGGTGAAGCACCGTGCGTCAGGCAGTGATCGAATGTTAAATGGGAATCGATCTCATTACAAGGAAAATTTTAGCAGGCGGATGTATTTTTTTTGGATTGCGGTTGCCTAGGCATCGAAGCGGCCTATCGCCCCGGGCTTCCGGGGCCGGCGCCTTGCAGCAGATCCAGCAGCGCCTGCGGCGCATACGGCTTGCGCAGCACCGCCGCGTCGCCCAGTGCCTGGTGCTGGGCCGGTGTCAGCGCCAGCGGATAGCCGGTGGCAAACACCACCCGCAGCCGCGGCTGGCGCTGGCGTGCGGCCAGCGCCAGGTCCACACCCGAGCCGCCGGCGCCGCCGTGCAGCGCGACATCGGTCAGCAGCAGGTCGAACCTGCCGGCGGCAAGCAGGGCCAGCGCCTCGATGTCGCTCTGCGCCTCGGTCACCTCGGCGCCGCAGGCGCGCAGCAGTTCCGCCGTGCTGGCGCGCACCAGCGCGTCGTCGTCGACGCACAGCACGCGCGTGCCCTGATCACTCGGCGCACGGCGGGCGGCCGCCACACCCGCCGCCGCCGCGGCACGCTGTTCCCGGTTGGCCAGCACATGGCGGACCTTGCGCGCCAGCGCTTCATGCCTATAGGGCTTGCTGAGCAGTTCCACGCCGGGATCCAGCCTGCCGCCATGCACGATGATGCTGTCGGTGTAGCCCGAGGTGAACAGCACCGCGATGCCCGGCAGCAGCTCGCGCACCTTGTCGGCCAGTTCGGTGCTGCGCAACGGCCCTGGCATCACCACGTCGCTGAACAGCAGGTCGATGTGCACGCCCCGCTCGACAATGGCCAGCGCACCCTGCGCATCGCGCGCGCGCAGCACGTGGTAGCCCAGGCTGGCCAGCATCTCGACCACCGTGGCGCGCACGTCCTCGTCGTCTTCGACCACCAGCACCGTTTCGCCGCCGCCGCGCGCGCGGTCCGTATCGGGTTCGGCATCGGGATCCTCGGCCATGTTCACGCGCGGCAGGTAGAGCTTCACCGTGGTGCCGCGGCCGGGCTTGCTCACGATCTTCACATGGCCGTCCGACTGGCGGATAAAGCCATACACCATGCTCAGGCCCAGGCCCGTGCCCTGGCCTTCGGGCTTGGTGGTGAAGAACGGCTCGAACACATGTTCCTGCACCTCGGGTGTCATGCCGGTGCCGGTGTCGGTGACCGCCAGCAGCACATACTGCGCCGCCGGCCGCGGCGCGCGTCCGTGCGGCGGCTCTTCCAGCGCCTCGTCGAGCCACGTGTTGCGCGCCTCGATGGTCAGGCGGCCCTGGCCATGCATGGCGTCGCGCGCGTTGATCGCCAGGTTCAGCAGCGCGTTCTCGACCTGGAACGGATCGACCAGCGTGTTCCACAGGCCGTCGGCGACCACGGTCTCGATCTCGATGCCGTCGCCCAGCGCGCGCCGCAGCATGTCGTCCAGCGTGCGCGCCAGCCGGCCCAGGTTGACCACGCGCGGGGCCAGCGGCTGGCGCCGCCCGAATGCCAGCAGCTGCGACGACAGCTTGGCGCCGCGGGCCACGCCGGCCAGCGCATTGCGCAGCCGGGGCGCGGCGTCGGTGTTGCCGGACAGGTCGCGCGCCAGCAGCTGCAGGTTGCCGCCGATCACCTGCAGCAGGTTGTTGAAGTCATGGGCGACGCCGCCGGTCAGCTTGCCGATGGCTTCCATCTTCTGCGCCGTGCGCAGGGCCTCTTCGGCATGGCGCAGTGCCGCCTGGACCTCGCGGTCGCCGGTCACGTCACGGCCGATGCCGTGAAGATGGCCGTTGGACGGGTCCACCGTCAACGTCCAGGCCAGCCAGCGCAGCGTGCCGTCGGCGCGCGGCTGGCGGCATTCGAAACGCACCGGCGTGCCGTCGTGGCGCAGCGCCGCGAGCCGCGCGGTTACCAGCACCAGGTCGTCCGGATAGATGAACGACAGGTAAGGCCGGCCCAGCGCCTCGTGCGGGGCATGGCCAAGCGTGCGGGTCCAGGCCGGGCTGACGCGCTGCAACGTGCCATCGAAGCCGGCCACGATCAGCAGGTCTTCGCTCAGTTCCCAGAGCCGGTCATGGTCGGTCACGGCCTGCGCGATGCGCCGCTCGAGCGAAGCATTGAGGTCCTGCAGGCGGCGCTCGGTGGCACGCCGCAGCTCCGACAGCCGCAGGTTGCTGGCCACGCGCGCCAGCAATTCGCGGGCCGAGAAAGGCTTGACCAGGTAATCGTCGGCGCCCGAGCCCAGGCCGCTCACGCGCGCTTCCTCGCCGGCGCGCGCCGACAGCAGCAGCACCGGCGTGTCGCGCAGCACCGGGTCCGCGCGCACGGCCTGCACCAGGCCGAAGCCGTCGAGCCGGGGCATCATCACGTCCGACACGATCAGCGCGGGCTGCTGGCGGCGCGCCACCTCGAGCGCGGCTTCGCCGTCGGGCGCCACCTCGACGCGATGGCCGGCGGCGTTCAGCAGCCGGCGCATGTAGTCGCGCACGTCGTCGTTGTCGTCCACCACCAGCACGGTGGCGGCCACAGCCGCTTCGCCGTCGGGCGCCGGCGGCTGGCGGTCGTGCCAGTCCTGCCGGCTGTATTGCCCGTCCTCTGCGGCCAGGGCCATCGCCGGCGCCTCGGCATATGGCCAGCGCAGCGCCGCGTCCACGTAGGCGCGGGCCTGCGCACTGCTGGCCGCGGGCGCCGCCGCGGGATCCGCCTGCTCGTCGTCGGCGCCTACCCTTGGCAGCGTGACGGTGAAGCAGGCACCCTGGCCCTGCACGCTGTCGACCTCGACGGTGCCGCCATGCAGGCGCACCAGTTCCTGCACCAGCGCCAGGCCGATGCCGCTGCCTTCGATCGAACGGCCCTGCGCGCCTTCGACGCGATGGAAGCGCTCGAAGATGCGCGGCAACTCGCCGGCCGGAATGCCGATGCCGGTGTCGCGCACGCGCAGCACCGCGTTGTCCCCCTGCGCCGCGACGCTGACGGTGATGCCGCCGGCAAACGTGAACTTGAACGCATTGGAGACCAGGTTCAGCACGATGGTCTCCCACATGTCGCGGTCCACCGCCACCGGCTGCGGCAGCGCTTCGCATTCCACCTGCAGCGACATGCCGGCGCTCTCGACACTGGCACGGAACAGCGAGGCGAGATCGGCGGTGAAGGCCGCGAGGTCGGTGGGCCGGCGCCGCATGCGGATGCGGCCGGCCTCGATGCGCGAGAAGTCGAGCAGCGCATTGACCAGCTTGAGCAGGCGCATGCCGCTGCGGTGGGTCATCTCCAGCAGCGAGCGTTGTTCGTCGCCGGCGCTGCCGCCGCCGGCGCCGGCGCGCCGCAGCAGTTCTTCGAGCGGCCCCAGCATCAGCGTCAGCGGGGTGCGGAACTCATGGCTGATGTTGGAGAAGAAGGTGGTCTTGGCGCGGTCGATCTCGGCCAGCGCCTCGGCACGCTTGCGTGCTTCCTCGTAGGCCTGGGCCGAATGCATGGCCGCGCCGATCTGGCCGGCCACGAGGTTCAGGAAGCTGCGGTAGCGCTCGCCGAACAGCCGGTACGGGTTCAGTCCGACCACCAGCACGCCGCGGTGCGAGGCGCTGCCAGAGGGGACCACCGGGATCACCGCGGCCGCGTCCGTGGGCACGCTCCATGCGCCGGCGGGCAGCGGCGCGGCAAAGCGCGTCGCCAAATGCTCGATCAGTGCCGGCTGTTGCTGTTGCAGGACCTCGGCCACCGGCCACGGCGTTACACCTTCGAGCGGGATGGCGGGCGGTGCGGCGGGGTGGGCAGCATCGATGCCGCTCGCGACCACGCGCTGCAGCTCGGCGGCGCCAGGCTCGGCGATGTAGAGCAGCGCGAAGACGATGTCGCGCGGGTCCGATGCCAGCGCGCCCATGGTGCGCTCGCACGCCTCGCGCCACGAGCGCGCGTCGGTGGCCGCTGCGGCCACGTCGCGCAGCACGTTCAGTTGCCGCTCGGCCAGCACGCGCTCCGTATCGTCGCTGTTGGCGCAGATGATGCCGCCGGTGCCGCCGTGGTCGTTCGGCACGGGGCTGTACGAAAAGGTGTAGTAGGTCTCTTCCGGATACCCGTTGCGCTCCATGATCAGCAGCTTCTGCTCGACGAAGCTTCCCTCGGCGCGGGTCATCGCGGTGTCGAGCAGGGGGCTGATTTCCGGCCAGAGTTCGCGCCAGACGACCGCGGTCGGCTGGCCCAGCGCGCCGGGGTGCTTGCCGCCGATGATCGATTGGTAGGCGTCGTTGTAGAAGAAATGCAGCGCCTCGCCCCAGCCGATCCAGATCGGCTGGCGCGAGGTCAGCATGATGCGCATGGCCGTCTTCAGGCTGTGCGGCCATGCCTGGGGCGGCCCCAGCGGCGTAGCGGCCCATTCGTGCGCGCGGATCAGCGCGCCCATCTCGCCGCCCCCGGCCAGGAAGCCAGGCATGTCTGGGCAGGCACTGCCGCTGGCCGCGTCGGACGCTTGCGGCGCGGTGCCGTCGGGTTTGCTCATGGTGGTCTCCCGAGCCGCGCCGGCATTGCACCGCGCGCGTCTCGCAAGACTTTGCCCAGCCTGGTGGCGCAATGCAAGCCTGCGCCGGGGACTACAGCGGCGGGCTCACCCAGTACGGGTCGCGCCCGTAGTACTCGTGCAGCGACCTGCCCCACTGCGGATCGGCCATGGCCGGCCAGCTGTCCTTGTTGAAGCCGGGCGCGGACTTGATGCGATCCGCTGTCACACCGATCCGGAAGCACTTCTCGTCGGTGTCCATCACCAGGGCGTTCCACGGGATGGCGTGCAGCGTATCGCCGATGCCGAGAAAGCCGCCGGCTTTCAGCACCGCGTAGGCGATGCGGCCGTGCGGCACGTCCAGCATGATCTCGGAGATCGTGCCGACGTGTTCGCCGTCCGACGAGTACGCCTTGGTGCCGTCCAGGCTGGATGCCGCCATGACTTCCGGGCCGGGGCCTTCGCCCACGCCCGAACCGACGATGGCCGCGCCTTGACTGCTGGGAGTTTGGGTTTGCATGTTGGGCTCCTTGTTCCAGTGAATGCAGGAACATGGGTCGTGCGCAATGACCATGCCTGCAACGCAAGCGGCGCCGCGCCAAGCCATCCAGGGCCGTCCCGCAGCGCAGGGCGCGTGGCAAGGTAATTCTTTCGCGCCGGCTTTGCAAAAATGCGCGCCGGGACGGCCGCGCTCAGAACTGGTGGCGCATCCCCAGCATGACGCCCACGCGCGTGCTGCTGTCCACGCCGGCGGCCGGGGTGCCGGCCCAGTATTCGGTCTCGCGGCCGACCGCGCCGCCGCGGGCATGCACGGCGTCCGCCTCCACGTACACGCTGGTGCGTCTGGACAGCGCGTAGTCGGCGACCACGGCAATGCTGTCGGCGTTGCCGCTGCCGAGCAGCGCCGGCACGTCCTGGAATTGCGTGGTCACGTTGCCGCCCTGCCAGTAGCGGTAGTAGGCCCCCGACAGGTGCAGCGCCGGCGTGAGCTGGTAGCCCAGCCCGGCAAAGGCGATATTGAAGCGCGCGTCGCCGGCCGACTCACGCCGGCCCATATGGCCGAGGTAGGCGGTGGCCTTGCCGAATGCGTACGAACCGCCGACCGAGTAGTTGCGCACGGTATTGCCGCCGTCGTCGCTCTTGCGCTGGTCATAGGCCGCGCCCAGCGCGAGCGCACCCTGCTGGTACATCACCCCGCCGCCCAGGGTGGTGCCGCGGGCCAGGCTGCCGCGCTGCTCGCCCACGCCGTAGTCCAGCTGCACGGTCAGCGGGCCGATGGCGCGCTTGTAGACCACGCTGTTGTCGATGCGGTAGTCCTGGAAGAAGATGTCGCCGCCGATATACAGCGGATCGGACCAGAAATTGCCCCAGCCCTGCGCCAGCGGGTCGAAGGCCCAGCCGATATTGTTCAGCGCGTTGTACTGGCGCCCGACGGTCAGGCTGCCCCAGGCGCCGCTCAGGCCGACGAAGGCCTGGCGGCCGAACAGCGCGTTGTAGCTCGCGCGGCCGTCGTCGCTGCCGATGCCGGCCTCGAACTGGAACAGCGCGCGGTTGCCGCCTCCCAGGTCCTCGTCGCCCTTCAGGCCGAAGCGGCTGCCGACCAGGCCGCCGGAGACCAGCGCGGCCTGGTCGTTGTGGTGTCCGTCCAGGTTGGACGTATAGCGCACGGCGGAGCTGACGATGCCGTACAGGGTCACGCCTGGCTCGGCGTGGGCAGATGGGGCGGCGGCGGACAACAGTCCGGCCGCCAGCAGCCAGGAGCTGGCTGTCTTGCGCATGGATTTCCTCCGGAAGGCGGATTCCGGCCGGGCGCGGCGGCACCGGCATGGATCCGGGCAGGCCTGCGAGCCTGTGGGTTCCAGTCGCGCGCGGGGGAACGCGCGGGTCGTCATCGGGCGTGCGCATGGGTACGCACGGCCCGGGCGAAGGGCGAAGCGGGCGGCGAAGCCAGGAGGCGGCGAATGCCGGCAGCGGGGCCGGGCAAGCCAGGTGCGGCACTGTCGGCAGTACACGCGGGGGCGGCCCGAAGGCCATGGGGCAGGTTCGCCGGCGCCCGCTTCGCGGTCGCGCCGGCATTTGCCGGCGTGATGTATCAGGCTGGTCCCGGGTCGGCCCCGGGGCGGCGAACAGGCGCTAGTTTACCTTGTCCGCGCGGCCACCCCGAAAAAGTGATTTATCTGGCGCCGCGCTGGAGGGTTGCGTCAGCCTTCGGAAGAGGCGGCCGGCATGTCGCGCGACAGGCCCAGGATCCAGCCACGGAACGCCGCCAGTGCCTCCGATTCCGGCCGGCCCTCGGGATAGGCGAAGTAGTAGCCCTGGTGCTCGTCCAGCATGCCGGCCAGCGGCGTCACCAGCTGCCCGGTCTGCAGCTCGCGCTCGATCAGCAGCCGCGGCGCCAGGCCGATGCCGAGCCCCGCGGCGGCGGCGGCCGTCATCATCGTGAACAGCTCATAGCGCGGCCCGCGCGAGGCCGCCAGGCTGAAGTCCCAGCCCTGCGCCGCGTACCAGTCGCGCCAGGCGTTGGCGCGCGTGCTCAGGTGCAGGTGGCGGCAGCGTGCCAGGCCGGCGGCATCGGTGACGGGATGGCCGGCATGGTCGGCATGATCGGCAAGGAAGGCCGGGCTGCACACCGGCACCATGCCGCCCTCGCGGAAGATCATGCCGCCGCGCGTGCCGGGCCAGAACTGGTCGCCGAAATAGATGGCGGCGTCGTAGGCGCACTCCTGGAACGAAAACGGCTGCGAGCGCGCCGACAGGTTGACGGTGACGTTGGGATGGCGCCGCGCAAAATCCGGCAGCCGCGGGATCAGCCACTGCGTGGCGAAGGTGGGGACCACCGCGAGTTCCAGCGTGTAGCCCATGGCGCGGCCGGTGCTGATTTCCAGCGTGTCGCGCTGCAGGTGGTCCAGGTGCCGGCGGATGCGCGCGGCGTACTCGCGCCCGGTCTCGGTCAGTTCCAGGCGCCGCCGCACGCGGGTGAACAGCGCCACGCCCAGGCGTTGCTCGAGCTGCGCCACCTGCCGCCCCACCGCGCTGTGCGTCAGCGCCAGCTCGGCCGCGGCGCGGGTAAAGCTGCCCAGCCGTGCCGAGGCCTCGAAGGCCTGCAGCGCGCCCAGGTTGGGGATGTCGTTTCTCATGGGACGGCGGGGAAGGAAGTCCGACAGTATAAACAGCGGCGCGGCACCGGAGGTCGTGCGCCGCGCGCACAACGTTGTGCGCAATGCGCGCTTGTGCGCGGGCGGCGCGGGCCACTATCCTGCCCCGCGGATCGTTGCCGTATCGCCCGCCGGGGCGGAAGCCGGTCCAGCCCACTTCCACGCGCCCATGTCATCCAATATCTCCTCGCTCCTCACCGCCAACGTCGGCGCCACCCGCGCCGCGCAATTGATGTCGCTGGTCACGCTGCCGGCCAGCCTGCCCCAGGACCCACACGGTCGCGCCACCCGCGCCGAGATCGCCCAGGCGCTGAACATGGTGCTGTTCGGCGGCATCCTGGAACGCGTGCCGACCGGCCGCGCCTACACCGACGACGTCGCCGCCGCCGGCGGCAAGGTCACCTTCGACCACGGCGCGCTGCGCACGGTCAAGTGGCGCGACAACGGCGCGCTGCCCGAAGGCGAGGCCGCCTTTACCCGCATCCTGCGGCCGCTGGGCTACGTGCTCAACGGCACCTATCCGCTCGACCGCATCGGCATGACCGGGCGCTCGTACGCGCACGCCGACGCACCCGAGGACATTGCCCAGTTCTTCGTCAGCGAATTCCATCCCGAGCGCTTCAGCGAAGATTTCCGCGCCGCGGTCAGCCGCGTGACCGGCAGCTCCGCCGATCCGCTGACGCCGCGCGCGCAGACGCTGCTGTGGCAACTGGAGCGCGACGGCGCGCTGGCAGTGGCCGACGGCGCCGAACTGGTCGGCCTGCTGGTGCCTTGCTTCGAGCGCCAGCACGCCGCGCCGCGGCTGGCTGACTACGAAGCGCTGCTGCGTGAATCGGCCGAGATGGCGTGGATCGCCACCGAAGGCAATGCCTTCAACCACGCCACCGACCGCGTCGACGACGTGTTCGCGCTGGCCGAGCAGCAGAAGCGGCTGGGCCGGCCGATGAAGGACAAGGTCGAGGTGTCGGGCAGCGGGCGCGTCAGGCAGACGGCGTTCCGCGCCGATACCGTGCGCCGCACGTTCGTCGGTGCGCAGGGCGAGGCCGTCGAGCGCGAGGTGCCGGGATCGTTCTACGAGTTCATCACGCGCGAGCGCTTCGCCGAAGCGCAAGCGGCGCCGCAGCGCTATGACCTCGGGTTTGACGCGGGCAATGCGCAGGGGATTTTCAGGATGACTGCGGCGGCGTGCTGAGCGCGGACCAGCGGACAGCTTCGGTTCCGCAGACTGTGTGCTCCCTCACCCTCTCCCGCAAGCGGAAGAGGGGAGCGAACCATCGCTAGCCCAGCTTCTTCGCCGAAATCACCGCTTCGGCGACGTTGGCCGGTGCCTCGGCATAGTGCTTGAACTCCATGGTGAACGTCGCACGGCCCTGCGTCAGCGAGCGCAGCGTGGTCGAGTAGCCGAACATCGTCGCCAGCGGCACTTCGGCGCGCACGATCTTGCCGCCGCCACCGGCAATGTCGTCCATGCCGTGCACCATGCCGCGGCGTGACGACAGGTCGCCCATCACGTTGCCGGTGAACTCCTCAGGCGTTTCGACCTCGACCGCCATCATCGGCTCCAGCAGCGCCGGCCGGGCCCGGCGCATGCCTTCCTTGAACGCCATCGAGCCCGCCATGCGGAAGGCATTCTCGTTCGAGTCGACGTCGTGGTACGAGCCGAACACCAGCGTGGCCTTGATGTCCACCACCGGATAGCCGGCCAGCACGCCCGCCTGCAAGGTCTCGCGGATGCCCTTGTCCACCGCCGGGATAAACTCGCGCGGCACCACGCCGCCCTTGATCGCGTCGACGAATTCGTACCCGGCACCGTGCGGCATCGGCTCGAGGTTCAGCACCACGTGGCCGTACTGGCCGCGGCCGCCGGACTGCTTGATGAACTTGCCTTCCACGTCCTTGACCGGCTGGCGGATGGTCTCGCGGTAAGCCACCTGCGGCTTGCCCACCGACGCTTCCACGTTGAACTCGCGGCGCATGCGCTCGACCAGGATTTCCAGGTGCAGCTCGCCCATGCCCGAGATGATGGTCTGGCCGGATTCCTCGTCGGTGTTCACGCGGAACGACGGGTCCTCCTGCGCCAGGCGGTTCAGCGCCATGCCCATCTTTTCCTGGTCGGCCTTGGTCCTGGGCTCCACCGCCTGCGAGATCACGGGTTCGGGGAAGCTCATGCGCTCCAGGATGATGACCTTGTCCGGGTCGCACAGCGTATCGCCGGTGGTTGCCTCCTTCAGTCCGACCGCCGCGGCGATGTCGCCGGCGCGCACTTCCTTGATCTCCTGGCGCACGTTGGCATGCATCTGCAGGATGCGGCCGAGCCGCTCGCGCTTGGCCTTGAGCGGGTTGTAGACGGTGTCACCGGAATTGACCACGCCCGAATACACGCGGAAGAAGATCAGCTGGCCGACGAAGGGGTCGGTCATGATCTTGAACGCCAGCGCCGAGAACGGCTCGTCGTCGCTCGGATGGCGCTCGGCCTCGCGGTCGTCCTCGGTGTGGCCGAGGATGGCCGGCACGTCCGCGGGCGAGGGCAGGTAGTCGATGACCGCATCGAGCATGCTCTGCACGCCCTTGTTCTTGAAGGCGCTGCCGCACAGCATCGGCACGATCTCGTTGGCGATGGTGCGCTTGCGCAGGCCTCGCTTGATCTGCTCTTCGGTCAGCGCTTCACCCGACAGGTAGCGCTCGAGCAGCGCCTCGTCGGCCTCGGCGGCGGCTTCGACCATCTTGTCGCGCCAGGCCTGCGCGGTCGGCAGCAGCTCGGCAGGGATCTCCCGGTACTCGAAGCGAACGCCCTGGCTGGCATCGTCCCAGACGATGGCCTTCATCTTGACCAGGTCGATCACGCCCAGGAAATGGTCTTCGGCGCCGAGCGGGATCTGGATCGGCACGGCGCGCCCCTTGAGGCGGTCGGCGATCTGCGCCTGCACGCGGAAGAAGTCCGCGCCGACGCGGTCCATCTTGTTGACGAAGGCGATGCGCGGCACCGCGTACTTGTTGGCCTGGCGCCAGACCGTCTCGGATTGCGGCTGCACGCCGCCGACCGCATCGTAGACCATGCAGGCGCCGTCGAGCACGCGCATCGAGCGCTCGACTTCGATGGTGAAGTCGACGTGTCCCGGCGTATCGATGATGTTGATACGGTGTTCGGGGTAATTGCCGGCCATGCCTTTCCAGAAGGCGGTGGTGGCAGCCGACGTGATGGTGATGCCACGCTCCTGCTCCTGCTCCATCCAGTCCATGGTGGCAGCGCCATCGTGCACTTCGCCCAGCTTGTGGTTGACGCCCGTGTAGAACAGGATGCGTTCGGTCGTCGTGGTCTTGCCGGCGTCGATATGCGCGCTGATGCCGATGTTGCGGTAGCGCTCGATGGGGGTCTTGCGGGGCACAGTGTTCTCCTGGGTGACACCTCCGGAATAGAGTAGCACCACTGGACCCTTGCCGTTGTCCCTGCCTCCCGCAGGGGCGCGCGCGCGGCGCGCGGTCGTGCATGCAACCCGGTGCGCGGCGTCTGAGGCGAGCCTAGGGACGAGCTGCAATGTCTTGCGGAATCCTCCCATCCTGCGCGCCGCCGTGCATCCCTATACTGGGGCTGCATCGCGCCGGCCGATGCGCCGACATACCCATTCACGCGAACCGACGCATGACCACCATCCTGATCGTTGACGACCACCCGGCGATGCGGCTGATTCTCAAGACCCACCTGCTGCAGCTGCTCGGCGTCGATGAAGTGCTCGAGGCCGACAACGGGCAAAGCGCGCTCGATCTGGTGCGCGCGCGCATGCCCGACCTCGTGCTGCTCGATCTCGACATTCCGCGCTCGAGCGGCCTCGACGTGGCGCCGCGCCTGCGGGCGATCCATCCGCAGGTGCGCCTGCTGGTGGTGACGGCGCTCGACCCGGCGGTGTTCGTCAGCCGCGCGTGGCAGGTCGGCGCGCAGGGCTTTGTCAGCAAGACGCAGGACCTGAAGGAAATCCTGCGCGCGGTCGAGTCTGTGCTGGCCGGCTACACGGTGTTCCCCGCGATGGGGCGGGATGGCGGCTCGCGCCATGCCGTTTCCGCCGACGACGAGATGCTGCGCCGGCTTTCCGACAAGGAACTGGTGGTGCTGCAGATGCTGGCGCGCGGCATGTCGTACAAGGCCATCAGTGCCAGCCTGTTTATCAGCAACAAGACCGTCAGCAGCTACAAGGCGCGCATCATGGCCAAGCTGCAGGTGTCGTCGCTGGTGGAACTGGTCGACTTCGCGCGCCGCTGCCACCTCGCCTTGTAGACGCTGGCAACGGCAGTTGTTCGGACATCGTATGACTGGGGGCGCCCCACAGACGCCCCGCGGGGCGTCCGCGCGTCCGGGCCTCAGGCCGGCTGCGCGCTGCCGGAGCCCGACGCCTTGCGCAGCCGCTCGCGGCTGTTGGTCAGGTGCATGCGCATCGCCGCCTTGGCCGCGTCCGGGTCGCGGCGCTCGATCGCGTCGTAGATGTTCTCGTGCTCGAACTGGACCCGCTCCAAATACTGCTCGCGTTCCGGCGTATTGACCTGCAGCCGGCTGCGCGGGATCAGCATGGTGCCCAGGTGGCCCATGATATCGGTGAAGTAGCGGTTGCCGGTGGCGCGGGCGATGGCCAGGTGGAAGGCAAAATCGCTGTCCACCGCGTCGCTGCCGGCCCCGGTATTGCGCTTGAGCTCGTCCAGCGCCTGGCGCATGGCGGCCAGTTGGGCGTTGCTGTGGCGCGCGGCGGCCAGTCCGGCAGCCTCTGCCTCCAGGCTGACGCGGAATTCCAGCATCGCCATCACATCGATCGCGGTGCCCAGCGTATCCGGGCCGATGCGGAACGGCGACGGCGCTTCCGCGGCGCGCGCCAGCACGAACGTGCCGATGCCGTGGCGGGTCTCGACCAGGCCGCTGGCCTGCAGCCGCGACAAGGCCTCGCGCACCACGGTGCGGCTGACGCCCTGTGTCGCCATGATTTCCGATTCGGTCGGCAGCTTGTCGCCGGGCTTGAGCTGGCCCTGGCGGATCTCTTCGGAGAGCGCCTGCACCACTTCCTCGGCCAGGGTGCGGCCGCGGCGGCGTAACGGCACGGCCGCAGCGGCGTTGGGCGCGCCGCCGGCAGCGGCAAGCGGGTCGGACAGGGCAGGGTTGCGTGCGGTAGGCATGGCGGATACGGGCGGGGTTTCCCGGACTTGACCGGTTCAAGATACCCTCATTATACTGGGTTATCAGTCATACGATGACCGATAACATAGTAATGCCGGAGACCAGACCCGAATGACCCATCCCGCCACTTCCGCCGCCCCCGCCACATACGCCGGTGCCGGCCAGACCCCCGTGGTGACCGAACTCACCGTGGTGCCCGTGGCCGGGCACGACAGCATGCTGATGAACCTGTCCGGCGCCCATGGCCCGTACTTCACGCGCAATATCGTGATCCTGCGCGACAGCGCCGGCCACACCGGCGTGGGCGAAGTGCCGGGCGGAGAAGGCATCCGCCAGACGCTGGAAGACGCCCGCCCGCTGCTGGTCGGGCAGCCCATCGGCCAATACCAGGCCATCCTGAACCGCGTGCGCGCCACCTTCGCCAGCCGCGACGCCGGCGGCCGCGGCCTGCAGACCTTCGACCTGCGCATCACCATCCACGCCGTCACCGCACTGGAAGCGGCGCTGCTCGACCTGCTCGGCCAGCACCTGGAGGTGCCGGTGGCGGCACTGCTGGGCGAAGGCCAGCAGCGCGACGCCGTCGAGATGCTGGGCTACCTGTTCTATGTCGGCGACCGCCAGCGCACCACGCTGGACTACCGCACCGAAGCCGATGCCGACAACGCCTGGTTCCGCCTGCGCAACGAAGTGGCGATGACGCCGGAGGCGGTCGTCCGCCTGGCCGAGGCCGCGTACGAGCGCTATGGCTTCAACGACTTCAAGCTCAAGGGCGGCGTGCTGCGCGGCGAAGAAGAAATGCAGGCGATCCTGGCACTGGCCGAGCGCTTCCCGAAGGCGCGCATCACGCTCGACCCCAACGGCGCCTGGTCGCTGGCCGAGGCCGTGCGCCTGTGCCGCGACAAACGCGGCGTGCTGGCCTACGCCGAAGACCCGTGCGGCGCCGAGGACGGCTATTCCGGCCGCGAAGTGATGGCCGAGTTCCGTACTGCCACCGGCCTGCCCACGGCGACCAACATGATTGCCACCGACTGGCGCCAGATGGGCCACGCGGTGCGCCTGCAGTCGGTCGACATCCCGCTGGCCGACCCGCACTTCTGGACCATGCAGGGTTCGGTGCGCGTGGCGCAGATGTGCGCCGAATGGGGCCTGACCTGGGGCTCGCACTCGAACAACCACTTCGATATCTCGCTGGCGATGTTCACCCACGTGGCCGCCGCCGCGCCGGGCCGCGTCACCGCTATCGACACGCACTGGATCTGGCAGGACGGCGAGAACCTGACCAGGGCGCCGCTGAAGATCGAGAACGGCCTGGTGCAGGTGCCGAAGACGCCGGGGCTGGGCGTGGAGCTCGACATGGACGCGCTGGGCCGCGCCCATGCGCTGTACCGGAGCAAGGGCCTGGGCGCGCGCGACGACGCCATCGCCATGCAGTTCCTGATCCCCGGCTGGCAGTTCAACAACAAGGCGCCCTGCATGGTGCGCTAAACCGGACGGCAGTCCGATATCGACAAGACAGAGCAGGAGACAACGATGTATCCCTTCCAACGCACGGGCGCGCTGCGCCTGCAAGACTGGCTGCGCGCGGTTGCAGCCGGCTCGGTGCTGACGGTCGCGGCGCTGGCCGCGCTGGCGGCCGGCAACGCCCGCGCCGCGCAGGACTGGCCGCAGCGCCCGGTTTCGGTGGTGGTGCCATTCCCCGCGGGCGGCTCCACCGACACCATCGCGCGCATGCTGACGGCGCCGCTCAACGAGAAGCTGGGCCAGCCCTTCGTGGTCGACAACAAGCCCGGCGCGACCGGCGCCATCGGTGCGACCTTCGTCAAGCGCGCGCCGGCGGACGGCTACACCATGCTGGTGGCGTCGATCGGCGTCTTCGCCGTCAACCCGTTCCTGCAGAAGAACCTGGGCTACGACCCGGTCAAGGACTTCGACCTGCTGACGGTGGCGGTGCGCGCGCCCAACGTGCTGGTGGTCAATCCGCAGTTCCCGGCAAACAACGTGCAGGAACTGGTGGCGCACATGAAGAAGAACCCGGGCAAGGTCAGCTTTGCCTCGTCCGGCGCGGGCTCGTCCGACCACCTGACCGCGGCGCTGTTCTGGCAGAAGACCGGCACCGACGGCCTGCACGTGCCGTACAAGGGCGGTGCGCCGGCCATCTCCGACCTGCTCGCCGGCCAGGTGGACGTGTCGTTCCAGAATATCAACGCGGTGCTGCAGCACATCCGCACCGGCAAGCTCAAGGCGCTGGCGGTGACGGCGGACAAGCGCCCGGCCGTGCTGCCCGACGTGCCGACCATGGCGGAGGCCGGCGTCAAGGAAGTCGAGGTCTATTCCTGGCAGGGCGTGGCCGCGCCGCGCGGGCTGCCCGCCGACGTGAAGACGCGCCTGCACGGCGCGCTGGTCGGCGCGCTGAACGATCCGAAGATGCGCCAGAAGCTGTCGGAGAACGGCTTCGAGGTGGTGGCGAATACGCCCGAGCAATTCAGCCAGTTTGAAGCGCAGGAACTGCAACGCTGGAAGACCGTGATCGAGAAGGGCCGCATCGTGCTCGACTGAGCGCAACAAGCATCGACCGCACCTGACCAATACACCGACAGCGCCGGCCGCCGCACGACCACCGTGCCGCGCCGGCGCACCTGCAACAACAACGGAGACATAGCATGACCCAGGGACGCCGCATCTTCCTCAAGCAGACTTCCGCGCTGGCCGCGGGCATCGCCGCCGGCCCGCTGGCCGGGCTGGCCACCGGCACCAACGTTGCCCATGCCGCCCAACAGGCGTGGCCGACGCGCCCGATCCGCCTGGTGGTGCCGTACACCGCCGGCGGTTCGTCCGACATCATCGCGCGGCTGATCAGCAAGCAACTGGGCGAAGCGCTGGGCCAGTCCGTGGTGGTCGACAACAAGCCGGGCGCCAACGGCAACGTCGGCGCGGCCATGGTTGCGCAGGCGACCGACAACCACACGCTGATGCTGTGCGATATCGGCGCGCTGGCGATCAGCCCGTCGGTCTATACCAAGCTCAGCTTCAATATCGCCAAGGACCTGAAGCCGGTGACGATGCTGGCTTACTCGCCGCACCTGCTGGTGGTGCATCCGTCGGTGCAGGTCAGCAGCGTGAAGGAACTGGTCGAGCTGTCCAGGCGCAGCCAGCTGAACTTTGCCGTGACCGCGATCGGCAGCGCGCCGCACCTGGCCGGCGTGGCGGTGGAACAGGCCACTGGCGCAAAGTGGCAATACGTGCCGTACAAGGGTGGCTCGCAGGCGATTGCGGACACCGTGGGCGGCAGCGCGCAGGTGCTGATGAACGGCATGCTGGCCACGCTGCCGCATGTGCAGTCGGGCAAGCTCAAGCTGATCGCCCAATCCAAGCGCACGCGCATGCCGCTGCTGCAGAACGTGCCGACCATTGCCGAGCAGGGCGTGCCCAACTTCGAGTCGGGCACGTGGCAGGGCGTGATGGCGCCGGCCAGCATGCCGGATGCGCTGGTGACGCGGCTGAACGCCGAGCTGATCAAGATCATCCGCGCGCCGGAGCTGCGTTCGCAACTGGTGGCGCAGGGGGCTGAAGTGGTGACGATGACGCCGGCCGAGACCGGCAAGTTCTTCGTGGCCGAACAGGCGCGCTGGGCGGGGGTGGTGAAGCAGGCGGGGATCAAGCTGGAGGCTTGACCAGGCAGGGATCGGAGCGCCCAGGCAGGGCGCTTCGACGCGATGAGCGAGAAGCGGCCCGCGTGAGAACGCGGGCCGCTTCTCTTTTTTGCGCTGGCTTCTCAAAACAAAAAACCCCGCACAAGGCGGTAATGCCGTTCAGTTAACCACCGTCGTTCCCGCGTAGGCGGGAACCCAGTGACTTCGTCCCCGAAGGGGACGTGATCCCCAAGGGGACGTGAAGACGCTGGATTCCCGCCTTCGCGGGAATGACGGTAGTGTTTGATGCCTTAACTGAACGGCATTACGCACAAGGCGGGGCTCATCACTGCAGGTGTTGCGCTTATCCCCGCAGCGCCGCCGGCAGCAACCCCTGCGGCAGGTTCTGGTAGCAGACCGGCCGCAGGAAGCGATCGATCGCCGTGGCCCCAACCGAGGTCGAACGCACGTCCGACGTGGCTGGGAACGGGCCGCCATGCACCATGGCATAAGCCACCTCCACCCCGGTCGGATAGCCGTTGCACAGCACGCGCCCGGACTTGCGCTCCAGCACCGGCAGCAGTCGGCGTGCGGCCTCGTGGTCGGCATCGTCGAGCTGCATCGTAGCGGTCAGTTGGCCTTCGAGCTGGTTGGCCAGCGCCAGCACCTCTTCCAGGTCGCGGCACACCACCAGCACGGTCGACGGGCCGAACACCTCGGCCTGCATGCGGTGGTCGGCCACGAACTGCGCGGCGGTGGTTTCGAACATCACCGGTCGGGCCTGGTTGACACCCGTGGCGGCAACGCCGTCGCCAATGCGCTGCAGGCCATCCAGCGACGACAGCTGCGCCACGCCCTTTTCATAGGCGGCATGGATGCCCGGCGTCAGCATGGTCGCGGCCGGCTTGCCGCCCAGCGCGTCGAGCGCCGCGGCACGGAACTGGTCCAGCGCCGGGCCTTCGATGCCGATCACCAGGCCGGGGTTGGTGCAGAACTGGCCCACGCCCAGCACCAGCGAATCGACCAGCTGGCGGCCGATCTCGGCGCCGCGCGCCTGCAGTGCCGCAGGCAGCAGGAACACCGGGTTGATGCTGCTCATCTCGGCATACACGGGAATCGGCTGCGGGCGTGCGTTGGCCGCCTGCATCAGGGCCATGCCACCCGAACGCGAGCCGGTAAAGCCGACCGCCTGGATCGCGGGATGCGACACCAGCGCCGTGCCGACAATATTGCCCGCGCCCACCAGCAGCGAGAACACGCCTTCCGGCAGGCCGGCGTCCTGCACGGCCTTCTGGATCACGCGGCCGACCAGTTCGGACGTACCCAGGTGCGCGGAGTGCGCCTTGACCACCACCGGGCAACCGGCGGCCAGCGCCGAGGCCGTGTCGCCGCCGGCCACGGAGAAGGCCAGCGGAAAGTTGCTCGCGCCAAACACGGCCACCGGCCCAATGGCGATGCGCTGCATGCGCAGGTCGGGGCGCGGCGGGGTGCGCTCGGGCAGCGCGGCGTCGAAGGTGGCGCCTTGCCAGCGGCCCTCGCGCAGTACGGTGGCGAATAGGCGCAGCTGGCCGGCGGTGCGGCCGCGCTCGCCCTGCAGGCGCGCGACCGGCAGGCCGCTTTCCTGGTGCGCGCGCTCGATCAGCGTGTCGCCCAGCGCCTCGATGCCGGCGGCGATCGCTTCCAGGAACGCCGCGCGCTGCTCGGACGAGGTATGGCGATAGGTATCGAAGGCCGCTTCGGCCAGCGCGCAGGCGCGCTCGACGTCGGCCTGGCCGCCGCCGTGGAAGTCGGGGCCCAGGACTTCACCCGTGGAGGGGTTGATAGCCTGCAGCGTCGATTGCGCGCCGCGCACGGCTTGCGCGCCAATCAGCATGTCGCCGGTGATGTGCATGGAAGGATTCCTTGTCAGCGTGTGAATGTGGCAGAAGAGGACAGGCCGGCCGGGGGGCAAAGTGCCCCGCGGCCGGCCTGTCGCGATGCAATGGCAGGACGGATTACTGCGGGCCGAGCTTGTTGATCAGCGTGCCCAGCATTTCCATCTCTTCGCCGGTCAGGTCGGTCAGCGGCGCGCGCACCGGGCCGCCGTCGCGGCCGACGATGCGGGCGCCGGCCTTGACGATGCTCACGGCATAGCCGGCCTTGCGGTTGCGGATGGCCAGGTACGGCAGGAAGAAGTTGTCGATCAGGCGGCCCACCGTCTCCTGGTCGTCCGCGGCGATAGCGCGGTAGAAGTCCATCGCGGTCTTCGGGATGAAGTTGAACACCGCCGACGAGTACACCGGCACGCCCAGCGCCTTGTAGGCGGCGGCGTAGACCTCGGCCGTGGGCAGGCCGCCCAGGTACGAGAAGCGGTCGCCCAGCTTGCGGCGGATGCTGACCATGGCTTCGATGTCGCCCACGCCGTCCTTGAAGCCGATCAGGTTGGGGCAACGGTCGGCCAGGCGGGACAGCTGCTCGGCGTTCAGTTTGGAGTTGGCGCGGTTGTAGACGATCACGCCGATGTCGACCGACTTGCAGACCTCTTCCACGTGGGCGGCGATGCCGTCCTGGCTGGCTTCGGTCAGGTAGTGCGGCAGCAGCAGCACGCCGGCCGCGCCCAGGCGCTGGGCTTCCTGCGCATAGGCGATGGCGGTGCGGGTCGGGCCGCCTGCGCCGGCCAGGATGGGCACCTTGCCGGCGCAGGTCCTGACCGCGGTGTCGACCACGGCGGTGTAGTCGGCCGGGGTCAGCGAGAAGAACTCGCCGGTGCCGCCGGCGGCGAACAGTGCGGTGGCACCGTACGGCGCCAGCCATTCCAGGCGGGCGGCATAGGACTTCGCGTTGAAGTCGCCCTTGGCGTCGAAGTCGGTGATGGGAAAGGACAGCAGGCCTTCGGAGACGATCTGCTTGAGTTCGTTGGGTGCGAGCATTGCGAAATCCTGATCGGGCCGGCGGGGCCCAGGGTGGTGACGGCGGCGACCTGCCTGGCGGCAGGTCATCCGAGTTATCAGTCATCGTACGACAATGACCCGGCAAAGGCAATAGGGTAGAACTGGCCCCGGGTTTACCGGGAGGCGGAGACGGCGCGCGTGGGCCGCAGTAAGCGCGTTGGAAGAAGACGGATCCACACTGCGCCATGACAACTGAGTGTTATCGGGTTGTAGGACAACGTAGGTGACGGATAGTCAATAATTTTGATACGTCCATGCAAAGCCACCCCGTGCATTGGCCGCGGCCGGCTGGCACACTGGCACCCTGAACCAAGGGAGAGAACACGGTGGGAGAGTTGCAAGCCTTGCTGGAAAACCACGGGCTGATGCTGGTATTCCTGAACGTGCTGGTTGAACAGGCGGGGCTGCCGGTGCCGGCGTACCCGATGCTGTTCGTCGCCGGCGCGCTCGGCATGCAGGAAACCGGTCCGTCGATCGGCGCGGTGCTGGCCGCGGTGATCGTCGCCTGCCTGATCGCCGATACCGGCTGGTACTTCGCCGGCCGCCGGCTGGGGCAGCCGATGCTGCGCACCATCTGCAAGGTATCGATCTCGCCCGATACCTGCATCCGCCAGACCCAGTCGCTGTACCTGCGCGTGGGGCCGCGCTCGCTGGTGGTCGCGAAACTGCTGCCCGGTGCCGGCGCGCTGTCCACCGCGATGGCCGGCATGACCGGCACGCCGTTGCCGGTGTTCCTGTTCTATGACGCGATCGGCGCGCTAGTATGGGCGGGCAGCGGCCTGCTGATCGGCGTGGTGTTCAGCGACTTCATCGATGCCATCCTGGAAGGCTTCAGCACCTACGGCCATATGGCCGTGGTGGCGGTGGTGGGGGCATTCCTGGTGTTCCTGGCATGGCGCTCGTGGCGCCGCTTCCGGCTGCTGCGCATCACCAGGCGCGTACCGCGCATGAGCGTGGATGAACTGGAATCGCGCCGCGTGGCCGGCACGCTGCCCGTCGTGATCGACGTGAGGGCCCATGGCGACATGCCGATGGAGCGCATCCCCGGCTCGATGGTGCTCGACATGCAGGGCGCGCTCGACAGCCTCGACGCGCTGGGCGTGCCGCCCGCCGAGGCCGACATCGTGGTCTATTGCGCCTGCCCGCACGAGATGTCCGCGGCGCTGCTGGCCGAACGCCTGCGCGTTGCCGGCTACCCCAGGACCTGGGCGCTGGCCGGGGGCTTTGACGAATGGAAGCGGCGGCACGGCGAGACCGTGCCGCCTGCCGTCACGCATCCCGATCCGGGCAAGGCGACGGCACGCTGAGCCGCAAGCCTCAGCGCTTGCCCGCGGTCTGGAATACCGACAGGTCCGGATAGATCGCGCGGATCTTCTCCCACTCGGCGGCATTGAAGAACTGGCACTTACCGGCGCCGAAGCGCTTGGCCACCTCCACGCAGAAGCGCACCGCCTCGGCGATATCGATCTCGTGGTTGGCCGAGGTGGCGCTGCCTGACACCACCGACTGCGCGGTCACGGCCACGCCCACCACCGGCGCCGCCGTGGCGACGTGCGGCTGCATGATGCTGTTGAAGTGGTACAGGCCGTTGTGGTACGGCGTGATGTCCTGCAGCGAGATCGGGAAGGTCACCGCCGGGCAGCCGGTGGTCGATTCCATCGTCGCCACCAGGTCCGGCGCCACGCGCAGGATATAGCCCTGCATCGCCGTCGGCGAGATGGCAAAGCCGCGGTGCTTGATGATGCTGTTGCCCTTGGACGCATCGATCGACAGGATCGCATCCATTTCCGGCAGCACCTGGTAGTCGTTCATGGTGTCGGAGGACACCGGCATGCCCATGAACGGCACCGGGTCGTGCGGCACCATCGAGACATCGGTCGACAGGTGCGTGGTCACGATCACGTCGCCTTGCAGGTGGTCGCCGCGCGCCTTCATCTGCGCCAGCTTCAGCGCCACCGCCAGGCAGCCGATCGGGCCGTCCGCATCGGACACCAGGCCAACCAGTTCCGGACGCGCGCCGATGGCGCCGTTGCGGCCGATCACGCCTAGCGTCGGCGCCTTGCCGCCGCCGCGCTTGCCGGCGCTGCCGGGGATCACGATGGTGATGAAGTCGGTGGTGTTGGCGGTGTTCTCGGGCGGCGCGTTGTTGACCGTGGTGACTTGCACGGTCACGCCGGCGCCGGCGTAGGGCGCGAACAGTTCGCTGACGACCGCACCGTTGGCGTGCGGGCTGTCCAGGGCTTCGTGAATGACCAGCGTCTGCTGCAGGGCCATGGCTTTCTCCAGATGATGTGCCCGGCCCGCGCGATGCGGGCGGGGCGTCGGTTGAATCGTTAGAACTGGTGGCGCAGGCCGACCATCACGGTGGTCTGGCTGTCGCGCCCGTCCAGCGGCGTGCCGCTGCCGCCGGTCCAGCTGGTGGTGTTGTTGCCGAACAGGCCCGACCAGTCGCCGTGCACGCGCTCGTAGGCCACTGCCAGGTAGGTGTCGGTGCGCTTGCTGAAGGCGTAGTCGGCCACGGCATACGCGGTGGTGCGGTTGCCGCTGAAGCTGTCGGCGCGGGTTCGGTTGTGCATCACGCTGCCGGTCAGGGTGACGTTGCCGGTCACGGGGTAACTCGCGCCCAGCGTGAAGAAGTCATCGTGGCGGCCGCTGCCGAACACCGAGTTGATCGCCGCGCGGTTGGTCGGCGTGGCCGCGGTCGACATGCTGGTGATGGTGGCCGTATCGGTGCCGCCCCTGGAAGAGTCGAAGCCCGCGTCGCGGTCGCTGTGGATGTAGTTGGCGAACAGGCTGGCGCGGCCGACCGCGGCTTTCAGGCCCGCCAGGTAGATGTTCGCGGTACGGCTCTGGCTGTCGCGGGTCTGCTGGAAGTCGCCGACGGCGGTGATCGGGCCGGCCGCGTACTTGACGCCGAACGACATCGACGACATCGCGCGGGTGTTGCCCGCGGTCTCGCCCAGCGCGTATTCGGCGATCAGCGACACCGGGCCGAAGTTGCCGGTGTAGCTGACGGCATTGTCGTAGCGCTGGCCGGTCAGGTACACCATCCAGGAGTTCGACGGTGCCGCGCCCACGCCGAGCGGATCGACGTAGTACAGCATGGTGTTGGCCGTGGTGTACTGCCGGCCCAGCGCCAGCTCGCCCCACTGGTTGCCGATCTTCACATACGCCTGGCGGCCGAACAGCTGGCCCTGCTGGTCGAACCTGCCGGTGTCGGCCAGGAACCCGTTCTCCAGCACGAAGCCGGCCTTGACCCCGCCGCCGAGGTCTTCGACGCCCTTCAGGCCGAAGCGGCTGCCCGACAGAAAGCCTTCGCCGCCTTGCTGCAGGCCGACCTGTGCATCGCCGGCGGGGTTGGAATGGGTCTGGTACGTCAGCGCGGTATCGATGACGCCGTACAGCGTCACGCCGGACTGCGACATCGCGGCGGTGGGCAGGGCCAGCATCAGTGGGAAGGTCAGCCGGGCGGCGTGGCGAAGGGTTTGGCTCATTGTGTTTTCTCCTCCAGAGGGCAAAAGGGGGCCGCGCGGGCGGCGCAGCGCGGCCCGCGGGGTGGTTATGTTTGTTTGTTGGTTGTGGTCGGGACTAGCCCGGACGTGTCTGATTGCTGATCAAATGCCTCTACCGCTGGTTTGCTCCCCTCTCCCGCTTGCGGGAGAGCGGCGAAAACAATCAGGCCGCAAATCCCAGCCAATCCTCCATCCCGGCAGGCCCGGTAATCCGCGACAGCGGAAAAGGCTCGCCCTCACGAATGGTCTCGACCTTGCCTTCGGCCGGGAACCACAGCGCATTGCGCTCGCCCAGCACGGTGCCGCTGGTGCCGTCCGAGTACAACGCCGAGCCTTCCGGCAGCGCGAACACCTGTTCCGGCGCATTGATGTTCAGGAACTCCGCCAGGCGCTCTTCCCTGCTTTCACCGTTGTGCCCCGCAGGCTTGCCGCTGATGAAGTGCGGGTTGATCTGGAACGGCACCAGGCCCAGCGCGCGCAGCGACGGCGGCTGCACGATCGGCATGTCGTTGGTGGTGCGGATGGTCGGGCAGGCCACGTTGCTGCCGGCGCTCCAGCCGACGTACGGCGTGCCCGCGCGCACCTTGGCGCGGATCGCTTCGACGATGCCGGCGTCGTACATGCGCTTGAGCAGCGCGAAGGTGTTGCCCCCGCCCACGGCGATGGCTTCGGCTTCCTGCACCGCGCGCAGCGGATCGGCGCTGTGGTGGATTGACTCGAGCGCGTAGCCGAGCTTTTCGAACACCGGCTTGACCATGCCTTCATAGGTATCGAAGCTGAAGGTCACGCCCGCGAACGGCACGAACAGCACCTTGCGCGGCTCGCGCTGCAGCAGCGTGTGGATCTGCTCGCCGGCGTGCTCCAGGTAGCCGAGGTTGTCCTTGCGCGAACTGCTCATCAGGAGGATGCGTTGGGTCATGTCTTGGTTTCCGTTTTTCGGTGAGGAGTTCAGGCGATGGTGGCGCGGATCAGTGCGGCGACGCGGTCGATCTCTTCGTGCGTGTTGAAGTAGTGCAGCGACACGCGCGCCATGGTCGACACGCCATAGCGCGCCAGGATCGAATCGGCCATGAAGTTGCCCGCTTCGACGATGCATTGCTGCGCTTCCAGCGCGGCCACGATGCGCGCCGGGTCGACGCCGCGCACGTTGAACGGCACGATGCCGATGCGCTGGGTCACGTCGGTGGGACCGTACAGCTCGAAACCCGGAATCGCGGCGAACTTCGCCACTGCGTACTCGGTCAGGTCGCGCACGCGCGCCTCGATGGCGTCGATGCCGATGGCGGTGGCGTAGTCGATGGCGGTGCCCATGCCGAGGATGGCCGGCACAATCGGGCAGCCGGCCTCGAAACGCTTTGCGCCCGCCACCAGCGACAGCGCGCCGGTGCTGCGGTCGTACGCGCCGTTCCACCAGCCTACCAGCATCGGCTCGACCTGCCCGATCAGCGCGCGGCGCACATACAGGAAGCCCGAGCCCTCGGTCGCGCGCAGCGCCTTGCGCCCGCAGCCGGCAAGGAAGTCGCAGTCCAGCTGCGCCACGTCGGAGCGCAGCATGCCCACGCTCTGCGCGGCATTGACCAGCGACAGCACGCCATGCTTGCGCGCGACCGCGCAGATCTGCACAGCGGGCTGCACGGCGCCAGTGGAATTGGGCAGGTGCGAGAACGTCAGCAGGCGTGTGCGCGGCGTGATCGCGGCCGCGAAGGCCTCGGGCGACAGCAGCCCTTCGGCATCGGCCGGCACCATCTTCACCACGATGCCGTGCGACTGCTCCAGCCGACGCCACGGCAGCAGGTTGCTCAGCATCTCGGTGTCGGCCACCAGCACTTCATCGCCGGCTTGCCAGGCGATGCCGCGCGCGGCGATGGAAATGCTTTCGGTGGCGTTCTTGGTAAAGGCGATCTCGTCGGCCGCGCAGTTGAGCAGTCCGGCCAGCTTGCCGCGCACGGTTTCCACGCGTGCATAGGTCTCCTTGCGGAACGCCGGCAGGTAGATGCCGACGTGCCCGGTATCGAGCAGGTAGCTGCGCACGGTGTCGAGCACGGCGTCGGGCGGAATCGAGGCCGCGGCCGTGTCGAGATAAATGGTGGAGGCCGTCAGCGGCGTGTCGGCGCGGATTGCTTGGATATCCATGGAATGTCTCGGGTAATGACAGGCGGGGCGCGGCGCAGGCGCCCCGAGGTATGGCTTACTTCTTCAGCTTGGTGACCGAGCCGAAGAAGCTGAACAGGGCGTCGCCGGCGATCACGCCGCCGGCAAAGGCGCTCATCTCGGCCAGGTGCTTGTCGCCGCGCAGGCGCTGCACCACGAAGCGGATCAGCAGGCCAGCCAGCACCGCCCAGCCGGCCAGCGGCGAGGCGATCAGCATGCCCGTGGAGAGCAGGATGCCGAGCTGGCGCCTGGAGCCTCCGAGCCACTGCAGCAGCGCGCCGGGGATGGCCCAGATCACCAGGTTGCGCGCGATCTCGGCGGACGAGCCGGCCTTGATCGACGCCGCATAGACCCGGTCCACCGGCGGGATCAGGCCCTGCGAGAAGAAGGTGCCGTGGAACACGATCACCACCACCGCGGCCACGCCGAAGCCGACCATCGCCGCCAGGAACTGCTGCTTGCGGCCCGCGATCTCGGCCTCCATGTCGCGGCCCTCGCCGCGCAGCAGGTAGCCGGTCTTGAGGTCATAGCCCATGTCGGCGAAGGCCGGGCCGGTGGCGGCCGAGAAGCCCACCAGCACCGCCAGCGCCGTCGGCGGAAAGCCGATCAGGATGCCGATGGTCAGCGTGATCAGCGCCACCGCGAAGGCCGGGAACCAGCCCGAATGCATCGCCGCGATGCCGACGATCAGCTCGTGCACATACGCGGCAAAGGCTGCATACAGTACGAACACGACCAGCATGCCGAGCGACATGTCGGATACATGCCCGGCCAGCAGCGAGATCAGCAACGCGATCGCCAGGTAGATGACAAAGCCGCCCGACAGGATGCGGCTGGCGCGCGAGGCCGGGACTTCGATGGTGCGCGCGTCGGCGGCCGGCGCGTTGCGTGCACGGCGGATTTCCATGGCCACCTGGAACAGCGCGACGATGCCGGCGCCGATCATCAGGCCATGCGGGATATAGGCCTTGGCGATATCGATGCCGGTCACGGCCACCGAATAGCCGCGCACCAGCAGGCCGATGCCGAACATGGTCAGTGCCGCCAGGTTGCCCAGGAACGCCGCGCCGAACGCCGACATCGGCACGCCCAGCCACGCGCCGCCCACGCCCACGGCAATGCCCAGCCCAAGGAACGCCGCCTTGCGGCCGCCGCGGTCGCCCGCCCAGATCGCCTCGGCGGTGGCGATGCCCGCCGGCCAGGTGCCGGTGGCGGGGAAGATCTTGCTGCCGAACAGGAAGTACAGCATCGCGCCGTCGACGAACATGGCGATCACCGCGCCGATCAGCATCGGCGTGGCCAGTTCGGGCATGCCCATCGCATACGGCACGCCGATCGGGATCATCAGCGAGTTGGCGGCGCCGAAGGTGGCCGACGAGATCGCGGTCTGCACCAGGTTCTGCCGCTCCAGCACGCGGAAGCGCCGCGTGATCTCCAGCGGGATGCGAGAAAAGACGATCGCGATCAGCGCGCCGATGATCGAGGTATTGGCCGAGATTCCCAGCGACACGATCAGCTGCATGCCGATCATGGCGCCGAATACCGACAGCGCCACCGAGACCAGCAGCAGCAAAGGCTCCATGAAGCGCGACCGTGTCGCGGGCTGCGCCGCCACCGGCGCGTTCAGTTGTGTTGGCATGGTCATGTCTTCCACCGCTCCCCGTAGTGTTGTCTGGTTTTGTGTGTCGTGTGTGCGCGCGTTGCGCGGGCCGGCGATCCCGACCCGGCTATCGCATGAAGCCCGCCACCGGGCCGATCGTCTTCCTTGCCGCGCGCAGCGCTTCCAGCAGCCGCGGCACGGCCTCGCGCGTCAGCCGCTGCAGCGGGCCGGCGATGGCAAGGGATCCCACCACCGCCTGGGTCTCGCGGTGGTGCAGCGGCAAGGCCAGCCCGGCCACCGTGGCCGTGGATTCCTCGCAGGTATAGGCAAAGCCGTCGGCGCGGACCTGGGCCAGCTGCGCGGCCAGGTCAGGTGCATCGCCGATGACCCGTCGCCGCAATGCTTCGGGCTGGAATGCCAGGATCGCCTTGGCATGCGCGCCGGCGTCCAGCGCGAAGCGCTGGCCCACCTCGATCGAAAAGCGCAGCTGGTGCTGGCTCTGGGCGATGTCCGTGCACAGGCCTTCGTGACCGTCCAGCCACGACAGGAAAACCGTTTCGCCGCTTTCCTGCGCCAGCGCCTCCAGCGCGGGCTGGACCACCTCCGCCGGCGAAAACGTCTTGCGCATCACTTGTCCCAGCTCGACCCAGCGCAAGCCCAGCCCATAGCGGCCGGCGGCGTCCTGCGTCAGGAAGCCATTGGCGGCAAAGGTGGCGAGCACGCGATGCACGACGGCGTGATGCACGCCGCTTTCGCGTGCCAGTTCGCGCACGCCCCAACTGGGCTGGCGGGCGGTGAAATGGGTGAGCAGCGCCAGGGCGCCGTCCAGGGTCTTGAGCATGACTGGCTGCTTTGTGTCTCTATTTAAGAGACAAAGTCTCTAATAAAGAGAAATGCTAGGCCTCGCCCCGACGCGCAACAATCAGGGTTAACGCGCAATCGCAGCCGGTGCCTGGGCGAATATCGACCATGCGCCGTTGCCTATACTTGGCGCAGAGCGACTGCTACGGGAGGCGCCCATGGCTGCGGAAGACCACGGTTTCGGCGACGAAGCGGCCCGCATCGCGCATCGGCGCCGCCAGCTCGGCATCGCGCCGCGCACGCACGAGGGCCAGCGCAACTGGGCGCTGGCGCTGTCCGGCGGCGGCATCCGCAGCGCCACGTTCTGCCTTGGCGTGACGCAGGCGATGGCCGGCACTGACATGCCGGCCACCACCACCCTGGCCGCCACCGCGGACACCGAGGCGCCTCCAACTCCCGCAGCGGGCACCGCCGCCGCGGCGCAGACCGTGCCGGGGCTGGCCTCGCTGCTGGCGCAGTTCGACTACCTGTCCACCGTCAGCGGCGGTGGCTACCTGGGGGCCTTCTTCGTCAGCCTGTTCGTGCCGGGGCGCCTGCGCCGCGGCACCGGCCCGGTCCAGGCCGCGGCCGACGCCTACCACACGCTCCAATGCGAGCCGCCGGGGCGCATCCATACCTCGGTGTCCTATGCCGCCGATCCCGGCCGCGGCGCGCTCGCGTGGCTGCGCGAGAACGGCCGCTACCTGTCGCCCACGGGCGCCGGCGACAACCTCTATGCCGGCGCGCTGGTGGTGCGCAACTGGCTGGCCATGCACTACGTGATCGGCAGCGCGCTGCTGGTGGTGCTGTCCCTGCTGGCGCTGCTGCTGCACGGCGCGGCGGGAGCGTGGTACGGGTTCGGTCGCTACGAGATGGACTTGCTGCACGATGCGCGGCAGGCCTTCAACCAGGGCGAATGCGCGATCTGGTGGAGCCCCTGGCTGTGGCTGCCGCTGGCCACGGCGGTGATCGGCGCGGTGCCGCCCGGCCTGGCGTACTGGCTGGTCTATCCGCGCGCCAGCGACCCGGAGGCGCCGGGGCGTTTTTTCAGCCCCGCCCCGATGGTCGCCATGCTGCTGGGGCTGTTGTTGCTTGCCGCCGCGCGCTGGTCGGAGTGGCTTGGCGCGGAGCTGGTCCCGGCGCAGCTCTTTGCCGCGCTCGGCGTGCTGACGTGGCTGGGTGTGCTGAGCTGCCTGGTGATGCTGCAGGGCGAGCCGCGCACCGTGTCCGGCTACCGCGTGCGGGCCACGCGCGCGCTGCGCACGGCGGCCACGCTGACGCTGTGGCTGGCGGCATTGGGCCTGGCCGATACCGCCGCACGAACCACCTATCTGTATGCCCATGCCGCCGGCCAGCCGTGGGGCGTGGCGCTGCCGGCGAGCGTGCTGGGCGTGCTGGTCTGGCTGGTGCGCTACGGCGCGCGCTGCCTCGACGAAGGCCGCAAGGGCAGCGCCGGGACCGCCTGGCGCGCACTGTGGGCACGCCTGCCGGTCTCGCTGCTGGCCGGCGCGGCCGCGGCGGTGCTGGCGCTGCTGCTGTTCGTGTTGTGGTCGTGGCTGGTGCTGTGGGTGCGCTGGGATGGCCGCGAGCCGGTCGACTGGCTGGTGTACGGCACGGCCTACACCGGGCCGGCGCTGGCCACGCTGACGGTGGTGGCGCTGGTGCTGGCGCTGGCCGCCGGCCGCTTTACCGGATTCCTGAACCTTTCCACGCTGCAGCCTTTCTACGCGGCGCGGCTCACGCGTGCCTACCTGGGCGCGTCCAACGGCGAGCGCTTTGCCGCGCCCGATCCCGATCCGGTCGCGGACCGCCGCCGGCGCGCGCGCTTCAGCGTGGCGGAGCCCGTGCCCGGCGACCAGCTCAGCCTCAACGCCTATTACGATCCGCGCGTGCTGGCGCCGCTGCACCTGATCAACGTGACGCTGAACCTGACCGTCGATCCGGCCGAGCAACTGGTCCAGCGCGACCGCAAGGGCAAGCCGCTGTGCCTGGCACCCGGCGCCGGCGTGGCCCAGCAGGGTGCCGCGGCCACCATCGCGCCGGATGCCTATGCGCGCTTCACCATCGACGGCCGGCAGTGCTGCCCGGACGCATCATGGCCCGCATCGGGCAAGCTGGCGCAATCGCTCACGGTGGGGGACTGGATCGCCATCTCGGGCGCGGTGGTGTCAACGGGGCTGGGCCGGGCCACCACGCTCGGGACCTCGCTGCTGCTGGGCCTGGCCAACCTGCGGCTCGGCACGTGGTGGCCCTCGTATCCGGCCAGGTACGCGCGCCAGGGCGGGCGCGAGGGCGAGCAGCGGCGCCATCCCGAACGCGCCACGCATCCGTGGCTGGCCGCCGGCATGTTCCGCACGCAGTACTACCTGGGGTGCGAGCTGAGCGCCCGCTTCCATGGCACGCGGCGCGGCTGGCAATACCTGTCGGACGGCGGGCATTTCGACAACACCGGCGTCTACGAGCTGCTGCGTCCGGGCCGGGACGTCGCGCTGATCGTGCTGTGCGACTGCGGCGGCGATCCGGACTATCGCTTCGGCGACCTCGCCAACCTGATCCGGCTCGCGCGCATCGACCATGGCCTGGAGATCGTCGTCGACACCGAGGCCGCCACCACGAACCCGGTGCTGAGCCGGGTCTTCGGCGTGCCGGATGATTTCCTGCCGGGCGCGGCGGCCAGCGGCCCTGCCGCCGACAAATGCGCGGTGCTGCTCAACGTGTACCGCACCGGCCCGGCATGCGCGGCGCCGCGCGCGCGGGTCTGCCGCATCGTGCTGCTCAAGCCACGGCTGGTGTCATGGGCGCCGGCCGACGTGCGGCACTATGGCGCCACGCACCCGGCCTTCCCGCAGGAAGGCACCGGCGATCAGTTCTTCGACGAGGCGCAATGGGAAAGCTATCGGGCGCTGGGGCATGCGATCGGCCAGCGCGTGCTGGGCGGCGAAGTGGGAAAGGCGCTGCTTGCGTGATCGGGCCGCCTGAACGCTGGCGTCAGCGCACGAAGCCGATCACGTCTTCCAGCCGGCCGCTGGCGTCGCGCAAGGCCTCCAGCAGGCGCGGCACGGCGGCCTCGTCCAGGCGCTGCTGCGGCCCGGCAATCGCCACCGAGCCCACCACCGCGCTGCGGTCGCGCGACCACAGCGGCAGCGCCAGCCCGGCCACGCTGGCCGCGGCCTCCTCGCGCGTATGGGCCCAGCCGCGTTCGCGCACCTCGGCCAGCTGCTGCTCGATGCGCTCGCGGTCCAGCGTGGTGTGCGGGCCCACGCGCGCCATGCCCTGGCGGTAGACTTCGTCGCGGAAGGCATCGTCCTGGAAGGCGAGCATCGCCTTGGCATGCGCCCCCGCGTACAGCGCAAAGCGCTCGCCCAGCTCGATCGAGAAACGCAGCTGGTGCTGGCTCTGCACCAGCCCCACGCACAGGCCTTCATGGCCGTCGAGCCACGACAGGAATACGGTCTCGCCGCTTTGCGCGGCCAGCTTCTCGAGTACCGGTCGCACGATCTCGTCCGGCGAGAAGCTCTTGCGTACCACCTGTCCCAGCTCGAACAGCCGCAGCCCCAGCGAATACTTTCCGGTGGCCGCGTCCTGCACCAGGAAGCCATTGGCGGCAAAGGTCGCCAGCACGCGGTGCACCACGGCGTAGTGCACGCCGCTGTGCTTGGCCAGTTCGCGCACGCCCCAGGTGGGCTGGCGCACGGTGAAGTGCGTCAGCAGGGCCAGCGCGCCGTCCAGTGTCTTGAGAGTCATCGATCGTTCCTTCGCATCGGGCTGAATGGTAAGGGCAAGCGGCGCCGCGCTCAATCCTTGCCGCCCGGAGCCCGCGCGGCCGATACCCACGCCGCCCGCAGGGCCGCAAATCCGTCGCCAGCACGTTCCGCGCAGGCTCACTAACATAGCGAACCATCCGCATTGCAGCCGGGCGGCGCCCGTGTGGCGTACCCCGCCCCTCAGACCACAACATGAATCGCGACTCTCTCCCCGCCGGCAAGGGCATCGCTTACTCGGTGCTCGACCTGGCCCCCATCCCGCAGGGCAGCGACGCCGGCCAGGCCATGCGCAACTCGCTCGACCTGGCGCGCCATGCCGAACGGCTGGGCTACCACCGCTACTGGCTGGCCGAGCACCACAACATGCCCGGCATCGCCAGCGCCGCCACCGCGGTGCTGATCGGCTATGTCGCCAACGGCACGCAAACTATCCGCGTGGGCTCCGGCGGCGTGATGCTGCCCAACCATTCGCCGCTGGTGATCGCCGAGCAGTTCGGCACGCTGGCCTCGCTTTACCCGGGGCGCATCGACCTGGGACTGGGCCGCGCGCCCGGCACCGACCAGGCCACCGCGCGCGCATTGCGCCGCCATCTGACCAGCGACAGCGCCGATACCTTCCCGCAGGACGTGGAAGAACTGCAGGCGTATTTCGATGACGTGCGTCCCGGCCAGCGCCTGCGCGCCGTCCCCGGTGCCGGCCTGAAGGTGCCGATCTGGCTGCTGGGCTCGAGCTTGTTCAGCGCGCAGCTGGCCGCGGCCATGGGCCTGCCGTTCGCGTTTGCCTCGCACTTTGCGCCGGGCTTCATGCGCCAGGCGCTCGACCTGTACCGCCGCACCTTCCGGCCCTCTGAAACGCTGGATCGCCCGTACGTGATGCTCGGCTTCAATGTCTTTGCCGCGGACAGCGCCGACGAGGCGCGCCGCCTGTTCAGCTCGCTGCAGCAGCAGTTCCTGGCACTGGTGCGCGGCACGCCGGGGCAACTGCGCCCGCCGGTGGACGACATCGAGTCGCTATGGACCGAGAGCGAGGCCGACCATATCCGCCGCTCGCTGGCCTGCTCGGTGGTGGGCGATCCGGACTCGGTGCACGCCGGCATGCAGCGCTTTGTCGACGACCTGCAGCCGGACGAGCTGATGCTGACCGGCCAGATCTACGACCACCAGGCGCGCCTGCGCTCCTTCGAGATCGCCGCCGGCGCGGCGCGCAGCCTCAAGGCCAACGCCGCACTTTGAGCCATCCGGTATGGCGCACGCCGCACATGCGGCATGCGCCTGCCGGCGTCTCGTGAGTCCTGCCTGCCATTCTGGTTTGCATCCCGCCGATGCGCTCGGATACATTAGAAGGCCGAGACCAGACAGAGGCGCGGCCGCCCAGGCACGCGCCCGCACAGTCCGCCCGATCCACCGCCCCCTCAGAGACACTCCCGGGGCCCGCGGCAGCGACGACCAGGAGACAGCGATGGACCTGCGGCAACGCGAGCACATCGAGACGGTGGTCCAGGCCACCACATACCTAGCCCCGCCCGCCGTGCTGGCGGACCGGATCGCGCATGACGCCATCATCCAGAACTCATGGCGGCGCTGCGTGCACCAGTACGGGCTCGATCCCTCGCGCATGCAGGAAGCGCGCATCCTGCCGCAGCCGCGGCTGCGCGAACACCAGGAACGCATCGACGATTTCGCGCGCATCGCGCGCCACGGCCTGCAGAGCCTGTACGGCCAGGTGGCGGCGCTGGGCTACGTGGTGCTGCTGACCGATGCGCAGGGCGTGACGGTCGACTATATCGGCGATGCGCGCACCGATACCGCACTGCGGCACGCCGGCCTCTACCTCGGCGCGGAATGGAGCGAGAGCGGCGCCGGCACCTGCGCGGTGGGAACGGCGCTGGTCACCGGCCAGGCGCTGACGGTGCACCAGGCCGACCATTTCGATGCGACCCATATCCCGCTGACCTGCACCGCCGCGCCGCTGTTCGACACGCACGGCAACCTGCACGCCATCCTCGACATCTCCGCGCTGACCTCGCCGCACGCCAAGGACAGCCAGGGGCTGGCTTTGCAGCTGGTGCGCATCTATGCCGCGCATATCGAGAACGCCAACTTCCTGCGCGCGCACCGGCGCGACTGGATCCTGAAGCTGAACGTGGCGCCGGAGTTCGTCGACGTCAATCCCGAATACCTGCTGGCGCTGGACGAAGCCGGCCGCATCGTCGGCCACAACCACCGCGCCCGGCTGATGCTGGAGGGCGAGTTGGGAGGCGCGGGAGGCGCCACCGTGCTCGGCCAGCGCTTCGAGACGCTGTTCGGCGCCCGGCTGGAAGACCTTGGCAACTATGTCTACTCCCGGCCCAGCGAGCAGCGGCTGGTGGCGCTGAACCGCAGCGGCGGGCTGTTGTACCTGAGCGTGATGCCGCCCGCGCTGCGCTGGCAGGCACCGGCCAAGGAAGCGCCGGTGGCCATGCCCGAGGCGCTGGCCGCGCTGACCGGCGGCGACGCTGCGCTGCAGCAGCAATTGCAGCGCGCCGCGCGGCTGGTCGATTCGCCGATCAACCTGCTGATCCACGGCGAGACCGGCAGCGGCAAGGAGTTCTTCGCCAAGGCCCTGCACCAGGCCAGCGCGCGCCGCTGCGGCCCGTTCATCGCGGTGAACTGCGCGGCGATTCCGGAAACGCTGATCGAAAGCGAACTGTTCGGCCACCTGCCCAACAGCTTCTCCGGCGCCGGCCCGCGCGGCAAGCGCGGGCTGATCCAGGAAGCCGACGGCGGCACGCTGTTCCTGGACGAGATCGGCGACATGCCGCGCGAGCTGCAGTCGCGGCTGCTGCGCGTGCTGGCCGAGGGCGAGGTGCTGCCGGTCGGCGCCGCGCGGCCCGTGCCGGTGCGGCTGCGCGTCATTTCCGCGACGCACCACGGGCTGGAGCAACTGGTCGCCGAAGGGCGCTTCCGCGAAGACCTCTTCTACCGCCTGAACGGCGCCCGTTTCGAGCTGCCGCCGCTGCGCGCACGCAACGACCTCGACTGGCTGATGGCCAAGCTGCTGCAGGAAGGCGCCGGCCAGGCCACGACGCTGTCGCCGGCGGCACGCGAGCGGCTGCATCGCCATCGCTGGCCGGGCAACCTGCGCGAGCTGCGCAATGTGCTCGAATACGCGCGCGCCGTCTGCACCGGCGGCTATATCGATGAGCACGACCTGCCCGACGGCCTCGGGACCGCGGCCATTCCCGCGGCGCCGCCGCGAGCTGCCGACATCATCGGCGGCAGCGCCGACGACAGCGCCGCCGCGCCGTTCGACCCGCACCAGTTGCCGCCGGAAGGCATGCTGCTGATGCAGTACCTGCGCGCTTCCGGCTGGAACCTGAGCGCGGTCGCGCGCCAGATCGGCATCAGCCGCATGACGCTGTACCGGCGCATGGAGCGTTATGGCATCCAGTCGCCGAACCGGCGCGACGGCGGCGCGGGCAGCTAGCCGCGCCGCCCGATCCTGCTGACTGCGGTGGCAGCCGATGGCGGGCCGCCGGCCGTGCACGCCGCGCGCAGCGCATCGATCAGCAAGCGCACGCCGGGCGTGGCGGTACGGCGCTTGCGCGCCACGATGCCGTAGGGGACCAGCCGGCCCCGCATTGCCACCGGCAGGATTGCCAGCGCGCCCATCGCGGCGAAATAGCCGGCGATCGCGCTGGGTACCACGGCGATGCGGTCGCTGCCCGCCAGCAGCGGCAGCGTCGCCATGATGGATGAGGTTTCGATGACATCCTCCGGCAAGGGCACGCGCGCATCGCGAAAGGTCTGGTCGATGATCTGGCGCATCGGGCTGGCGGCGGGCTGGATGATCCATGGATAGCTCGACAGGCTCGCCAGCCGTACGCTGCGCTTGCGAGCCTGCGGATGCCCGGGGCGCGCTACGATCGACAGGACCTCCTCGCACAGGGGCTCGAAAGCCAGGTCCTCGGCAAGCGAGCCGGCCGGGATACGGCCGACCACCACGTCCAGTGCATCCTGCCGCAGCGCCTGCACCAGCACGTCGCTGGTATCCACCTGGAGCGCAATGTGCAGCTGCGGGTGCCGTGCCTTGAGTCCGTTGATGGCGCCGGCCAGCAGGTCTGGCACCGGTGCCAGGATCGCACCGATGCGCACCTTGCCGATCTCGCCCGCGGCGATGGCGGCAAGCTCGTCGTGCAAGGCATCGAGATCGGACAGCGCCACGCGCGCATAGCGGATCAGCGCCTCGCCGAACACGGTCGGCGTGATGCCGCGGGCGTGGCGCGTGAACAGCAGCGTTCCGACGGTGTCTTCCAGCTCGTGCAGTGCCTTGGTCGCCGCAGGCTGAGTCAGCGCCATCTCGCTGGCGGCGCCACGCAGCGAGCCGTGTTCGGCGAGTGCCAGCGCCAGGCGAAGATGGCGCATTTGCAGGCGCTTGCGCAGCGTGGCGGCGTTGCTGAGCTGGGTCAGGGATTCGGGCATGGCAGTGTACGGTGGACGCCGGCTTTATAGCACGCATGGCGGACCACACTGCGACCGGAATCAACACATGGTGCTGTCCTGGGCTGGTGCCGGGGACATGTGCCTGGCGGCAATACGGTAGAAGCGCGCAGCATTGCCGGCCAATACCCGTTGCCTGGCGAGCGGGTCCGGCAGCGCCTCGGTCACCATGCGCAGCACCGTGCCGAACGCGGCGCTCAACGACGAAACCGGCAGGTTGCTGCCGAACATGGCACGCTCGTGTCCGAAGATGGCCAGCGTCTCGCGCACAATGCGGCGATTCCCTGCCACATCCCAGCGGCCGCCCTGCAGTCCGAACTCGGACAACTTGACCATCACGTTCGGGCAGGCGGCCAGCGCTTCCATGCCGCGCCGCCAGTGCGCCAGCCCGGCTTCGGACCGGTCAAGCGGCAGGCCGGCATGATTCAGTGCGATCGCCAGCTCGGGCAGGTCGGCGGCCACCTGCGCCGCCTCTTGCAGATGCCAGAACGGCACGCGCAGGTCCCACGACAGCCCGTGGCGCGGCAGCCGCGCCAGGTCTTCCAGCCAGGCGGGATCCTGCATCGATCCGGCCCGGCCCGCAACCGACTTGCCCGGAGCGGATGCCGTCAGCGGTTTGCAGCGGATACCGCGCACCCGCGCAAAACCCGCCTGGCGCGCAAGCAGTTCGGCGCAGTTTGCGGTGCCGAGCGGGGCGTAGGCGACCACGGAGGCGGCCATGCCCCGGGGCCAGCGGGGCTCATGCAGCCACGCCGTCTCGGCGATGGCTTCGCCCCGGTCCCGCTCGGCCTCGATGTGGACGGTTGCCAGCACCGATACGTCGGCCGTATCGCGCCGGTACTCAGCCGCCAGATAGTCATGGCGCAAGGCCTGGTAGTCGCCGAGAAAGAACGTTGCCGGCTGGTACCCCTCCTGCAGCCAGGGGTAGTGCCCGCCATCGAGCTGCCACAGATGATGGTGGGCATCGACGATCGCCAGGCGCTCGCCGGCAGGCAAGGCGTTGCGCGTCATCGGCAGGACTCCGGCAGGGTGGCGGTCAGCACGGCAGCCAGCACGAGCGCGCAAGCGAGCATGTAGACGCCCACGCCGGCATCGAAATACTGGATCAGCAGCCCAACTGCATACGGCCCGCAGAACCCGCCAAGATTGCCAAGTGCGTTGATCAGGCCGCGCGCCACGCCCGCATCGTCTGCGGCCAGCAGGCGCGGGGGCAGGGTCCAGAACACGCCCGCGGCGGCTTGCAGGAACACGCCGCAGCCGACCAGCAGACCGTAGGCCAGCCAGGTATTGCCATGAAACCATACCGATCCGGCCAGGCAGGCGGCAAAGCCCAGCAAGGGCCACATCACGAAGGCGCGGCGCTTCCCGCTACGGTCCGACCAGGCAGACACCACGAGGATGCCGGCCATGGTTCCCACGTACGGCACCATCGCCAGCAGGCCGACCTGGCCCATGCCGCCGTGGGTCAGGTCCTTGAGAATGGTGGGCAGCCACAACGTATAGCCGTAGATGCCAGCCTGGTAGAGGAAATTCAGGCCGATCAGGCGACGGATCACGGTATCCGACAGCAGCCGCAAGATCACCGTGCGCGTAGTCGCATGGTTCGTTGGCGCAGCGGCAGCCGGCGCCGCCCGTTGCTGCTCGGCGCGCAGTTGCGCCAGTACGTAATCGCGCTCTGCCGTGGAAATCCAGCGCGCCTCCTGCGGCCGGTCGCAGGCCAATGCCAACCAGACGCCGAGGCAGAGCGCCGAGATACCACCTTCGATGATAAACAGCCAGCGCCAGTCCAGCGCGGCGATGACCAGTCCCGACAGCGGCGCGGTAATCATGCCGGCAATCGGCACGAACAGGATCACCAGCGCATTGGCCCGGCCGCGCTCGTGGTCTGGAAACCAGTTGCCGACGATCGTCAGCACCACCGGCAGCATGCCGCCCTCGGCCACGCCGAGCGCAAAGCGCAGGACCAGCAATTCGGTCTCGTTGCGCACGAGGCCGGTCAGCACAGAGATCACGGCCCACGCCAGCATGGACCAGCCGATGAACCTGCGTCCGCTGCCGCGTACGGCCAGCTTGCCGCCCGGAACCTGCAGCAACAGGTAGCCGGCGAAGAAGATGCCGCCGGCCAGGCCCGCCATGCCGGCACCGATGCCAAGCGCCTCGTTCATGCCGCCCGGCATGGCAAAGGCGATATTGACCCGGTCCATATATGACACGATGCACACCATCAGGATGGGCGGGATGATGCGCCACCAGCGCTGCGCTGGGATTCGGGCGGTGGCCGTGGCGGTGCCGGGCGTCGTGCCGGCAGGAGTATCGAGGGCGTCGGCGCTGTCGGCTCGCGCTTGCTGCGGGATGGTCATGGGTCTCCTTCATGGGCGCCTTCGGCGGCTGCTTGGGCGGCTTCTTTAGCGTCTGAGTCTGTGCTGCGGCGAAATGGAATGAGTGCCGGCCGGCGGTGGCGGCGCCGGGTCTGTGGAACCCGACGCTTATCGGGACGGCAGCGCCAGGATGGCGAGGCCGTCCGGCTCCTTGCCGGTGGCAAAGGCATGGCGCAACGCCAGCGTGCGCAGGTCCAGTTCGCTGA
Organism: Cupriavidus oxalaticus; assembly: GCF_016894385.1. Taxonomy (NCBI): domain Bacteria; kingdom Pseudomonadati; phylum Pseudomonadota; class Betaproteobacteria; order Burkholderiales; family Burkholderiaceae; genus Cupriavidus; species Cupriavidus oxalaticus. The sequence continues at coordinate 151,254 of NZ_CP069811.1, forward strand.
CGCTGTGGTCGTTGAGCGCAAGCCAGGCGCGGCCAGGGTCGGCGGGATGGAATGCCAGTGCGATCGGCCTGGCGCCGGTATCGACCCGTCCCAGCTCGACCAGCGTGTGCGGGTCGAAGATGCGCAGGCTGCGCTCGCCATAGTTGAGCGCGAACAAGCGGTCGCAAGGCGACCAGTACAGTCGGGTGGGATCCTCGCCCGTGGCGACCGTGCCGAGCACTTCGAGCGTGTGGGCGTCGAGCCGCGCGATGGTATGGTCGTCGCGGCTTGAGACATAGAGCAGCGATTCGTCAGGACTCAGGCAGCAGCCTTCAGGCCGCCGGCCGGCGTGGGCAGCGCGCGGCGGCCGGCTTGCATCGTAGGGGTGGACCAGCGTTACCGTATGCGACAGCAGGTTGGTGACGTAGGCGCGTTGTCCGTCGCCCGTCAGTACGAACAGGTGGCTCTTGACGCCGCCGGACGGCACCGCGCGCGCAGGCGTGCGGCTCTCCCACGGCGCTTCGAACACCAGCAGCATGTTGTCGCGTTCGCTCAGGGCATAGACGCGGCCTCGCGCGTCGATCTGCAACCCATGGATGCGGTGATAAGGCGCGCATTCCAGGTCCCCTTCACGCCCCCCGCCGGCGATATCGACGCAGCACACGGCGGCGCCGCCATCGCCGGCATGCGCAAAGGTCTGCACGCCGTAGTGGCCGACATAGCCGCGCAGGCGTGCGCGGTCGACCACGAATTCATGTGGGTAGTCCGGCAGCGGCACGCTGAAGCGGCGCGCACCGCTTTCCAGGTCATAGCCGCTGAAGCTGTGGCCGAACTTCTCCACCAGCACTGCGATCCAGCGCGTATCCATTCTGTCTCCTCATTGGCTTCGCGGCGGCATGGCGAAGCAGGTCGTTGTTTGAGGAGGAGAGTCTGGCGCAGGAAGCCGTCACCAACCATTGAATATTGCACATCGAGGTATTCCCGGAAGTAATCGGCCGCACCTGCGGCCGCTGCTGCGCGATACGGTTGTCCAGTCTGTACAACTGCACTGTGACACCTGTCTCGCCGTGACCGTCGCGCTGGGCTGTTTGCCGCGCCGAGCATGGAAAATTTTGCGGGTTATCCCTTAAGTTGAACTGCGCCGGAGGGATGTTTTCCGATCTCGCGGCGGCTTCCGCGCGCTGGCACAGCCATTGCAATTTGCCTGTCACCACAATGACAACAGGAGCAGGCAATGGGGCACGCAGCCAGCGCCGGCACGCCACTGGTCGGCATCATCGCCAACCCGATTTCCGCGCGCGATATCCGCCGCGTGATCGCCAACGCCAACAGCCTGCAACTGGCCGATCGCGTCAATATCGTGCTGCGCCTGTTGTCCGCGCTGGCGGCATGCGGCGTGGGCCGCGTGCTGATGATGCCGGACCGCGAAGGCCTGCGCGTCATGCTGTCGCGGCACCTGGCGCGCCGGCAAGGCCACGGCCCTGACTCCGGCCTGCCAGCCGTCGAATACCTCGACATGCCAGTGACCGCACGCGTCGACGACACGCTGCACGCCGCGCGCTGCATGGCCGATGCCGGCGTGGCCGCCATCATCGTGCTCGGCGGCGACGGCACCCATCGTGCGGTAGTGCGTGAATGCGGCGGCGTTCCCATTGCCGGCCTGTCGACCGGCACCAACAACGCCTATCCGGAGATGCGCGAACCCACCATCACCGGCCTCGCCACCGGGCTCTACGCCACCGGACGCGTTCCCGACAAGCACGCGCTTGCCTCCAACAAGCGGCTCGACATCGTCATCCGCGACGGCGACGGCGGCTTTCGCCGCGACATCGCGCTGGTGGATGCGGTGATCTCGCACGAGCACTTCATCGGCGCGCGGGCCTTGTGGAAGACCGACACGCTCGCCGCGGTCTATGTGTCGTTCGCCGATCCGCAGGCCATCGGCCTGTCGGCCATCGCCGGCCTGCTCGAACCGCTGGGCCGGCGCGATCCCGGCGGGCTGGCGATCGAACTGGCCGCGCCCGGAGAAGGCGAATTCGACCTGCGCGCACCGATCGCGCCAGGACTGCTGTGCACGGTGCCGGTCGCGGGCTGGGAACGTCTCGAACACGGGCGCCCGCACCGCGTGCGCCAGCGCAGCGGCATCGTCGCGCTCGACGGCGAGCGCGAGCTGGCCTTCGGCCCCGACGACGAAGTCACCGTGACCCTGCATGAACACGCTTTTCGCAGCATCGACGTGGCGGGCTGCATGCGCTATGCCGCGCAGCATCGGCTGATGCGCAGCAGAAACCCGTTGCTTACCTGCCTTTCCTGAAGTGCAACCCTCGATAGAACGAAGGAGACAAACATGACAGCCAGAGCATCACAAGATTCCGCCGCGCTGCCGCTCGACAAGGAGACGCTGCTGACGGCGTACCGGAAGATGCGCACCATCCGCGATTTCGAGGAGCGCCTGCACGTGGACTTCGCGCGTGGCGACATCCCGGGCTTCGTCCACCTGTACGCGGGCGAGGAGGCCGCGGGCGTCGGCATCCTGCATCACCTGCACGATGGCGACCGCATCGCCAGCACGCACCGCGGCCATGGCCACTGCATTGCCAAGGGCGTGGATCCGGTGGCGATGATGATGGAGATCTATGGCAAGAAGGGCGGCTCGTGCAACGGCAAGGGCGGCTCGATGCATATCGCGGACCTGTCCAAGGGCATGATGGGGGCCAATGGCATCCTGGGCGCCGGCGCGCCGCTGATCTGCGGCGCCGCGCTGGCCGCCAAGTTTCGCGGCAAGGGCGAGGTCGGCATTACCTTCTGCGGCGACGGCGCTTCCAACCAGGGCACCTTCCTGGAAAGCCTGAACCTGGCCGCGGTGTGGAACCTGCCGGTGATCTTCGTGATCGAGAACAACGGCTATGCCGAGTCGACCTCGCGCGACTATGGCACGGCGGTGGACAGCTACGTCGACCGCGCCGCCGGCTTCGGCATTCCGGGCGTGACTGTCGATGGCACCGACTTCTTCGCCGTGCACGAGGCCGCCGGCGAAGTCATCCGCCGTGCGCGCGAAGGCGGCGGCCCGTCGCTGCTCGAATGCAAGATGGTCCGCTTCTATGGCCACTTCGAGGGCGATGCGCAGACCTACCGCGCCGCCGGCGAGCTCGACGATATTCGCGCCAACAAGGACTGCCTGAAGCTGTTCGCCCGCACCGTGACGCAGGCCGGCGTAATCGCGCGCGAGGAGCTCGACACCATCGACCGTGAAGTCGCCGCGCTGATCGAGCACGCCGTGCAGCAAGCCAAGGCCGCGCCGCTGCCCGGCCCGGAAGACCTGCTCACCGACGTCTACGTCAGCTACTGATCGCCTCTCGCCAACCAGACGGCTAACCGAACTATCAGGAGACAAACATGGCTCGCAAACTGAGCATCAAGCTGGCGATCAACGAGGCGATCGACCAGGAAATGACCCGCGACCCCAGCGTCATCATGCTGGGCGAAGACATCGTCGGCGGCGCCGGCGCGGACGGCGAGAAGGACGCCTGGGGCGGCGTGCTGGGCGTGACCAAGGGTCTGTACGCCAAGCATGGCGACCGTCTGCTGGATACGCCGTTGTCCGAGTCGGCCTACGTTGGCGCCGCCATCGGCGCCGCGGCCTGCGGCATGCGCCCGATCGCCGAGCTGATGTTCATCGACTTCATGGGCGTGTGCTTCGACCAGATCTTCAACCAGGCGGCCAAGTTCCGCTACATGTTCGGCGGCAAGGCCGAAACCCCGGTGGTGATCCGCGCCATGGTCGGCGCCGGCTTCCGCGCCGCCGCGCAGCACAGCCAGATGCTGACGCCGCTGTTTACGCATATCCCCGGCCTCAAGGTGGTGTGCCCATCGACGCCGTACGACACCAAGGGCCTGCTGATCCAGGCGATCCGCGACAACGACCCGGTGATCTTCTGCGAGCACAAGAACCTGTACGGGCTCGAAGGCGAGGTGCCGGAGGGCGCGTACGCGATCCCGTTTGGCGAGGCCAATATCGTGCGCGACGGCAAGGACGTGTCGATCGTCAGCTACGGGCTGATGGTGCACCGCGCGCTGGAAGCGGCGACGACGCTGGCGAAGGAAGGCATCGAGGCGGAAGTGATCGACCTGCGCACGCTGTCGCCGCTGGACATGGACACGGTGCTGGAGTCGGTCGAGACCACCGGCCGCCTGGTGGTGGTGGATGAAGCCAGCCCGCGCTGCAATATCGCCACCGATATCTCTGCGCAGGTCGCGCAGCAGGCCTTCGGCGCGCTCAGGGCCGGCATCGAGATGGTGTGCCCGCCGCATACGCCGGTGCCGTTCTCACCCACGCTGGAAGACCTGTACATCCCCAGCGCCGCGCAGATCGCTGCCGCCGCGCGCAAGACGGTCAAGGGAGGCAAGCAGTGATGGCAAGCGCAGCAATTACCCCGATCGTGATGCCCAAATGGGGCCTGTCGATGAAGGAAGGCACGGTCAATGCCTGGCTCGTCGACGAGGGCACCGAAATTAACGTGGGCATGCCGATCCTCGATGTGGAAACCGACAAGATTGCCAATGCGGTGGAGGCGCCGGACGCCGGCACGCTGCGCCGCAAGGTGGCGCAGGCCGGCGACGTGCTGCCGGTCAAGGCGCTGCTTGGCGTGCTGGCTCCGGCGGAGGTGAGCGATGCGGATATCGACGCGTATGTATCGGCTTATGAAGCGCCCGCGGAAGACGGTGACGAGGAAGACGCCGCCGCCGCGTACCAGTTCGCCGACGTGGACGGCGTCCGCGTCCGCTACGCCCGCAAGGGCAGCGGCGCCGAGACCGTGCTCTTCCTCCACGGCTTTGGCGGTGACCTGGACAACTGGCTGTTCAACCTCGATCCCCTTGCCGACGCGTACACGGTCGTGGCACTGGACCTGCCCGGCCATGGACAGTCGTCGCCGCGGCTCGCGGGCACGACGCTGGCGCAGATGGCCGGCTTTGTAGCGCGCTTCATGGACGAGACCGGCATCGAAGCCGCGCACCTGGTCGGCCATTCGATGGGCGGCGGCGTGGCGGCGCAACTCGCCGTGGACGCGCCGCAGCGGGTGCTGTCGATGGCGCTGGTGTCGCCGGTGGGCTTCGGCGAAGCCATCAACAGCGGCTATACCGAGGGCTTTGTCAATGCGCAGTCGCGGCGCGAGCTGAAGCCGGTGATCGAACTGCTGTTCGCGGATGCCGGGCTGGTCAGCCGGCAGATGCTCGACGACCTGCTGCGCTACAAGCGGCTGGATGGCGTGACCGAAGCGCTGACCTCCCTGGGCCAGGGCCTGTTTGCCGGAGGCCGGCAGAAGGAGCAGCCCGGCCAGCGGCTGGCCGGCAGCGGCAAGCGCGTGCTGATGGTGTGGGGCGGCCAGGACCGCATCATCCCGGCTGAGCATGCCGAGGCGGCGCCGCCCGACGCTACCGTCAAGGTCTTTGCCGACGCCGGCCACATGAGCCAGATGGAGAAGGCCAACGACTTCAACGCGCTGCTCAGGCAGCACCTCGGCGGCTGAGGCCGCGGCGCGGGCGGCGGCGTGCGCTGCCGCCCGCCTTTGTCTTCCATCCACCGAATCACGACAACGGTTCCTATGAGCACAGAACTGAAGACCCGCCTCGCCCAGATCAACAAGCAGTTCGCCGCGCTCGCGCAGGCCCAGCCCGCGGCCATGAGCGCATTCCAGGGCCTGATGAAGGCCGCCACGCAGGAAGGCAGCCTGCCGGCCGCCGTCAAGGAGCTGGTCGCGGTCGCGCTGGCCGTGCAGAAGGGCTGCGACGACTGCGTGCTGTTCCACACGGCGCAGGCGCTGCGCCACGGCGCCACGCGCGCGCAACTGGCCGAAGTGCTGGCGCTCAATATCGAGATGGGCGGCGGCCCGGGCGCGATGTATGCGTCGAAAGCGCTGGCCTACTTCGATGCGCTCAACGATTAGCCTTGCTAGACTCGGCCTATCGTTACCCGACCGGCCAAGACCGCTGCCGCGCCATGCCTTTTGAGTTCGTCGAGCCCGCGCCTGCCGGCCAGCCGCATGCGGATCCACTGCAGGACGAACTGGCCTTGCTCGAGCTCGCCGCGCAGGGCCGGCAGGTCGCCCAGCTGTGGGAGGCGCCGCTGTCGCTGGTGGTGCCGCGTACCTACCAGCGGCATGCCGGCTTCGAGGCCGCGCGCAGCGAGTTCGCGCGGCAGGGCTGCCCGGTGTTCCTGCGCATGTCGGGCGGGGGACTGGTGCCGCAAGGCCCGGGCATCCTCAACCTGAGCCTGGCCTATAGCGTTGGCCAGCCGCCGGGTGCGCTCAGCGATGCGGTCTACCTGCACCTGTGCGAGGTGATCGGCAAGGGGCTGCTGGCGCTCGGCGTGCCCACGCATTGGCAGGCGGTGGCCGGCTCGTTCTGCGACGGCCGCTTCAACCTGGCATGGGGGCCGCCGGAGGCGGCGCGCAAGATCGCCGGCACTGCGCAGTACTGGCGGCGGGCACCCGCGGCAATGCAGTCCGGCGACGGCCAGCGGCATCTGGTGCTGGCCCATGCGGTGCTGCTGGTAAGCGCGGATCCGGTTCAGATCAACGCACGCGCGAATGCGTTCGAGGCGGCGCTCGGCAGCGGCCGCCGCTATGATCCCGGCAAGGTGGTCAGCGTGCGCGAGGCGCTGCTGGCGCAGGGGCGTGCCGCCGCGGATGGTGCGGGGCTGATGGCGCAGGTATTGGAGACACTGCGGAAGACATTGCGGCATAGCGCCGCGCAGACGCCGCTGCCTGCCTAGCTGACGCGCCGTGAGGCAAGGCTGTGTGCCCATCGCCGGGCCGCATCGCGGGCGGGTCGCACAAAAAAATTGCGGCCCACGTGGGGCCGCCAATCGGGAATGCGAGGAGGTCAGTTTCCTCAGGAGACGTTATCGACGCCAAATGGCCCTCGCAAGACCCCACTTCGGTGGGGCGCATGCGTCACAGTATGCCGGGCGAGCGATCGCCTACGCGATAAGGTAGGTGCCCTGCGGATCCGGTTCGGCCGCCGCCTTGACCTTGCGGACGTTGGCTTCCAGTTCGGCATGGGCGGCGTCCAGCCATCCCACGCGATGGCGCACGGGATCCTTCGGCGACAGGTCGCTGACAGACAGTTCACGCAGGAAATAGCGCACCATGCTGCCCGCTCGCGCGGGTACCGGCATCATGCCCAGCAACTGGTGGGGCGCGATCAGCCGCCGGCTGACAGCATGCCGGAGCCCGGCCCAGGCGGTGCGGCCCAGCGCGATATAGAAAGCGTCGGTGCGCATCTGCCGGATGGTGTCGAGAAACTGGTTTTCGAAGACTTCGCGAAGCATGGGCGCCGCCATCAAGTCTTCGAAGGGGCCGTCGAAGACGAGCCCGCGCCGGGTGGTGGCATGCGGCAACAAGGCCAGTGGCTGCAGTTGCTCGAAGCCTTCGTTCCACAGCGCCGCGGCATGTGGCAGGCCGACCAGCTCGGGTACGCGGAAGTGGTCGAGCATGCGGATCAGGTTCGGGCGAACCAGCTTGCCGCCCAGTTCCACGCGCCGCTTGTTCTCGCGCTGGATCACGCGGCCCGCCGTGTGGCTGCGCATCAGTTCCTCGGTCACGGACGCTGCCAGCCGCACATGGGCATGGCCCGGGGTGGTGCTGACGAGCACCAGCCGCGCCTGTGTGTTCAGGTACTCGCACGGTACGTAGTGCATGGCGTACATGCCATCTTGCGCGACCAGGATTGGCCTGGCAATGACGCCGACGGCGCCGGCAAGCCGTACCTGAGAGCAATACGCTTCAATGAAGTTGGTCAAGGACTCCCCCCGCTCGCGACGCTTCTGGTGCGTTTTTTTCTTGTTCTGCGTTTCGATCATGGTAAGCCGGCGCTGAATCACAGACAAAGCGCGCGGTGCCGGATTAGCCTGAATACGACGCAACCTTCGTGGGACAGCCAACACATTGGTGGCTGCATCCCCCCGATCGGGTGGGGCCTGGCGGCCGTCAGCCGCACGGTAGCCTTGGCTGGCGTCAGGACGATGACATGCCGTCAGGACGATGACATGCCAATGCGAGGCGAGCGCGCCAGGGATTGAGGCGCGGGCGGGAAGAAAAAACCGGACACGAAGCGTGTCCGGTAACCCATTTGCTGACTCAGGCCGTGTCAGAACCCGAGAGTACAAATAATAACGATTATCATTCTCGATAGCAACAGGAATCCCTCGATTCTCAGCCGATCGATGTCTCGATAGCGATCTGCCCCGACAGCGTCTTGTGTACCGGGCAACGGTTGGCGACCCGCAGGAGATCGTCCAGGATCTGGGGCGTCAGTTCACCACTGACCTTGACCTCGCGCTTCAGCGTATAGGTGCCGTTGGCTTCTTCATGGGCCACCGACACGTCGATGCTGGCGATGGCGTAGCCTTTGCGCTTGGCATAGAGTTGCAGTGTCAGGGTCGTGCAGGCGGCCAGCGCGGAGTCGAGCAAGTCGTGAGGGCTGGGGTAGCTGGTATCGCCGCCCGCGGAGGCATCCAGGTCGGCCTGCCATTTGGCGGTGCCGTTGTTCAGGTGGCAGGTGGTGTTGCCCTGGCTCGGCTGCCAGGTCGCTTGGATAGTCATCGGTCGTCCCTGTCTGATAAGAATGCGGCCCGGCGGGCCGGAGCAGTCATTCTATACAGGGTGCTGCCAACGATCGAAGGCGTCGTTTACTTCACTTTTTCGGTGATTTCGGCGTTTTCCGAAAAAGTGCTTGCCAACCCTGTCACGCTCCCTTAATATTCGCCC
>NZ_CP069812.1:3605000-3885446 GCF_016894385.1 Cupriavidus oxalaticus
CGAATCGTAAGACTGGGAACGCCACGCGCAGCAGACGAAGGGCTCCGTATCGGTACTGTGCGGCGGCCGCCACGCGGCGTGCCGAAGTCCGAGTTCGCCAGCCGTGACTATTACGACGTCTGGTACCCCGCTCTGTCTCCCACCCCGGAACTCGTTGCGCAAGCGCAGGGCGCAGCGGACGACAAGGCATGGCGAGCATTCGTCCGGCATTTCCGTAAGGAAATGAACGAGCCGGAGCCAAGCCGCACGCTCGACCTGCTGGCTGCGCTGTCGCACCAGACCAATTTCTCGCTTGGCTGCTATTGCGAAGACGAGGCGCACTGCCACAGGTCGGTGCTGCGCGAACTGCTGGGCGAGCGCGGCGCCAAGATCGCCTGATCCGCCCCCGCCTGGCGGGAGACCCCGCTTTGACCTTTTCGTTTGCGCAATCCGATGGCCCTGAACGTTGTCTGGCTCGGCTTTTTCCTGGTTTCCTTTGTCGCCGCGTGCATCCAGCTCGCTAGTGGCAACCTGACAGTCTTCCCCGCCATGCTGGCGAGCCTGTTCGACAGTGCCCGCACAGCCTTCGAGATCGCGCTTGGGCTGGCGGGCGTGATGAGCCTGTGGCTGGGCATCATGCGCGTCGGCGAACGCGCCGGCGTCGTCGATGCCTTTGCGCGCCTGGTAAATCCGTTGCTGCGGCATTTTTTTCCCGGCGTGCCGCAGGGCCATCCGGCGCAAGGCGCCATGATGATGAATGTGTCGGCTAACCTGCTCGGCCTGGATAACGCGGCGACGCCGCTCGGGCTGAATGCCATGCGTGAGCTGCAGACGCTGAATCGTCGCCCGGACGTGGCCACCGACGCGCAAATCATGTTCATCGTGCTGAATACAGCCGGGCTGACGCTGATCCCGACGTCCGTCATCGCGATTCGTCAGGCGATTGCCGTCAAGCAAGGGCTGGTGGGCTTCAATGCGGCGGACATCTTCCTGCCGACGCTGCTGGCCACCGGCGGCTCGTGCCTGGCCGGTCTGCTGGCTGTCGCCTGGGTACAGCGGCTCAACCTGCTGCGGCCGGCGGTGCTGGTCGCATTCACCATGGTCGCCGCGGCACTCGCCGGCATGTTTGCCTGGTTGAAGCATGCGCCGCCCGAGCAAGTAGGCAGCGTGACGGCGTTGGCCGGTGCGGGCTTTATCCTGTCGCTGATCACGCTGTTCCTGGCCTGCGGCGCACTGCGGCGGGTCAACGTTTACGAAGCCTTCATCGATGGCGCCAAGGAAGGGTTCGGCGTAGCCGTGCAGATCATTCCTTATCTGGTCGCCATCCTGGTTGCGATCGGCTTGTTCCGGGCGACCGGCTGCATGGACGTGCTGATGGGCTGGCTGACGCTGGGCTTTGCGCATCTCGGCATCAATACCGATTTTGTCCCGGCCCTGCCGGTCGGCCTGATGAAGATCCTGTCCGGTGCCGGCGCGCGCGGGCTGATGGTCGATGTGATGACGACTTATGGGGTCGACTCATTCCAGGGACGCCTTGCGGCCATCATCCAGGGTTCGACCGAAACAACGTTCTATGTCCTGGCTGTCTACTTCGGCAGCATCAATGTGCGGAATACCAGGCATGCGCTTGGCTGCGCGCTGGTGGCAGATGCCGCCGGCATCTTTTGTGCGGTAGGCGCTGCTTATTTGTTCCGCTAGCGGGCAACGATTCGATACTTGTTGTATGAACACAACATCATTGTGTGCATCGCCAGACATTGACACAATTGGGCTTGGTGCGACGCAACAAACCATGTATAGTGAAGTCTGTCTCCTCCACCACCTCGGTGGATTCCAACCCACGCACAACCTGCGTGGGTTTTTTTTGCCTTGAAGCCAGCCGTTGCAACAATCGTTACGCAGGCAGCGCTGGCAGGACTCGCACTTTGTGCATCACGCACCACGGGATGCCTGTTGCCCCCCTGACCAGGCAGTGCGGTTCTGCCCTGCCTGCTTTTGTTGCAACGCACCAATTCCTGTCCTGGTGATCCGCGCGTTGGACTGGGCGGTGGCGCCAACGCCATCGCGTCGTCGTCCCTGACGTGTGTGGCTGCCCTGCGCCATAACATTGGCAGCCGGCGCGCCAAAGTCCTTTAACGGTCCTTTGCGGCGCCCTTTACGGAAGGCCGCGATGACCTAGAATGATTGAATACGTCCGTCGCCAGCACGAGGCACGCCATGCCTGAGATCACGTTCCCTCGCAGCGTCCCGACCTACTGCGCAGCCAGCCTCACGCTGTCCTGCCCCGCCACGGTCAATGGCAGTCCGACCCAGTATTCCGTCACCGCGGAAGCCCTTGAGGCCCACTTCGGTGCGCGTTCGCCGCGCGAGGAAGACCTGGTTGCCGCCTTCACCAGTAATCGCCAGCGTATTGAAAGCCTCGCCGAAAGCCTGTTCGAGCTGACGCAGGCACGCGAGATCGTGCTGCGCAGCGGCCATTTCCGCTTCGCCGGCTGACCCGCCGCCGCGATTGACCGCAGCATTCACGCCAAGACGCCGGGCCCACCCGGCGTCTTGCGCATGCTCAGTCGGCCGTGGCTTCGCCACGCACCAGCAGCACCGGCATGGTCGACTGCCGGATCACCGCTTCCGCCACGCTGCCCAGTACCAGCCGGCGCACGCCACGCCGCCCGTGCGTGCCGATTACCAGCAGATCCGCGCCCCACTGGCGCGCGGCCTCGTTGATCGATGCGCCGATATCGCCGGGCACCGGCGCCTCGCTGACCAGCCGGGTTTCATGCGGCACGCCTGCCGCCGACAGTTGTTGCGCGGCGTCCCGCAGCGCGCGCTGGCCGCTTTCCTCGAATGCCTTCTGCAGCTGGCTCGGATCGTAGTAGCCGACGTCGAACATCGGCGTACCCGTGTCGACGACATAGAGCGCCAGCACCGTGGCACCGCCCGGCGCCGCTACACGGATGGCTTCGGCGAGTGCCAGTCCGGACGTGCTGCTGCCATCCACCGCCACCACGATCTTGCTGTATGCCGCGCTTGCCATTTGCGTTACCTCCGTAGACAAAGGGAATAAGAAGTTGGACGGCAGGACGCCGTCCCGCCTTTGATACTACACATGCACAGGCCGTCACGTGACAGCACTGCCCCGGCGGCAGCCAACACAACCCGGCCAGCCTTAAATTGACCGACCGGTCGGCTTATATATAATAGGGCCAGCCGCCGCGCCAACGGTCCCCACCGGCCGCGGCCCCCGCCCAGAGGAGGCGCTATGTACACCCAAAGCCTGGACGTTCCCGGCCACGCTGACTCCGCCCGAAGCCCCGCCCCTCAGGACGATGACGTCCGCCAGGCCGCTTTCGACGCGCGTATGGCTGCCGACGGCAAGATCGAGCCGCAGGACTGGATGCCGGCGGCCTACCGCAAGACACTGGTACGGCAGATTTCCCAGCACGCGCACTCCGAGATCGTCGGCATGCTGCCCGAGGGCAACTGGATCAGCCGCGCGCCGTCCCTCAAGCGCAAGGCGATCCTGCTGGCCAAGGTGCAGGACGAAGGCGGCCACGGCCTGTACCTGTACTCCGCGGCCGAAACGCTCGATACCTCGCGCGACGAACTGGTCGACGCGCTGCACAGCGGCAAGGCCAAGTACTCGTCCATCTTCAACTACCCGACGCTGAGCTGGGCCGACGTCGGCGTGATCGGCTGGCTGGTGGACGGCGCGGCGATCATGAACCAGATCCCGCTGTGCCGCTGCTCATATGGCCCGTATGCGCGCGCCATGATCCGCATCTGCAAGGAAGAGTCGTTCCACCAGCGCCAGGGCTTCGACGCGCTGCTGGCGATGATGCGCGGCACCGATGCCCAGCGCGAGATGGTGCAGGACGCGGTCAACCGCTGGTGGTTCCCGGTGCTGATGATGTTCGGCCCGCCCGACGCGGCCTCGACCAACAGCGCGCAGACCATGGCCTGGGGCATCAAGCGCATCTCGAATGACGACCTGCGCCAGAAGTTCGTCGACGCCACGGTGGAACAGGCGCGGGTGCTGGGCGTGACCCTGCCCGACCCGGGGCTGCAATGGAACGCCGAGCGCGGCCACTATGACTACAGCCCGCTGGACTGGGACGAGTTCTGGCGCGTGATCAACGGCGACGGCCCCTGCAACAGGGAGCGCCTGGCCACGCGCGTCAAGGCGCACGAGGAAGGCGCCTGGGTCCGCGAAGCCGCGCTCGCCCACGCCACCAAGCTGGCCGAGCGCGAAGCGGGCGAGCGCCGCGCGGCCGCCTGACCCCATGCCGCAGCCCGGGCGCAAGGATTGAGGAGACAACGATGAACCGCAAGGAATGGCCGCTGTGGGAGGTGTTCGTGCGCAGCAAGCAGGGTCTTGAGCACAAACATTGCGGCAGCCTGCACGCCGCCGACGCGCAGCAGGCGCTGCACATGGCGCGCGATGTCTACACGCGGCGCCAGGAAGGCGTGTCGATCTGGGTGGTGCCGTCTGCCGCCATTACGGCGAGCGCGCCAGAGGAAAAGCCGGAGCTGTTCGACCCCATGGCCGACAAGATCTACCGGCACCCGACGTTCTACCAGTTGCCCGACGAAGTCAACCATATGTAAGGGCCACGCACGATGACCGCGTCCCCGCAACCCGCCTCCCTGGATCACCTGCCGCCGGCCCGCGCCGCCGCGCTGCGCTACCTGCTGCGCCTGGCCGACAACGCGCTGGTGCTCGGCCAGCGCAATGCCGAGTGGTGCGGCCACGGCCCGGTGCTGGAAGAAGACATTGCGCTGGCCAACATCAGCCTCGACCTGATCGGCCAGGCACGCCTGCTGTACGGGCATGCCGGCGAACTGGAAGGCGAGCTGACCGGCCTGCCGCGCCATGAAGACGACTATGCCTACTGGCGCGCCGAGCGCGACTTCCGCAACTGGACGCTGGTGGAACTGCCCCATCGCGGCCCGCTGGCGGGCACCGCCGCCGCGGAGCGCGACTACGCGGTCACCATCATGCGCAACTTCCTGTACAGCGCGCTGATGGTTGAGCTGTGGGAAGCGCTGCGGTCCAGCAGCGATGCGCAGCTTGCCGCCATCGCCGCCAAATCGGTCAAGGAGGCGCGCTACCACCTGCACCATGCCGCCGGCTGGGTGGTGCGCCTGGGCGACGGCACCGAAGCGTCGCACACCCGCATGCAGCGCGCCCTGGACCACCTGCTGCCCTATATGAATGAGTGCTTTGCCGAAGACCCGGTGGAAGCCGAGGCCGCGGCGCAGGGCATTGGCGTCGTCACCGCCTCGCTGCGGGCTGCCTGGGACGCGACCGTCGCCGAGACCCTGCAAGCCGCCACGCTGGCGCTGCCGCCTGCGAGCAGCTTTGTCTCGACCGGCAAGTTCGGCGTGCATTCCGAGCACATGAGCTACCTGCTGGGCGAGATGCAGGGGCTGGCACGGGCCCATCCGGGCGCCCAATGGTAAGCGCCCGCTTCGCCTCAAAGGACTGGCCGGCATGAACGTCACCACCCTGTCCCGCCCGGCGAAAGCTGCCGCCGATGCGCGCGTCGCGAAGGCGTGGGCGGCGCTGGAAGCGGTCCCCGACCCGGAGATCCCGGTGGTGTCGATCCGCGACCTCGGCATCCTGCGCGGGATCGCCGCCGATGCCGGCGGCACGCTGGAGGTGACCATTACCCCCACCTACTCCGGCTGCCCGGCGATGTCACAGATCGCAGAAGACATCGGCCAGGCGCTCGACGCCGCCGGCCTGGCGCCGTGGCGCCTGCGCACCGTCCTGGCGCCAGCATGGACCACCGACTGGATCACACCCGCCGCGCGTGAGCGTTTGCGCGAATTCGGCATCGCGCCCCCCGGCCAGTGCGGTGCGGCGGCGGCGGCGGCACAACCGTTGCGCTTCGTCCCGCGTGCAGCGCGCGCCGGCGCCCCGGACCGCGTCGCCTGCCCGCGCTGCGGCAGCATGCACACGCAGGAAATCTCGCGCTTTGCCTCGACGGCGTGCAAGGCGCTGTACCGCTGCCTGGATTGCCGCGAGCCGTTCGACTATTTCAAACCCTACTGAGCCCCCGCCGGGCCGAAGCCAGGCTGCCATGACCCCACAGTTCCATCCGCTGCGCGTGGCGCAGGTACGTCCCGAGACTGCCGACACCATCTCGATCGCGTTCGAGGTGCCGGAAACGCTGCGCGACGCCTACCGCTTCACCCAGGGCCAGTTCCTGACGCTGAAGGCGCCGGTCGACGGCAAGGACTTGCGGCGCTCGTATTCGATCTGCTCGGCGGTGCAGGACTATGATGCACAGGGCGAACTGCGCGTGGCGGTGAAGCTGGTCGAGGACGGGCTGTTTTCGTCCCACCTCCACGACTCCATCGCACCCGGCCAGGTGATCGAGGTGATGACGCCCGATGGCCGCTTCCACGTGCCGCTGGATCCGGCCGCGGCGCGCCACTATGTCGCCTTTGCCGCGGGCAGCGGCATCACGCCAGTGCTGTCGCTGATCCGCACCACGCTGCAGGCCGAGCCGCGCAGCCGCTTCACGCTGGTCTACGGCAACCGCAATGTCGACAGCATCATCTTTTCCGAGACGCTGGAAGACCTGAAAAACCAGTACCTGTCGCGCTTCACGCTGTACCACGTGCTGTCGCGCCAGCCGCAGGAGGTCGACCTGCTGCACGGCCGGGTTGACCACGACCGCGTCACCGCGTTCCTCCAGACCCTGATCCCGGTGGACGACATCGATGCCGCCTTCGTCTGCGGGCCGGCGTCGATGATCGACGAAGTCGAGGCGGCACTGCGCGACGCTGGCGTGGATCCGCACCGCATCCACGCCGAGCGCTTCGGCGTGCCGCTCGCGCAGGCCAGGCCCAAGCCATCGCACACGCACGCCGACCATGCCGGCACCGCCGAGCTGGTGGTCGTGCTCGACGGCAAGCAGCACAGCATGCGCCTGCCGATGGAAGACGCCAACGTGCTCGATACCGCGCTGGCCGCCGGGCTCGACCTGCCGTACGCCTGCAAGGGCGGCGTCTGTTGCACCTGCCGCGCCAAGGTGCTGGAAGGCCAGGTCGAGATGGAGAAGAACTACACACTCGAGCCGTGGGAGATGGAAAAGGGTTTCGTGCTCACCTGCCAGGCGCGCGCGCTGACGCCGCGGGTAGTGGTCAGCTACGACGAGCGCTGATCCGGGTACGCGGCGGAGGGCTGCAGGCGGCCGGCGCCGCGTACGTGTGCCGACACTCGCCGCCATTGGCCAGGCGTCGCCGTGATTACAATGGCGGCAGGCCGGCAGCGGCCTGGCGCGATGCTTGCGGAGGCGGTAAACAGCGGCGGCGCATTGCCTTGCACGGCAGCGCCTGCCGACTGTCGCGCCGGCGCCGCGCGGTGCCAGCGAACCGTCCCACCCATATACAATCACGGCCATGCAATATATCCACGTCGTCAACGGTGATGTAGCAGGCACGACCCTGCGCCAGGCGCTGGCGCAGGCTGCGCGGCCGGACCCTGTCGTGGTGCTGCGCGACGACCTGGCCGTGGGGCCGCTGGCCGATATCGACAGCACCGGCCTGATCCGTTCCGGCTTCTGGCAGCGGGTCGCCCCGCACACCGATATCGATTTCGCCGCCGAGATGCGCCAGGCGCTGGACCAGCTCCAGAGGCTGCGCCAGGACGACATGGAAGTGGCCATCTGGCACGGCCAGAGTGCGGCCGACCAGCTGATGCTGCGCCGGGTCGTGTTCCACCTGTACCAGGCGCCGCAACGGATCAATGAAGTCGCGATGGACCTGCGCGAGCTGGAGATGCCCGCGCAAGGCAACCTGGCCGCCATCGGCATGTATTCGTCGGCGCGGCTGGCGCGGCGCTTCTCCACGATCGCGCCGGTTTCGGTGCTGCGGCTGGGACGGCTCGGCTACGAGTGGCAGCAGAACGTCAAGGAAAATGCCGACGTCCGGCTGTGGAAGGGCAACACGCTGGTTCCCGCCGCCTACCACACCATCGACGACATCATCATGGATCGCGCGCCGGCGGAATGGACCCCCGCGGCGCAGGTGGTGGGCAGCGTGATGGGTGCGATCGAAGGCCTGCTGGCCAGCGACTGGTTCGTGTTCTGGCGCTGCCGCGAGCTGATCGCCTCCGGCCAGATGGTGCTGCGCGGCAATTCCGACTCGCTCGAGACCTGCGAGCTGCGCCGCCGCGCCGGTGGCAGTGGCGAGTAACCCCGATACACATGGCCCGTACCAAGGCACCCGATTTCGAGGCGCAGCGCGAACAGATCCTGGACCTGGCCGCGGCTGCCTTCGCCAACAGCAGCTACCCCAGCACCTCGATGGCCGACCTGGCCGCCGCCTGCGGCACGTCCAAGGCGCGCCTCTACCACTATTACGAGAGCAAGGAAGCGATCCTGTTCGACCTGCTGGACCGCTACACGCGGCGGCTGATGCTGCTGGTCACCGAGGTCGAAGCCGATGCCGAGCGCCATGCGCGCACCGACAAGGAGGCGTTCGCCAACCTGATCCGCGCCTTCCTGGCCGAGTACGAAACCTCGCAGACACGCCATATCGCGCTGATCAACGACGTCAAGTTCCTCGCCGAAGGCCAGCGCGACGTGATTCTCGGCCGCGAGCGCGACGTGGTGGCGGCCTTCTCGCGCCTGCTGCGCCGGGCCTACCCGGAGCGCGTCACGCGCGATAACCAGACCGCGCTGACCATGACCGTGTTCGGCATGATCAACTGGACCTTCACCTGGCTCAAGCCGGGCGGCCGGCTATCGTACGCCGACTTTGCCGAGACGGTGCTCGACCTGCTCGAAGGCGGTCTGCCGGGCCGCGCCGCCGCGATCCGCTGACGACGTCGGGCCCGTCCCGGCCTGCCCCCGCTATCGTCAGGACCATCCTGCCGCTCCGCGCTGCCGGCGCTGCTCGTGGTCCTGCCTGAACATTTCCTCCAGCTCGCCGCGGCCCTGGCGGCCCAGGCCGTCAATCGCCGCCACCGCAATGCGCGCGGGCAACACCGGTTGCGGCGTTGCAACATATCCACAGTTGATCCCACGCAACAATTCGTCAAATCTTCTTAAATCATTGATTTAATTGAATTTTTATGCGTTATGCGGCCACGTGCCCGGCTGCTGCGGCGCAGGAAGCTTACGTCAGACTGACAATTCCACTACAATACTTTTCACGCTGCATCAAGTTGGTGTTTCCCCGAATCACGCACCGAGCCAGGGAAAAGTGCCTGGCAAAACACCAAGGCAGTGCCTATTTTTATCTGTGACTGCATCAGGAAGGATTTAACGTGAACCCGCTCGAACTGAGCAAGGCTGTCGGCGCACTGACCGACGAAGATCTGCGCAAGGCAGCTGCAGCGACGCAGGCCGCCCATCGCGGCACCGTTCTGGTGCGCGAGCTGGCCGCCCATCACCGCTCGCGCCTGCTGAAGCATTTCCTCGCCCTGGGCGAGGACGATCGCCTGCTCCGATTCGGCCAGTCGGTGGGCGACCACGTGATCGAAGCCTACGTGGACAGCATCGACTTCGACCACGACACCGTGTTCGGCGTCTACGACGACAAGCTCGAGCTGATCGGCGTGGGCCACTTCGCCAACCTGCGCGACAATGCCCAGGGCCGCGTGGCGGAGTTCGGCGTGTCGGTGTCGCGCAGCGCCCGCGGCCGCGGTATCGGCAGCGCGCTGTTCGAGCGTGCGGCCATGCATGGCCGCAACACCAGCGTGCGCACGCTGTACATGCACTGCCTGTCGCGCAACGCCGCGATGATGCACATTGCCAAGAAGGCCGGCATGAAGGTCCAGTATGCCTACGGCGAGGCCGACGCCTACCTGGAACTGCCGCCGGCGGACACCGTCAGCCGCCTGACCGAGGCGCTGGACGAGCAGATGGCCGACCTTGACTACGCGGTGCGCCGCAACCTGCGCGACGCGCGCCGCTTCGGCCTGCGCTTCTGGCGCTCCATGGTGCCGCAAAAGCACACCGCCTGAGCGGGCTGCCCGCCCGCTTCGCCGCCCACGGCCACCACGGCGCATCGCAACGATGCGCCGTTCTTGCATGCGCCCCCGGATCGCTCAGGCCGCGCCGCCAACCGGCAGCGCCGTGGTGTCCTTGATGCTTTCCAGCGCAAAGCTGGAGCGCACGTCGATCACCGACGGATGGGCCAGCAGTTGCTCCTGCATGAAGCGCGCGAAGTGCTCCATGTCCTCGACATAGACCTTGAGCAGCAGGTCCATTTCGCCGGTCATGGCATGGCATGCCGCCACCTCGGGCCATACTGCGATGGAAGCGCGGAACAGGTCCAGCGGCGCCTTGCCTTTGGGCGCGCCGCCATGCTTCTCCAACCGGACGTTGATATAGGCCAGCAGGCCGAGTCCGATCTTGTTCGGCTCCAGCAGCGCCGCGTACTGCCGGATCACGCCGATCTCCTCCAGCCGCTGGATGCGGCGCAGGCAGGGGCTGGGCGACAGGTTGACGCGCTCGGCCACCTCCAGGTTGGTCAACCGGCCGTTGGTCTGCAGCACTTCCAGGATCTTCCGGTCGATCTTGTCCAACTCCACCTTGCTCACGATATTGTTGCTCCGCAATATGTTTATTGGCAATTTTTTTGCGCAAATTTAGCAAACCGTGCACAAGTACGCAATTTTTTGTGTGATTGCGTCCGCTGCGGGCCGGATTTCTGGCCAATCAGCGCCTTTTGGGTCACTCGTGCTGCAGCCGATCGGGCTGGGCAACCTGCCTGGTCGCACAGCTGCGGGGGTTGCAGTCGTGCCCGCGGCAACCGGAGAAGGCAAGGATGGTGCCAAGGCCGGCGCAGCACAGGGAAGCGGCATTCTACGGGCGTTTGCCGCCGGGGTCAGATACTTCCTGGTTGACGCGCTGCCAGCGCAGTTACGAACCGAGCCAAAACAAAAGCGCGCGGCCCGGGGGCACGCGCGCTGAACAGCGGTTTCGGGCGGACGGCCACGGCCGTCCTGCCGCGGCATCAGCCGCCGCTGGTAGATGGGGCACCCGGTGCAGACGGGGTCGCGGGAGCTGGCTGGCTGCCGGGAGCACCCTGGCCCTGCGGGCCACGGCGATGGTGGTCGCGGTGCATCTTCTGCATGCCGGCGCGGATTTCGTCGCGGGTCAGCTTGCCGTCGCGGTTGGCGTCGAGCTGGTCGAAGCGCTTGGCCAGCCGCGGCATGCCGGCATTGGCCTCGGCCTTGGTCAGGGCGCCGTCGCTGTTCTTGTCGGCAGCCTTGAATTTCTCATCGAAGGCAGCCTGCATGCGGGCGTGGCGCTCAGCCATGACGGCCTTGCGGTGCGCGTCCATCTCTGACTTGTCGATCTTGCCGTCGCGGTTGGTGTCGAGCTTGTTGAAGTAGGCATCGGCCTCGGCCTTGGAGATCGCGCCGTCGTTGTCGGTATCGACCGCCTTCATCCAGCCGCCGCCATGGCCCATATGGTGGTGGTGGCCGGGCTTGCCGGCCGGTGCGGCGGGCGCACTGGCCTGGGCGAAGGCGCCGCCGGCAACCAGCAGGGCGGCCGAGGCGGCCAGGAACGGCTTCAGGATCTGCTGCTTGTGATTGCGTTGCATGTCTTGCTCCTTGTCATCACGTTGGCATGTACGGATTAGAACGCAGACGATGCAGGGAGGTTGGCGCTTTTAATACGATGTTACCCGCCTCACAGAAAGGCTGGCGCCCCGTAAGGGAACGCAACGCGCCGCGAATATTCGCGGCCTTGCCAGCTTAATTCTTGGGGACCAGCATCCCATCCTGGCTGGGCGGCGGCGCCATCATGGGCTGATGCTGGGCAGCAGGTTGCGCCTGGGGCTGGGACTGGACTTGCGGCTGTGGGGGCTGGCCTGGAGCTGCGTGGGTCGGTTGGGCCGCTTGGGGCGGTTGGGGCGGTTGGGTCGGTTGGGTCGGCGGGCTGGCCACCGGAGCCGGCGGCGGCATCGGCGTCGCCATCGGCGCGGCGGCGCCGGCGGGCGGCGTAGGCAGCGCGGGAGCCGGTGCACCGGCGGCCGGTGCACGCGCGGCGCCCGCCTGCACCGGCAAGGCGATTTCCTGGCGCACGCCGCTGCGTTCGATCACCACCGAGCGCTGGCGGATTTCCACCAGCCGGATCTGCTGCGACAGTTCGGCACCGGACCGCACCGCCTTGGGCGGCCCGCCGTCCATCGACACGATCGCCGCGCCGGCGCCGCCATTGACCTCAGCCACCACGCCGAGCAGCTGCACGTCGCGCGGACCGCCCTGGGCCGAGCCGCCGAACAGTGTCGCCACGGCACCGGTCTCGACAGCCTCGGTCTGGGCAACGCGCGCGCTCTGCGGCACCGGCAGGGTGCGCATCGCGCTGAAGGTCAGTACCCAGTATGTAACCAGCGCGCACAGCGCGACAAACAGCGCCACGCTTGCCAGGCGCGGCAACCACGGCGCGTGGGCGTTGAAGCGAAGGACGGGCCGGAGGGAGAGTTGCACGGGAACGGTACCCCTGACGCAGATGAACGATCGCGCCAAGCGTACCAGAGCCACATGACACTGTCGCCTTCACCGGCCCGGCCGGCGAGGGCCTCAGAGCAGGTCGTCGAGCAGGTCCGGGCCAAAGACTTCGCGGTCGATGTGCGCCACCGGCACGCCGGCGCTGACCAGCGCATGGCGCTGCGCCTGCATGAAGCCCAGCGGCCCGCACAGGTAGAAGCGGCCGTCGATGAAGCGCTGCAGCTCCGGCCGGGCCAGCAACTCGGCCATCGGCATGGTGCCGGCGTGGTCGTAGTCGCGGCCGATGGCGTCGCCGGCCTCGGGCGCTTCATAGCTGATATGCGTCACCAGTTGCGGCAACCGTTCGCGCGCCCACTGCAGGTCAGCGCGATGCGCGTGGTGGCGACCGCCGCGAGCCGCATGCGCGAACAGGATCGGGCGCTGCGAGCCCTGGGCGGCAAGCGTGCGCAGCACCGAGATCATCGGCGTGATGCCGATGCCGCCCGACAGCAGCACCAGCGGGCGGCGGCCGTCGAGCGCCGGGGTGAAATCGCCGAACGGCGCGCTTACCTTCAGCTCGGTGCCGTCCTGCTCGTTGGCATGCAGCCAGTTGGAGACCGCGCCAGCCGGCGTCGATTGGTCGCCGTCCTCGCGCTTGACCGAAATGCGCCAGGTCGGCAGGCCGGTCTCACCCGACAGAGAATACTGGCGCAGCTGGCGCGTACCGTCATCGAGATGCGCCTCGACGCTGATGTACTGGCCGGGGCGGAAGTCGCGCAGCGGGCCGCCATCGGCTGCCGCCAGCGTCAGCGACACCACCTGCTCGCCCTGCGCTTCGCGGCGCATCACGCGCACCGCCGTCAGCTCGCCGGCAGCCACGCCGCTGCGCTGGTACAGCCGTGCCTCGGCGGCAATCAGCTCGCCGGCCAGCAGCCAGTAGGCTTCGTCCCAGGCGGCCAGCAGCGGCGGCGTGGCGGCATCGCCCAGCACCGCCTTGATCGCGCCCAGCAGGTGGCGGCCGACGATCGGGTAATGCGACGGAGTCAGGCCCACTGCCGCATGCTTGTGCACGATGCGGTCGACCACCGGCGCCAGCGCCGCGCCATTGTCGATATTGGCGGCGTAGGCGAACACGGCCGACGCCAGCGATTGCTGCTGGCTGCCGTTGGCCTGGTTGCCCATGTTGAACATCTGCGTGAGTTCAGGCCGGTCGGAGAACATCTCGCGGTAAAAGTGGGTGGTGATGGCCAGGCCATGCTCGCGCAGCACGGGGACGCTCGCATCGATATAGGGGCGGGAAGCGGCGGACAGCATCAAATAACACTCCGTTAATTCATGCATGTTATATGCATGTTTTTTCGCACAATAAAACCGGCGCTCGTGGGCGCCTGCGCGGACTCAGTCCACTCAGGCCGAACGCCGGTTCAGGAAATCGCGATGCAGCTGGATGATCGACTCGGCAGTCTTGCTGCCGGTGACATCGGCCAGCGTGACATCGTCCAGCGCGCGGTAGAACGCCTGCTCGGCCACGTCCAGCGCGCGCTTCAGGCGGCAGTTGCCGTTCAGCGCGCAGGGCGGGTTGTCGCAGTCGATGATGGCCTTGTGGCCTTCCAGCTCGCGCAGGATGGTACCGATGGTCAGCTGTTCGGCACCCGGCCCGAGCTGCAGGCCGCCGTGGCGACCGCGCGTGGCGGTGATCCAGCCCAGCTTCGACAGCCGCGCCGCCACCTTGACCAGGTGGTTGTGCGAGATGTCGAACTGCTGGCCCACTTCCGCAATGGTGATGGGCCGGCTGCCGTCGCCACGGGCGACGTACATCAGCAGGCGCAGTGCATAGTCGGAAAAACGGGTCAGTTGCATCGTGGCGACATCTTAAAAAATATGCATCCTGGATGCAAGTTAAATACGGTCTGGCGCACCGGCTGTGATTTGCATCACACATTGCGGCGGCGCCGACGCCACCTCCCATAAAACAGTCATGTGGCGCCGGTTATACTGACTGGCGACACCGGCCCGCCGCCAGCCCGGCCGCGGGCGCAGCCATTCCAGCAACGAGGTTCACAGACGATGCGCATTTTCCCTACCCGTTCCGCCAGCCCTGCCCGTTCCCGGCCCGCACGCGCCCGCCGCGCGCGCGGCTTCACCCTGATCGAAATCATGGTGGTGATCGTGATCCTTGGCGTGCTGGCGGCGCTGGTAGTGCCCAAGATCATGAGCCGTCCGGACGAAGCGCGCATCGTCGCGGCACGCCAGGATATCTCGTCGATCATGCAGGCGCTCAAGCTGTACCGGCTCGACAACAGCCGCTACCCGACCACCGAGCAAGGCCTGGCCGCGCTGGTGACCAAGCCCGCCACCGAGCCGGTGCCGAACAACTGGAAGGGCGGTGGCTACCTGGAAAAGCTGCCCAAGGACCCCTGGGGCCATCCGTATCAGTACCTGAACCCGGGCGTGCGCGGCGAGATCGACGTGTTCAGCTTCGGCGCCGACGGCCAGGCCGGCGGCAACGGCAACGACGCCGATATCGGCAACTGGGAATAAATCCCGGCGCGCCCCGCCCCCACCCTCTGACCCATGACCACGGCGCCGCGCCGCCGCGCGCCCTTGCGGCCCCGGGGCTTTACCCTGCTCGAGCTGCTGGTGGTCATGGTGATCGCCGGCATCGTGATCTCGCTGGTTGCGATCAACGCCTCGCCCAACGAGCGCGGTCGCGTGCTGGATGACGGCCAGCGCATCGCGCGTCTGTTCGAGCTGGCGCAGGAAGAGGCGCAACTCGGCGCCCGCCCCATCGCCTGGGAGGGCGATGCCGGCGGCTGGCGCTTCCTGGAATCGACCCCGAACGGCTGGATTCCCATGCGTACCGACGTGTTCGCGCCGGGCCGGTGGCGGCTGGCGCTGGACCAGGTGCTGGTTGCCGAAGGCGGCCGGCCCACCGGCACCGGCGGCCCGCTGCGGCTGGTCTTCGGGCGCGAGCTGATCGATATGCCGCAGCGGCTGATCCTGGTGCGCGGCAATATCCGCGTGGACGTTACCGGCGACGGCGGCGGCCGTTACTTCGCCAGCACGCCATGACCCGCCCCCTGTTGCACGGCCGCCGCCGCGCCGGCTTCACGCTGATCGAGGTACTGGTCGCGCTGACCATCCTGGCGGTCGCGCTGACCGCGGCCATGCGCGCCATGGGCTCGATGGTCGACGCCGGCGCCGCGCTGCAGACCCGCATGCTGGCCGAATGGAGCGCCGAGAACCACCTGGCCGCGCTGCGCCTGTCCAAGACCTGGCCCGAGCCCGGCGTCAGCGGTTATGCGTGCCCGCAAGGCGGCACCCCGCTGTATTGCGAGCAGTCGGTCTCGGGCACGCCCAACCCCGTTTTCCGCCGCGTCGAGATCGCGGTCTACCCGTCCGCCACCGACAAGTCCGTGCGGCTGGCGTGGCTGGTCACCATCGTTCCCAATGAAGCCCGCAATGTGCTCTGAGCGTCAACGCCCAGGCCAGCGCACCGGCGGCACCGGCGGCTTCACGCTGCTGGAGATGCTGGTCGCGATCACGCTGCTGGCGGTGATGGCCGTGATCGGCTGGCGCGCGCTCGACAGCCTGACGCGCAGCCACGAGCGCCTGACCGACCACGATGCGCGCCTGGACGCGTTGAAGATTCTCTACGGCCAGTTCCAGGCCGACTGCGAGCACCTCGCCAACCCCACGCTGCTGCAGGGCAGCCCGGTCGAGGTCGGCCAGGACCGGCTGCTGCTGGTGCGCGACCGCCGCGACGAGGGGCAGCCGCCCACGTGGCAGGTGCTGTCGTACCAGATCGACGGCAATACGCTGGTGCGGGTGGCCGCGCCGCCGGTGGCGGACCGGGCCGGGCTGCAGTCGGCGCTGCTGTCGCTGCGCCAGGGCGGCAACAATGCGGCGCAGGTGCGGCGTGTGCTGCCCGACGTCGCCGGCATGAGCGCGCGCGCCTGGGTGGAGCCTGCCGGCTGGCAGGCCGATACCGGCCGCATCCGCAACGTGCTGTTCGCCGGCAACGCCGCCAGCGCGGTGGCGGCCTCGGACGCCGGCACGGCGCAGCCCAACACCGCGGTGCGCGCGGTCGAACTGACCGTGCTCGCGCGCATGGGCGACGGCGATGCGCCGCGGCAGTTCCAGAAGATCTGCATGACCGGGCTATGAGGCGCGCTCCCGTCCGCTTCCGCCCGGGCTTCGCGCGGCGCCGCGCCCGCGGCGCCGCCGTGGTCACTGCGCTGCTGATGGTGACGCTGGCCGTGGTGGTGGTGTCCGGCATGCTGTGGCGCCAGCAGGTGCAGATCCGTGCCATCGAGAACCAGCGGCTGCTGGCGCAGGCGACCTGGATCGAGCGCGCCGCGGTCGACTGGGCGCGGCTGATCCTGCGCGACGACCAGCGCCGCACCAACGTCGACCAGCTCGGCGAGCCCTGGGCGGTGCCGATCGCCGAAACCCGGCTGTCGGATTTCCTTGGTGCTTCGCTTCGCACCGACGTTGCCGGCGAAACCTCGTTCCTGTCCGGCCGCATTCTCGATGCGCAGGCGCGCTTCAACCTCGCCAACCTGGTGATCTGGACCGCCACCGCCGGCCAGGGGCGCGCCGCTTCGGTCGATCCCGCGGCCGAGGCCGCCTATCGCCGCCTGCTGCAGACCGTGGGCCTGAACCCGCAACTGGCCGAGTCCACCGCGCGCGCCATGCTGCAGGCGGCACAGGGCGGAAGTGGCAGCGGCGATGGCGGCGGCCGCGCGGCGCCGCGCCCGCTCGACAGCGTGCAGGGGCTGCTGTCCCTGCCCGGCTATACGCCGGAAATGGTTGCGGTGCTGGAGCCGTTCGTCACCGTGCTGCCCGAGCGCACCCTGGTCAACGCCAATACGGCAGAGGCCGAGGTGCTGGCCGCCGTGATCGACAAGCTGCCGCTGGAGCGCGCCCGCGAGCTGGTACGCCAGCGCGACCGCGCCTACTTCAACAACATCGGCAACGTGCAGACCCAGTTGGCGGCGGTCGCGCCCCAGGCCGACAGCACCAGCCTGGCCAATATGATCGACGTGCGCACGCACTATTTCCTGGTCTACGGGCTGGTTCGCCACGAACGCGCCAGCCGGCTGCAGGTCTCGCTGATCTTCCGCGGCGAGCCGCTGGGTGCCACCAATACCACGCGTGTGGTCTGGATACAGGATGCCGACCGGTTGCCAGACCTGCGCTGAATGTCTGATACAACGCGCACGAAGCAGGCATGGGCGGCGCGATTTGCAGGCGCTGGCAACCGGGGAGAATGGTATTGACGCGGTTTAGTCACACAGGCAAGGTATGCTGCGACGCTGGCGCGAGCGAGGCGCCACGCGGCAATGCGCCTTCCCGGGTTTTTTCCTCCATGTCCCGCCATTGACGCCACTGACGCCACGTTAAGGAAAACTTGAGCACCACCCTGTATGTCCGCCTGCCGCTCCGGCCGCACGATCAGCCGCAACCCTGGCAGTTCGGCGTCCTGCCGTTCGCGCTTGTGCGCACCGACGCCGCGCGGCGCGGACCCGGCAGCACGGCCCCTGAAGTGTTGCGCGAAGGCCACGCCCGCATCGCCGACCTGCCCGCTGCCGAACGCCTGGTGCTGATCCTGGCGGCCAGCGACGTGCTGCTGACCACGGCCGCCGTGCCGCCGCTGCCGCCGGCGCGTTTGAAACAGGCGCTGCCCAACCTGATCGAAGACGCGCTCGCCAGCGACGCCCAGCCCTGCCATATCGGCGTGGGGCCTGTGCTCGACGGCAGCGCCGCGATTCGCGGCCCGCGCCGGCGACTGCTGATGGTGGCCGACCGAGCCTGGCTGCGGGCCGTGCTCGATGCCTTTGCCGAACACCGCCATCGCCGCCGCCATGTGCTGCCGGCGCAGTTGTGCGTGCCGTTGGCAGCGGCAGGGGCACCCATAACCGAGGCACCCATAACCGAGGCACCCATAACCGAGGCGCCCGGAGCCGAGCCCACGCTGCGCCCGACGGAGGAAGCCGTACCGGACGAGCCCGCCACGCTGGTGGTCGAGTCCGCCGCCAGCGCCCTGGCCGACGGCGGCGGACTGCTCGACAGCGCCACCGAGCCAGCCGCCGCGCTGGCCAGCCAGTGGCAACTGACCGTGCGCACCGGCGCACACGCCGGCTACGGCTTGGTGCTGGGCGGCGACGCGCTCGCTGCCTGGCAGGCGCTGGCGCCCGACGGCACCTGGTATGCCGACGCCGCAGCCGCCGCAGCGGCACCGATTCCCGCACTGCGCGGCGCCGCGCGCGCCGGCTGGCCGCTGTGGATCGAAGGCGCGCAGGCGTGCCTGCGCGAGCCGGCACTGGACCTGGCGCAGTTCGAGTTCGCGCAGGGCCGCGCCGACCGCTGGAACCTGGCGGCATGGCGGGTGCCGCTGGCGCTGCTGGCCGGCATCGTGCTGGTGCAGGTGCTGGGCATGAACATCCACTGGCTGCTGCTGCGCAACGAGCAGCAGCGCGTGGAAGCTGCGCAGCAGCAGGCCTTGCGCAGCGCCTTCCCGCAGACCCAGGCCATCCTGGACGCGCCGCTGCAGATGCGCCGGCAGGTCGAGCAGTTGCGCATCGCCAGCGGCCGCAGCACGCCGGAAGACTTCCTGCCGCTGGCCGACCGCTTTGCCCAGGCCGCGCGCCGGCTGCCGCCCGATGCGCTGCAGGCGCTGGAATACCGCGGCCGCATGCTGGTCGTGACGCTCAAGCCAGGCACGGACATTGCCGGTCTGCGCAATGCCGCGCGCCAGGCCGGCCTGCAGATGGAAGAAGACAAGACCGGTGGTGCGGCAGGCGCAGCGGCAGGTGGCGCGACGGGCAGCGCCACGCCGGTGACGCCGGGCTCGCGCTGGACCGTCAGGCCGGGCCTGTGAGCGCGGCAGCACGATACGCATGGATGCCATGAAAGACTCCGCCCGAAAGCAGACGCCAGGCCAGGCCCGCGCCGCCGGTCCCACCGCACTGCGCGCCCGCCTGGCGCGGCTGCGCCCGAGCGTGCCGCAGGCCTGGCAGGAACGCTTCAACGCGTTCTGGTCGGCGCGCAACCCGCGCGAGCAGGCCATCCTGGCCGGCGGCGGCGCGGTGCTGGTGCTGGTGATCGGCTACACGCTGCTGTGGGAGCCGGCCGCCGAAGGCCGCCAGCGCGTGGCGCGCGGCCTGCCGCAGATGCGCGCCGACCTGGCCGAAATGGCAACGCTGGCGCAGGAAGCGCGCGGCCTCAAGGCCACGCCGGCACCGGCGCTGCGCGGCGACGCGCTGACGCAGGCGCTGCAGGACAGCCTGGGCCAGCACGGCCTGAAGGCGGCCCGGCTCGCCGCCGGCGCCGACAACAATGTCCAGGTGCAGCTCGACAAGGTGCCCTTCGGCGCATTCAGCAGCTGGCTGCAGGACGTGCGCCAGCAGCAGCGCATGAAAGTGATCGACGCCCGCATCGTCTATGTCGGCGCCACGGCGCTGGTCAATGTCAGCGCGACCCTGCAGGGTCCGGGCGGCCGCAGCTGATGGTACGGCTGGAAACGCTGCGGCTGCCGCGCCGCAAGCTGCGCCAGCCGGGTGCGTGGCGGCGCCTGCGCTGGCTCGCGCTGGGACTGGCCAGCGCCGCGGTAACGGTGGTGGCGATGCTGCCGGCCGCGTGGATCGCCGAGCGCGTGGCCACGCAGACGCAGGGACGGGTCCTGCTGGCCGATGCCAGCGGCTCGCTGTGGCGCGGCAGCGCCACGCTGGCGCTGTCGGCCGGCGCCGGCAGCCAGACGGCCACGGTGCTGCCGGGCCGGCTGCAATGGACGCTGGCGTTCTGGCCGCTGCTAGCCGGCACCGCGCGCGCGGTGGTGACGCACACCGAAGCCATGGCCGCGCCGGTGGCGATCACCGCGACGCCGGGCGGCTGGACCGTGCAGTCCGGGGCGATGCGGCTGCCGGCATCGCTGCTGGAGGGCATCGGCGCACCGTTCAATACGCTGCGCCCGGATGGCCTGATGCGTGCGGACTGGTCGACGCTGCAAGGCAGCTTTTCCGGCCAGAAAGGTGACGGAAGTGGCATGCGCGGCCATGTCACGCTGCGCATCGAGCAGGTGTCGTCCGCGGTCAGCCGGCTGCGCCCGCTCGGCAGTTACCGTGCCGAGATCGACTGGAGCGGCGCCGGCGGCGGCAAGCTGCAACTGAGTACTATCGCCGGGCCGCTGCACCTGGAGGGCAGCGGCACACTTGGCCGGCAGGCGCGCTTCGAAGGCACCGCGCATGCCGAGCCCGATGCGCAAACGCAACTGACCAGCCTGCTGAGCCTGCTGGGACGACGAGACAACAACGTGACAAGGCTGCGCTTCTGATGCCAGGCAGCGCCAGGAGCGTACGGAAATGACTATGACAACCCATGCCACCCGACCTGTTTTCCAGACCGCCTGCGCCCGCGCCGTGGCCCTGCTGTGCGGGCTCTCGCTGCTGGCGCCCGCGCCGCTGTGGGCCCAGCCGGGCGCACGCGCCACGGGCACGCCGCCGGCACCGCCCGACGTCACGCCGGCCAACCGCGACCAGGTGGTGCTCAACTTCGTCAATGCCGACCTGGACTCGGTAATCAAGGCGGTCGGACAGGCCACCGGCAAGAACTTCGTGATCGACCCGCGCGTGAAGGGCACGGTGAACCTGGTCACCGAGCAGCCGGTATCGCGCGCGCAGGCGCTGCAGACGCTGGGCTCGGTGCTGCGCATGCAGGGCTACGCGATGGTCGAGAGCAACGGCTTCACCAAGGTCGTGCCCGAGGCCGACGCCAAGCTGCAGGGCTCGCCCACGGTGATCGGCGCGACGCCGAGCCGCGGCGACCAGGTGGTGACGCAGGTGTTCCGGCTCAACTACGAGTCGGCCAACAACCTGGTGCCGGTGCTGCGGCCGATGATCGCGCCCAACAACACCATCACCGCCTACCCGGCCAACAATACGCTGGTCATCACCGACTACGCCGACAACCTGCGCCGGCTGGCGCGCATCATCGCCGCGATCGACGCGCCCGCTTCGGGCGAGGTCGAACTGGTGCCGCTGCGCCATGCGCTGGCCAGCGACACCGCGCAAGTGCTGCAGAAGCTGCTCGACCCCGCCGCCGCGGGTGCGGGCGGTGGCGCGGCGCCAGGCGCCGATGCCACGCTGCGCACGTCCGTCGTGGCCGAGCCGCGCAGCAACGCGCTGATGATCCGCGCCTCCAGCCGCGCGCGGCTGCAGCAGGCACGCCAGCTGATCGAGAAGCTCGACCAGCCCTACGCCCGCCCCGGCAATATCTGGGTGGTGCCGCTGAAGAATGCCGATGCGGTCAAGCTGGCCGCCACGCTGCGCGCCATCGTCGCGGCCGACAGCAGCTTTGCCTCTTCGACCCAGCCCGGCACCGGCGGCGCCGGTGCCCCGGGCGGCATCGCCGGCGCGGGCGGCATGACCAATGTCTCGACACCGGCCGGCGGCCAGTTCACCGGCGGCACCACCGGCACGCAGACCGGCATGCGCGGCGGCACCAGCGGCATGGGCGGCGGCGGTGCTTATGGCAACTCGGCCTTCGCCGCATCGTTCGGCACCAGCACGCAGCCGACCACCGGCGGCATCATCCAGGCCGACCCGTCGACCAACTCGCTGATCATCACCGCCAGCGAGCCGGTCTACCGCAACCTGCGCGGGGTGATCGACGACCTCGACGCGCGCCGCGCGCAGGTCTATATCGAATCGATGATCGTTGAGGTCACCGCCACGCAGGCGAGCGAACTCGGCATCCAGTGGCAGGGGCTGATCAGTTCGTCGAGCGGCAACAACAACGTCTTTGCCGGCACCAATTTCGGCACCGGCGGCCAGAACATCCTGAACCTGACCCTGGCCGGCGCACTGTACAACAGCAACCAGGCCGCCGGCATCGTTGCGGCGCAGCAGCTGGTGCCGGACGTGGGCGGCCTGAACCTGGGCATCGTCAACCGGGCGATGGGGCTGGGCGCGCTGCTGCGCGCGCTCGGCACCAACGGCAGCGTCAACCTGCTGTCCACGCCGAACCTGATCACGCTGGAGAACGAGGAAGCCAAGATCCTGATCGGCCAGAACATCCCGATCACCACCGGCTCGTATGCGCAGACCGGCGGCGCGGCCTCGGTGACGCCGTTCCAGACCTTCGACCGCAAGGACGTCGGCATCACGCTGCGGGTGAAGCCGCAGATCACCGACGGCGGGCTGGTCAAGATGCAGATATTCCAGGAGTCGTCGTCGGTGGTGCCGGGCACGCTGTCACAGGTGCAGGGCCCGACCACCAATGTGCGCTCGATCGAGACCAACGTGCTGGTCGACGATGGCCAGATCATCGTGCTCGGCGGCCTGATCGAGGATTCGTACGGCGACGGCGTGCAGAAGGTGCCGCTGCTGGGCGACATCCCGCTGATCGGCGGCCTGTTCCGCTACGAGAACAAGAACCGCTCCAAGACCAACCTGCTGGTATTCCTGCGCCCGTATGTGATGCGCACGGCGGGTGCCGCCGACCGCCTGACGGCGGACCGCTACGACTATATGCGCGCGCAGCAGCAGGGCTTTGTATCGCCTAACATCATGGTGCGCGACACCAACACGCCGCTGCTGCCGCCTGCGGATGCGCCGGCCACGCCGTTCGTCGATCCGCGCGCCAACGGCCCGGTGGCGGCGCCGCTGCCTATCCCGCAAACGCTGCCGCAGACGCTACCGCAAACGCTGCCGCAAAATCCGCAGCAGCCCGGCGTGCCGGCACAGCCGCAGCCGGTGCCGCCGCCCGCGGCGGTGCAGCAGCCGCTGAGCCAGCGCGGCGAAGCCGCCACGGCGGGCGCTGTCCAGAACTGAGGCCTGCCATGGCGAGCGAAGTCCAGACCCCTCCCCTCGATACGCTCGAACCGCCCTCGCCGATGGCGGCGCGGCTGGTTTCGTACGGCTTTGCGCGCGAAGCGCCGCTGCTGATCGCGCACCAGCGCCCCGACGGACTGGAGGTATGGGTCAGCCGCGCCACCTCCCCGACCGCGCTGGCGGAAATCGCCCGGGTGCACGGCGCGCTGCGGCTGCGCGTGCTGGAGCCGGAGGCGCTCGAGCGCGCCATGTCCGACGCCTATAACCGCCAGGACGGCAGCGCCGCGCAGGTGGTGGGTGAAGTCGAGGGCGAGGTCGACCTGTCGCGCCTGATGCAGGACATTCCTGCCGTGGAAGACCTGCTCGAGTCCGAGGACGACGCGCCGATCATCCGCATGATCAATGCGCTGCTGACGCAGGCCGCGCGCGAAGGTGCATCGGATATCCACATCGAGCCGTTCGAGTCGTCGTCGGTGGTGCGCTTCCGCGTGGACGGCACGCTGCGCGACGTGGTGCGGCCCAAGAAGGCGCTGCACGGCGCGCTGATCTCGCGCATCAAGATCATGGCGCAGCTCGACATCGCCGAGAAACGCCTGCCGCAGGACGGCCGCATCACGCTGCGCGTGGGCGGGCGGCCCGTGGATGTGCGCGTGTCGACGCTGCCCACCGGCCACGGCGAACGCGCGGTGCTGCGCCTGCTCGACAAGGAAGCCGGCCGGCTCGACCTGGCGAAGCTGGGCATGTCGCCCGACACGCTGCGCGGCTTCGACCACCTGATCCGGCAGCCGCACGGCATCGTGCTGGTGACGGGGCCGACCGGCTCGGGCAAGACCACCACGCTGTATGCCGCGCTGTCGCGGCTGGATGCGCGCACCACCAACATCATGACGGTGGAAGACCCGGTCGAGTACGACCTCGACGGCATCGGCCAGACCCAGGTCAACCCGCGCATCGACATGACCTTTGGCAAGGCCCTGCGCGCGATCCTGCGCCAGGACCCGGACGTGGTGATGATCGGCGAGATCCGCGACCTGGAAACCGCGCAGATCGCGGTGCAGGCCTCGCTGACCGGCCACCTGGTGCTGGCGACGCTGCACACCAACGATTCGGCCTCGGCGGTGACGCGGCTGGTCGACATGGGGATCGAGCCGTTCCTGCTGTCGTCGTCGCTGCTGGGCGTGCTGGCGCAGCGGCTGGTACGGCGCCTGTGCCCGCACTGCAAGCGCGAGGAAGTGATCGAGGTCACCGCCGTCGATGCCGAAGCGCTGCACGCGCAGGGCAAGCCGCTGCAGCATGTGTGGCATCCGGTCGGCTGCGACAAGTGCGGACAGTCGGGCTATCAGGGCCGCATGGGGGTCTACGAGCTGCTGACCGTCGGCGACGAGATCCGCACCATGATCCACCGGCAGGCGCCGGAATCGGACATCAAGCAGGTGGCGCTGGCACACGGCATGCACACCATGCGCGGCGACGCACAGCGCTGGATCGACAGCGGCGCGACCTCGCTTGAGGAAGTGCTGCGCGTGACGCGCGACTAGGGCGGAGCAGACACCGGATGCCAGCCTTCCGCTACGAAGCCGCCGACGCCGCCGGCAAGACCGACCGCGGCGTCATCGAGGCCGACAGCGCGCGCCAGGCGCGCTCGCAACTGCGCGCGCGCGGGCTGACGCCGCTGACCGTCGATGCGCTGGCCGGGGCCGGGCTGGCGCCGCGCAGCGGCAGCCAGCTGTTCGCGCGCAAGCTGTCGACGCAGGAGCAGGCGTTGTTCACGCGCCAGCTCGCCAGCCTGATCGTGGCCGGCCTGCCGCTGGACGAAGCGCTCGGCGCGCTGGCCGACCAGGCCGAACGACCGTACGTGCATGAACTGCTGGCCGGCATCCGAGCCGAGGTGATGGGCGGCAGCTCGCTGTCGGTGGCGCTGGCGCAGCATCCGCGCGACTTTCCGGACATCTACCGCGCGCTGGTTTCGGCTGGCGAGCATTCGGGCCATCTCGGGCTGGTGCTGGAGCGGCTGGCGGGCTATATCGAGTCGCGCAATACGCTGACATCGAAGATCCGGCTTGCCTTCACCTATCCGGCTATCGTCACGGTGGTCGCGTTCGCGATCGTGATCTTCCTGCTGTCATACGTGGTGCCGCAGGTGGTAAGCGTGTTTGCGAACACCAAGCAGAAGCTGCCGACGCTCACCATCATCATGCTGTGGCTGTCGGATTTCGTGCGCAACTGGTGGTGGGCGGCACTGGCGTTCATCGCCGTGGTTGCCCTGGCGGTCCGCAGCCTGCTGAAGCAGCCGGCGGTGCGGCTGGAATGGCACCGGTGGCTGCTGACCGCGCCGCTGTTCGGCAAGCTGATTCGCGGTTACAACACCGCACGCTTTGCCGGCACGCTGGCGATCCTGGTGTCGGCGGGCGTGCCGATCCTGCGCAGCCTGCAGGCGGCCGGCGAGACGCTGACCAACGAGGCATTGCGTGCCAACGTGGAAGATGCCAATACGCGCGTGCGTGAAGGCGCATCGCTGGCGCGCGCGCTGGCGGCGCAGAACCAGTTTCCGCCGGTGCTGGTGCATTTGATCCGCTCGGGCGAGGCGACCGGCAACCTGCCGGTGATGCTGGACCGGGCCGCGCAAGGCGAGGCGCAGGAGCTGGAACGGCGCACGCTGTTCCTGACCAGCTTGCTGGAGCCGCTGCTGATCCTGACGATGGGGGTGGTGGTGCTGTTGATCGTGCTGGCGGTGTTGATGCCGATCATCGAGATCAATCAGCTGGTGCGTTAGGTGGGATATAGCAGTGGCGTCTGTTTGCCTGACGCCGCTCGCACAGGCTCCCCTCCCCCGCGTGCGGGAGAGGGAGCAAACCGCCGCGCTCAGTTACTCCGCGGCTGGTGCAGTCTTCTTGCTAGGCCGCTTGCGCGGCTTCCGTGCCGGTGCCGGTGCAGCTGCCGCTTCGGCCACCGCCTCGGCTACCACTTCGGCTACCACTTCGGCGACTCCTTCCTGTTCCGCCGCCACTTCCGGCCCCGCCCCCACCGTCGCCGTCAACACCGTCGCTCCCGGCGCCGCAAACACCGACTGGTCGATCGGCCACGGCGTCTCGCTCAACGTTACTTCCGGACGGCGCGCTGGGCGTTTGCGGCTGCGGGACTTGGGTTCCGCATCGGGCTTGGGATCGGGATCGGGCTGGGGCGCGGCTTCGAGCGGTGGCACCGGTTCGGGCTCGGGCTGCACGACGTCCGCAGCAACGAACGGGGGCGCGTCGTCGGCCAGGAATGCCGGCTGGACAGCCGCCGGTTCGGGGGCCGGCTCGGGGCTTTCCACCGGCGCCGGGATGGGATTGCGGCGCGCCGCTTCGGGCTGAGGTGCGGGTTGCTGCTGCGACGGCCGCTGTTGCTGCTCGCCGCCGCCCTTGCCGCGCTTCTTCAGCCGGATCCAGATGGTCTTGTTGTTGCCGCCGTTGCGCGTTTCCACCTCGAACAGCCCGGTCGCCGCCACCAGCTCCGAGAGCTTGCCGTAGCCATAGTTGCGCGAGTCGAATTCCGGCGCCTGCTTGGCGATGTGGTTGCCCATGCTGCCCAGCGTCAGCCAGCCGTCCTCATCGGACACGGCCTGCGCCGCGCTCTGCAGCAGGCGCACCAGGCGCGAATCCTGGCGCAGTTCGCCGGTGCTGCGCTTGCGCGTGGGCGCGGCCGCTTCGTCCGCGCCTTCGGTGTCGGCCTCGGCACGCAGCACGTCGGAGTAGATGAACTTGTCGCAGGCGGTGACGAAGGGCTTGGGTGTCTTGCGCTCGCCGAAGCCATAGACGATCAGCCCCTGCTCGCGGATGCGCGAGGCCAGCCGGGTGAAGTCGCTGTCGCTGGAAACGATGCAGAAGCCGTCGAAGCGCCCGGTGTACAGCAGGTCCATGGCGTCGATGATCATGGCGCTGTCGGTGGCGTTCTTGCCGACGGTGTAGCGGAACTGCTGGATCGGCTGGATCGAATGCGACAGCAGCCGCTCCTTCCAGCCGGCCAGGTTGGGCCGGGTCCAGTCGCCGTAGATGCGCTTGACGGCGGCGACGCCGTACTTGGCGACTTCGGCCAGCAGGCCTTCGACGATGGCGGGCGCCGCGTTGTCGGCGTCGATCAGCACGGCCAGGGTCGCGGTGCCCTGGCGGGGGGAATTGGTCATGTTCGGGTATTCGCTGGTTTGCCCGTGCATGAGACGGGCAATCGAAAATCAGGTTGCACCAGGCTGGCGCGGCAGATGTGGTGCATCGAAGACTGCGGGGCGGCAGCGCCGGCGTTCTCGATGCAACGCAGTGTACACGCGAACCCCTGTCCATACGGGAAATCACGGTTGCCGCGGGCATGTTTCGTGCTGCGCTGCAAGGTACCGCCGACCGCACGGCGGTGCTACCATGCCGCGCAGAGACACAGCCGCCCAACGCCTCCACAAGAGGCCGCGAGGCGATTGCCCACAACTGTAGGTGTCGGTGATCCCGACAAGACGCCCCATAGAGGAGCACCTATGAATGCCCCACTGACCACCCCGGTCAGCGACGCCATCCGCAGCGCGCTCGCTAATGTTTCCCTCGACGACAAATACACGCTGGAGCGTGGCCGCATCTACATCAGCGGCACGCAGGCGCTGGTACGCCTGCCCATGCTGCAGCAGGAGCGCGATCGCGCCGCCGGGCTGAACACCGCCGGCTTTATCTCCGGCTACCGCGGGTCGCCGCTGGGCGCGCTGGACCAGTCGCTATGGAAGGCCAAAAAGCACCTTGCCGCGCACAGCATCGTGTTCCAGGCCGGGCTGAACGAGGACCTCGCCGCGACCTCGGTGTGGGGCTCGCAGCAGGTCAACATGTACCCCGACGCCAAATTCGATGGCGTATTCGGCATGTGGTACGGCAAGGGGCCGGGCGTGGACCGCACCGGCGACGTGTTCAAGCACGCCAACTCGGCCGGGTCGTCGAAGCACGGCGGCGTGCTGGTGCTGGCCGGTGACGACCACTCGGCCAAGTCGTCGACGCTGGCGCACCAGTCCGAGCACATCTTCAAGGCCTGCGGGCTGCCGGTGCTGTATCCGTCGAACGTGCAGGAGTACCTGGACTACGGCCTGCACGGCTGGGCCATGAGCCGCTATTCCGGCCTGTGGGTGGCGATGAAGTGCGTGACCGATGTGGTGGAATCGTCGGCCTCGGTGGAACTGGACCCGCACCGCGTGCAGATCGCGCTGCCGGAGGATTTCATCATGCCCCCGGGCGGCCTGAATATCCGCTGGCCCGATCCGCCGCTGGAACAGGAAGCGCGCCTGCTCGACTACAAGTGGTACGCGGGCCTGGCTTATGTGCGCGCCAACAAGCTGGACCGCATCGAAATCGATTCGCCGCACGCGCGCTTCGGCATCATGACCGGCGGCAAGGCCTACCTGGATACGCGCCAGGCGCTGGCCGACCTGGGCCTGGATGACGCCACCTGCGCGCAGATCGGCATCCGCCTGTACAAGGTCGGCTGCGTGTGGCCGCTGGAAGCGCATGGCGCGCGGGCGTTTGCCGAGGGCCTGCAGGAAATCCTGGTGGTCGAAGAAAAGCGCCAGATCATGGAGTACGCGCTCAAGGAAGAGCTGTACAACTGGCGCGACGACGTGCGCCCCAAGGTCTACGGCAAGTTCGACGAAAAGGACAACGCCGGCGGCGAATGGTCGATCCCGCAGAGCAACTGGCTGCTGCCGGCGCATTATGAGCTGTCGCCGTCGATCATCGCCAAGGCCATCGCCACGCGGCTGGACAAGTTCGAGCTGCCGATGGACGTGCGTGCGCGCATCACCGCGCGCCTGGCCATCATCGAGGCCAAGGAAAAGGCGTTGGCTACCCCGCGCGTGACCGCGGAACGCAAGCCGTGGTTCTGCTCGGGCTGCCCGCACAACACCTCGACCAACGTGCCGGAGGGCTCGCGCGCGCTGGCAGGCATCGGCTGCCACTACATGACGGTGTGGATGGACCGCAATACCAGCACCTTCAGCCAGATGGGCGGCGAGGGCGTGGCGTGGATCGGCCAGGCGCCGTTCGCGGGCGACAAGCATGTGTTCGCCAACCTGGGCGATGGCACGTACTTCCACTCCGGGCTGCTGGCGATCCGCGCTTCCATTTCAGCGGGCGTCAACATCACCTACAAGATCCTGTACAACGACGCGGTGGCGATGACCGGTGGCCAGCCGGTGGACGGCCAGCTGTCGGTGCAGGACATCGCCTGGCAGGTGCACAGCGAGGGCGCGAAGAAGATCGTCATCGTCACCGACCAGCCGGAGAAGTACAACGCGGCGATCAAGCTGCCCCAGGGCATCGACATCCATCACCGCGACCGGCTCGACAGCGTGCAGCGCGAGCTGCGCGACGTGCCGGGCTGCACCATCCTGATCTACGACCAGACCTGCGCCACCGAAAAGCGCCGCCGCCGCAAGCGCGGCACGATGGAAGACCCGGCGCGCCGCGTCTTCATCAATGACGCGGTGTGCGAAGGCTGCGGCGATTGCTCGGTCAAGTCGAACTGTTTGTCGGTGGAGCCGCTGGAGACGGATTTCGGCACCAAGCGCCAGATCAACCAGTCGTCGTGCAACAAGGACTTCTCGTGCCTGAACGGCTTCTGCCCGAGCTTTGTCTCGGCCGAGGGCGCACAGGTGCGCAAGCCCGAGCAGCACGGCGTGTCGATGGACAGCCTGCCCGCACTGCCTGCGCCGGAGCTGCCGGCGATTCGCCGCGCGTACGGCATCCTGGTGACCGGCGTGGGCGGCACGGGCGTGGTGACGATCGGCGGTCTGCTGGGCATGGCGGCGCACCTGGAAAACAAGGGCGTGACCGTGCTCGACATGGCGGGCCTGGCGCAGAAAGGCGGCGCGGTGCTGTCGCACGTGCAGCTGGCCGCGCGCCCCGATGACCTGCACGCAACACGCATCGCGATGGGAGAAGCCGACCTGGTGATCGGCTGCGATGCCATCGTATCGGCCACCGATGAAGTCATCTCCAAGACCCAGGCGGGCCGCACGCGCGCCGTGGTCAATACCGCGCAGACGCCCACCGCCGAGTTCATCAAGAACCCGAAGTGGCAGTTCCCGGGCGTATCGGCCGAACAGGACGTGCGCAACGCCGTCGGCGAGAAGTGCGACTTCATCAACGCCAGCGGCCTGGCCGTGGCGCTGCTGGGCGATGCCATCTACACCAACCCGCTGGTGCTGGGTTACGCCTGGCAAAAGGGCTGGATCCCGCTGACGCTGCAGGCACTTGAGCGCGCCATCGAACTCAACGGCGTGGCCGTCGAGAAGAACAAGGCCGCGTTCGACTGGGGCCGCCACATGGCGCACGACCCGGAGCACGTGCTGTCGCTGACCGGCAAGCTGCAGACCACCGCCGAAGGCGCGGAAGTGGTCAAGCTGCCAAGCTCGACCGGCGCGATGCTGGAGAAGCTGATCGCCCGCCGCATGGAACATCTGACGGCCTACCAGGACGCCGCCTACGCGCGCACCTACCGCGAAGCGGTCGAGCGCGTGCGCACGGCCGAAAGCGCGCTGGCAGGCAGCGGCAAGCCGCTGCCGCTGACCGAGGCCGCGGCGCGCAACCTGGCCAAGCTGATGGCGTACAAAGACGAGTACGAGGTGGCGCGGCTCTACACCGATCCCGTCTTCCTCGACAAGCTGCGCGCGCAGTTCGAAGGCGAACCGGGCAAGGACTACCAGCTCAATTTCTGGCTGGCGCCGCCGACCACGGCCAAGCGCGACGACAAGGGGCACCTGGTCAAGCGCAGGTTCGGTCCGTCGACAATGACGCTGTTCCGCGTGCTGGCGAAGATGAAGGGCCTGCGCGGCGGCATGTTCGATGTCTTCGGCAAGACCGAGGAGCGCCGCACCGAGCGCGCGCTGATCGGCGAATACCGTGCCTTGCTGGATGAACTGGTGGCGGGCCTGAATGCCGCCAACCACGACACCGCCGTGGCGCTGGCCAACCTGCCGGACGATATCCGGGGATTCGGGCACGTGAAGGAAAACAACCTGAAAGCGGTGCGTGGGCGCTGGACGAAACTGCTGGAGCAATTCAGGCATCCGGAGACGGCGCAGCGTGCGGCGTAGGGCAAGAGCCTTTAAATCTCCCCGCTGTTCCTCCCCTCTCCCCGTGAGGGAAGCGGGGAACACAATCGATCCGCCTACGGCCGCGCCAGTTCCTTCTCCCCCGGCTTCACATACATCGAATGCTTCGGCTGCGACAAGACCCGCCGCACCATCGGCTCGAAGAACGACAACGGCAGCGTGTCGTAGTCCGTCATGAACGCCGCCGCATCGTACTTGCGGCAGAACTCGGCCGTGCGTTCGAACAACTCCGGCTGGCTGCGGTACTGCTCGCGCAGGTTCCGGTCGAGGCCGAGGTGATGGAAGAAGTAATAGCCCTGGAACACGCCATGCTTTTCCACCATCCACAGGTTCTCGGCGCTGACGAACGGCTTCAGGATCGCGGCCGCGATATCGGGATGGTTGAAGCTGCCGAGCGTATCGCCGATATCGTGCAGCAGCGCGCAGACCACGTATTCCTCGTCCTGCCCGTCCCGGTGCGCGAGGGTCGCGGTCTGCAGCGAATGCGTGAGGCGGTCCACCGGGAAGCCTCCGCAATCGCCGTCGAGCAGCCGCAGGTGCGCCAGCACGCGGTCCGGCAGCGCCCGCGCATACGGCATGAACTCGGCGGAAATGGCCGCCCAGTCCTCGCGGGTGCCGTGCTCCATATGGCTGAAGCTCGCGCGCGCAGGCGCGTGGGTGTCGCTCATGCTGGTCTCCTTTTGTGGGAGGGTGCGCGAGGGCCGCACATCCGCTCGTCATGTTGTGCTGGCATTGTGGCACCCGCAGCGGCGCTACACTGTCAAAAAGCTAACAATGTGCCGGCATATTGCGGCGCACCACCGGTTCACCGCGGCAACAGACCGACGCTCAAGGAGACGACATGACTTTCAACGGAAGCTGCCACTGCGGCAACATTGCCTTCGAAGTCGAGGCCGACAGCATTCCCAGCGTGATCCGCTGCAATTGCTCGATCTGCCGCCGGCGCGGCCACCTGCTGTGGTTCGTGCCGCGCGCGACGTTCAAGCTGGAAACGCCGGAGAGCAATGCATCGACGTACCGCTTCAACACCATGAAGATTGCGCACCGCTTCTGCCCGGTGTGCGGCTGCGGCCCGTACGCCGATGGCCAGGACAAGGATGGCAAGCCGATGGCGGCGGTGAACGTGCGCTGCCTGGACGATGTCGACCTGGACAGCCTGAAGGTCATCGATTACGACGGCCTGCACCACTGACGCCCGCCATGTTCCGCATCCTCGATCTCGACCACCTGGTGCTGCGCACCGCCAATGTGGACGCGCTGCGGCGTTTCTACGTCGACGTGCTGGGCTGCAGCATCGAGCGCGAGCAGCCCGACTTCGGCCTCACGCAGTTGCGCGCGGGCAGCGCGCTGATCGACCTGGTCTCGCTGGACGGCCCGCTGGGCAGCGCCGGCGGCGCGGGACCGGGCGCGGAAGGGCGCAACCTGGACCATTTCTGCCTGCGCATCGAGCCGTTCGACGAGCCCGCGCTGCGCGCCTGGCTGTCCCGGCAAGGCGTGCAGGCCAGCGAAGTCGCGCAGCGCTTCGGCGCCGAAGGCAAAGGCCCGTCGCTCTACGTCAGCGACCCGGACGGCAACGTGGTCGAACTGAAGGGTCCGCCGGTGACCGCACAGTAAAGGCGCGCACCGTTACCGCAGCGTGGGCAGCGCGCGCGCAGGATCGCTACAATTTGCCACTGGCCCCGCGCGCCGCCAGCCATGGCGACTCCCCCCGCCGGGGCCCGCCATGACAACACTAGAAGCCAGCTCCGGTCCGGACGCTGCCAGTACCGCCAGTTCTCCCTCCGGCTCCAGCCCCGCGCAGCCGGCCACGCCGCCACGCCGGCTGGTCTGGATCCTTGGCCTGACCGAGACCATCTCCTGGGGTACGCTGTTTTTCGCCTTCACCGTGTTCATCGAGCCGATGATCCGCAGTACGGGCTGGTCCAGGCCGTTCCTGGCGGGCGGCTATTCGCTGGGGCTGCTGGTGTGGGCGACGTGCTCGTTCGCGGTGGGCCGGCTGCTGGACCGCGCACCCGCGCGCAGGGTGATGGGCGCCGGTTCGGTGCTGGCCGGCCTGGGGCTGCTGCTATGGGCGTGGTCGCCCTCCCCCTCGGTATTCCTGCTGATGTGGGTGCCGATCGGGCTGGCCATGGCTACCACGCTG
This sequence comes from Cupriavidus oxalaticus, assembly GCF_016894385.1. Classification (NCBI taxonomy): domain Bacteria; kingdom Pseudomonadati; phylum Pseudomonadota; class Betaproteobacteria; order Burkholderiales; family Burkholderiaceae; genus Cupriavidus; species Cupriavidus oxalaticus. The sequence goes on from NZ_CP069812.1 coordinate 3,638,525, forward strand.
TACGAGCCCGCCTTCGTGGTGCTGCGCCAGGCCTATGGCGACCAGTACCAGAAGCCAATCATGGTGGTCACGCTGATGGCCGGCTTCGCCAGCACGATCTTCGTGCCGCTGGCGCAATGGCTGGTGCTGCATGTCGGCTGGCGGCCCACGCTGGTTGGCTTCGCGCTGCTGAACCTGCTGGTCTGCGCGCCGCTGCACGCACGCATGCGCTATGCCATGCATCCCACCTACACCGGCACGCCGACGGCCGGCGCCGACGCGGGCAGCGCCGGCATCGCGCGCGCCGCGCTGCGCCAGCCGGTGTTCTGGGCCGTGGTGCTGGCCTTCACCGCGACCGCGGTGGTGGCCTCGCTGCTGGGCGCGCACCTGATTCCGATGCTGACCGAGAAAGGCCTGCCGGTGTCGCAGCAGCTGGCGGTGGCAGCGCTGATCGGCCCGGCGCAGGTAGTGGGCCGCATGCTGATGATGCGCGCGGCGGTGCGCCACCCGGTGCGGCTGTCGCTGCCGGTCTACGTGCTGATGAGCACTGGGCTGCTGTGCTTCGCGCTCGGCCACGGCGCCTGGCTGATGGTGGCCGCCGTGCTCTACGGCTGCGCCAACGGCGTCAACACCATGCTGCGCGCGATGGCCATGCCCGAACTGATCTCGCCCCACCACTACGCCACGCTGAACGGCCTGATGATGACGCCGGTGCTGCTGATGCAGGCCGCCGCGCCGTGGCTGGGCGCGCTGCTGTGGCGGGCCGCGGGCGGCTACTGGCTGATGCTGTGGGTAATGCTGGCGCTGGCCCTGGCCGCACTGCTGGCGTTCGGCTACGCGCTGCACCGGCGCGGGCTGCTGCGCCTGGCGGGTGCCGCGCCGTAGCGCTGCCGAGCCGCGGCGGAAAACAACTCAGGCGGCCGCGCGCAGCGGCGTGCCGGTGCCTATTCCCTCGAACACGAAGCTGTCCATCGCCAGCACGCCGTAGGTGACCTCATCCGCCACGCGGGCCACGCGGGCTGCCGGCGTACCCGCGCCTGCGGTCCGCGGCCCCAGCGCTGCGCCCAGCGCCACGTAGAACGGCAGCAGATGCTCATCGGTCGGGTGCGCGCGGCGGGCGTACGGGGCCTGCGCACGGTAGTCGGCAATGCACCGGGTGTCGCCGGTGGCCAGCGCCTCGTCCAGCGCGTCGCGCATCCAGCCCCGAAAGGCCTCGACATAGGGCTCGGGCTGCGGCCCGTGCTGGTCGCGGCGGCTGCCACTGCCGAACACCTCCTGCAGGTTGTGCGTGAAACTGCCCGAGGCCAGCACCAGCACGCCTTCCTCTCGCAGCGGCGCCAGGGCGCGGCCGATCTCGATCTGGATGGCAGGCGACAGGTAGGGATTCAGCGCGAGCTGCACCACCGGTACGTCGGCGTTCGGGAAGAAGTGCCGCATCGGCATCCAGGCGCCGTGGTCGAGCGGCCGTTCGTCGTCCTCGCCGACAAACCCCGCGCCGGGAATGGCAGCGGCCTCAACCAGCGCCTTGACGCGCGCGGCCAGCGCCGGCGAGCCCGGGGCATCGTAGCGCAGCGCGTACAACTCGCGCGGAAAGCCGCCGAAGTCGTGCCAGGCTTCCTGGCGCTCGCGGCTGCTCACCGCCAGCGTGCTGTAGATCCAGTGCGCCGACACTGCCAGCACCGCGCGCGGCGGCTGCGCGCGCAGCCGCTCGCCAAGTGCGTCGAAGGCTGCGCCGGTCGGACCGGGGTCGATGGCGAGCATGGGCGAACCGTGCGAGATATACAGGGCGGGAAGCATGGCGTCGGGTCTCATGGATCGGTGTATTTGCCATTGAGTTTGGCAAAGATCGGCTGCCGGCATGCCCCGCTTTTGTGCATCTTTCATGCAAAAAAACTGAACTGGCGCGCGCGACGTGGGCTGGGCCACACACCGCCGCATGGGCACCGGGACGCCACCGGACACCGCGCCCTATGATGCAGCCGAGGGACAAGTGCCGCGCCCGGCAAGCCCCTCCGCCAACGCATGACGCCGCCAGCACACCACGCGTGCCCGGTGGCCGGAGACATCGTGGTACCGAACCTGCTGCGCCGCCCCGGGCGGCGCTTCCCCCTTCCCGCCTGGTGGCAGCCGGGCGTCTACGGCAGCGTGCCGGCGGTCGCGCTGTGGATCGCGGCCAGGCTGCCGGCGCAGTGGCTGTGGTCGCTCGCCGGCCAGCCGGATGCCGCTGAGTGGCTGAACCAGGCCGGCGACACGGTGTTTGTTGCCGGCTGGGCCGGCAGCGCGCTGATGCTGTGGCTGGGCCGCCACCGGCCGGCGCCGGCTGCCAGGTCCGAAGCGGCCGACGAGAGCAATGCGGGCGGTGTGGGCGGTGCAGGCGGTGCGGGCGCACAGCGGACACCTCGCCGTCATCCGGCATCCTGATCCGGGCATTGCCGCTTCCGCGCCCGATTCAACGCCTCGGCAAACCGATCTGAAAACTTTTGCGCATCGTTCCCACGCCTGCCCGCATGGCTAGAATTGCGTCGGACGGCTGCCGCCTCGCGGCGCGCCAGGTGAGCCGTGTAAGCCGTGAGCAAGGGGGGAATACCCATGTCCGTACGCCTGCCGACTGCCCGGCTTCGCGCCAGCCTGCGCCGCGCGGCCCGCTGGCGCGCCGCGGCGGCGGCGCTCGGCTTGCTGGCCACGGGGACCGCGCACGCCCAGGCCGGCAACGGACTGCAGCTGGTCGGTGCCAACGTGCAACGGCACGCCAACGCGGTGCTGTCGCTGATGGCGTATTCGGTGGTGCCCGACCTGACCTCCAGCTCGCTGTCGATCAACAACGCCAGCACCGATGACCCCGGCGTCGTCATGTCGCAGCTCGGCGGCGGCTTCACCATCAGCAAGTCGTTCCCGCTCTACCTGGAAGGCGCGATCGCCTACAGCCGCTACGATCCCACCTTTGTTGCCAGCAACGGCAGCGAATCGCGCTCCATCCCGACCCGGTGGAACACGTTCTCGGGCACCATCGGCATCGGCTGGGATTTCCCCATCACCGCCAACAAGGAGCTGGTGATCCGGCCGATCTTCAATTTTTCGCTGGGCAATGTCTCGAGCGACCTGTCGATCGGCAAGTTCGCGGTGGAGCAGGCCACCGACCGCCAGATCGACTTCCTCGATGGCGGCAGCCTGAACGCGTACGGTCTGGGCGGCGCGCTGATGCTGGACTGGGAGCACTACCGCGAGAACTACGAAGTCGACGTCGAGCTGCGCTACACCAGCATCCATTTGCAGAGCTTCGGCGGCTCCTCCAGTGCGGTGACCGGTTCGGCGACGGCGCAGACCGCCAACCTGTGGGCGCGCTGGCGGGCACCGACCGGCCTGCGCGCGCTCGACCGGCCGGTGCGCTATGTGCTGGAGCTGTCGCATTCGCACTATTTCGGCAGCCAGGCAGGCATTCTCGGCTTCAACTACCTGACCACGCTCGGCACCGGGCTGGAGCTGGATACCAGCGCGCATGAAGTGTTCGTGACGCGCATCAGGGCCGTGGTGCGCTATGTATTCGGCAACAACGTGTCCGGGGTGTCGCTCGGGCTGGCGGCCAGCTTTTGAGAATCGGCGCCTACGACTCGTCCTGCCCTTCCCGGAAGATATGGATCACGTGCCGCGCCTCGAAGCACAGCGGCATGCCCGGCGCCATCTCGTCGGTGCAGTACGGCTGGTTATCCAGTTCGCCGGTATAGAGGCTGCCCTCGCGCCCGGTCACGATCACCCACATCCGCTCGACATGGACCTCCTCGCTGCCGTCTTCGTCCGCCACCAGGATGCGGAAGATCAGCTTGACCTGCTGCCCCGGGGCCAGCGCGTCACGTTCCTCGCGGGGCGGGATCCAGAAGGTGTCGGGATGGGCGGCGGCAATGGGTTCGCCGTCATCCAGTTCCCAGCCGTCTTCATCCAGGGTCGTCAATCGCATGTCCATTTTCAGCCTTCCGCAATGTCTCAGGTGCGGGCATGATCGCAGCAAATGCGGCGCGCCGCGAGCCGGTTGAGCAGCCACTTGAGCAGCCACTTGAGCGACCACCGCGCCGGGATCCACCGAAAAGGGAGAAAGGTTACGCATGACAAGCAAGAAGGAAGCGCCGGCAGCGCCGGTGCGCTGCGGCTGGTGCGGCACGCTGGAAGACTATTGCCACTACCACGACCACGAGTGGGGGTTCCCGGTCGCGGATGACCGGCGCCTGTTCGAGAAGCTGTGCCTGGAGGGCTTCCAGTCGGGCCTGAGCTGGCTGACCATCCTGCGCAAGCGCGAGGCCTTCCGCAAGGCCTTCTCCAACTTCGACATCGACAAGGTGGCTCGCTTCGGCGAGCGCGATATCCAGCGCCTGCTCGGCGATGCCGGCATCGTGCGCCACCGCGGCAAGATCGAGGCCGCCATCAACAATGCGCAGCGGGCGCGCGAGCTGCTCGAAACCGAATCGTCGCTGGCGGCCTATTTCTGGCGCTTCGAGCCCGATCCGGCCAGCCGGCCCGAGATGCTGACGCCCGAAGTGCTGCGCACCATGGCGATCTCGCCCGAATCGACGGCGCTGTCCAGGGACCTGAAGAAGCGCGGCTGGCGCTTTGTCGGACCGACCACCATGTACGCGCTGATGCAGGCAATGGGCCTGGTCAACGATCACCAGGAAGGCTGCGCGACGCGGGCGGAGGTGATACGGGCGCGCCGGGCGTTCAAGGTGCCGCGTTAACGCCTGCTGCGATCGATGCAATGGTCCTTGTGATGGTTCTTACATTGTTTACATATGTAAACATAGTAGTAGTAGGTAAACCCATCGCTGGGCCGTGGATAAGTCACCTTTCCCCTTTCGGCTCAAGGACTTGCAGGAAAGATAACCCTGGCTGCAGCGCGCGCGTATACGTGGATAGCCAGCCGCTGGCGTATACGTCCGCGGCGACGGCCCGATGGTTGTTCGTATACGTCCCACAGCGCGCCCCCAGGCGGGGCACAGCTTGTCAGGCAAGTTATCCCCAGGCGCGGGCGCAGATGTCCACAACTGCCTAGCCAGCGGCGGCGGTGCTGGCGACGTATACCGGATCGACGTGTGTCATCACGTTGAGCACATGGTGATGCGCGAGCGCGCGGCGGCGTGCCTCGACCGCGATCGCATGGCCTTGCGCCACGGTCAGGAAGCCGTCGATCTCCAGATGCACGTCGACCAGCACCTGGTCGCCCATCTTGCGCGTGCGCAGGTCATGCAGGCCCTGCACGCCCGGCGTGCCGAGCAGGGTCGCCTCGATTGCCGCGACGGTTTCCTCGTCCGCGGCGCGGTCCATCAGGTCGCTGAGCGCATCCCAGCCGAAGCGCAGGCCCATGCGCGCCACCATCAGCCCGACCACGATCGCCGCCACCGGGTCCAGCAGGTGGTAGCCGAGCAGGTTGCCGCCGATGCCCAGCGCCACCACCAGCGACGAAGCCGCATCGGAACGCGCATGCCAGGCATTGGCGACCAGCATGCCGGAACGCACGCGCCGCGCCACCGCCAGCATGTAGCGGAACAGCAGTTCCTTGGAAACCAGCGTGGCCAGCGCCACCCACAGCGCCAGCGCCTGCACCGGCTGGGCGCCGCCGGGGTGCTGCAGCTTGCCCACCGCGGCCCACAGCATGCCCGCGCCGACCGCCAGCAGCAGCCCGCCCAGCGCCAGCGACGCCGCCGTTTCGAAACGCAGGTGACCGTACTGGTGGTCGGCGTCGGGATCCTTGCGGCTCTGCCGGGCGGCCAGCAGCACCACGAAGTCGGAGAGCAGGTCGGACAGTGAGTGCGCCGCGTCGGCCAGCAGCGCCTGCGAGCCGGCGACCACGCCCGCCACGCCCTGCGCCGCCGTCAGCCCGATATTGACCGCCACGCTGACCAGCGTGCTGCGCCGGCCCGCGCGGTGGCGCGCGTCGGCCTCGGCCGCAGTTGCCTCGGTGGTGTCGTCCGGCAGGCCGGTGCCGGAGCCAAAGCGTTTTTTGGATTCCGATTCCATTCGCGCGACTATAGCCCAGGATACGCCGGCGCCCCACCGCATTGCCCGACGGCCCGGCGCTGCCTGCCTCGTGCCGATTTCGTAACAGCGCTGGCGAAGTTCTTGCGACGCCCTTACCGTAGTCATTGACCGGCATGCAGGTCCAATGCAAGGAGGTTCCCTACGATGGCGATTCGGTCACTTGCCTCGCACAGCACGTCGCAACTGCGCCGCCTGGTCGGCCAGATGCAGGCGGAAGTCGACGCACTCGAACAACTGTCTACTCCCGATGCCGATGCGCAAAGCCGGCTCGGCTACGCCACTGCGCGGCTGCGCGACGGCATCGAGGCCGTGGAAGACGCGCTGCAGTCGCTGCGCGCGCTGCAACAGGTACGGCCTTCGGCAATGAAAGCCCGGCGGCCGACGCGGGCAGCGTGAGCCAACGGGCCCTGCAACAGCGCGCCGGGCCGCTCTCAAACGATTCAACCGGCTTCAGAAAAGATTGAATTCTGCCGGGCAATCCTCGCTGCTAGAGTGCCCCTTGCCAGTCCGGCCAGGCAACCATGCCGCCGGCACGGGCCGGCTATTCCAAGATAAAGGCGAGGAGATTCTGATGACGAAACGTGTACTGCTTACCGGTGCCATCCTGGCTGCCGCGCTTGCCACCGGGCAGGCCGCCGCACAGCAGCAGCCGCAAGCGCAGCCGGGGCAGCCGCAGAAGCCGATGACTGCCCAGGAGGCCAAGGCGATGTTTGCCGAGAAGTTCAAGGCCGCCGATGCCGACAATGACGGCAAGCTGACCCGCCAGGAAGCGGAGGCCGGCATGCCCGAGGTGGCAAAGAACTTCGACAAGATCGACCGCAAGAAGACCGGCTATGTCACGCAGAAGCAGGTCGGCTCTTACGCTGTCGCGAAGGCCAAGCAGCGCAAGACGGCGCAGGACCCCAGTTCGCTGAACTGACGATTGACGGCGGTCCGAGGATCCTTGTTCGGGCCCCCCAAAGCAAAACAACGCACGGCATCGGGAGATGCCGTGCGTTGTTTTGTAAGAAATCCTGGTGGACCGAAGGAGGATCGAACTCCCGACCTCTGCATTGCGAACGCAGCGCTCTCCCAGCTGAGCTATCGGCCCGTAGCGAAGGATTGTAGCCTACTTGGGCAGCGGCCTTCAATCCTCCCCGCTGGCATGAGGATGCTGCACAACATCAGGCTGCGATGCCCGGGTTGCCGTCCATCCGACGCACCTTGGGCTGGTTCAGCGGCCGCGCCGTGACCTCCTTCGTGCTGCGCAGCCATTGCGCCATCACGTCCCAGACCGGCGCCCCGCCGGCCTCGCGCGCGTCTTCCGCCACCGGCGCCCAGCCCGCCACCTTGTAGGTCTTGCCCGCCTCCAGCGGCTTGCCCGCGAGGCGCATGTCGGTGATGCGCCTGCCCATGCCGGCGGTGGGATCGATGGTGTACTGCAGGCCGCCGACGCGCACCATGTCCCCGCCCTGCTGGTAGTACGGGTCGGGATTGAACAGGTTGTCGGCCACGTCTTCGAGGATGGTCTTGATGGTCTCGCCGCTCATCGCCGTCACGGTCGTGTACGGGTAGGTGATGGCGGTCTGGTCCATCAGGTGTTCCATGGTGATGGCCTGGCCCGGCAGCAGCGTGGTGCCCCAGCGGAAGCCCGGCGAGAACGCGATCTGCGCGCCCTGCACCTGCATCAGGCCGTCCAGGATCAGCTGGTCGAAGGTGCCGTTGAAATTGCCGCGGCGGTACAGCAGGCCGCGGTTGACGGCGAGGACTTCGCCGAGCTTCTGTTCGTACGGTGCCCGCACCTTCCTGATGAGCGCGTCCATGGCCGGGTCGGCCGGCAGGTAATTGGCGAACACCGGCAGCAGCCGGTAGCGGAAATCTGCCACCTTGCCGCCCTTCACGTCGAAATCCAGCACGCCCAGGAACTTGCCGTTGGAGCCGGCATTGGTCACCAGCGTGGTGCCGCCGGCGTTCTTCACCGCCACCGGCGCGGGCACGCCGTCATGGGTGTGCCCGCCGAGGATGGCGTCGAGTCCGCGCACGCGCGAGGCCAGCTTCAGGTCGACGTCCATGCCGTTGTGCGACAGCAGCACCACCGCCTGCGCGCCCTTGCCGCGCGCCTGGTCGATGACCTGCTGCAGGTTTTCTTCCTGGATGCCGAAGGTCCAGTCCGGCACGAAGTAGCGCGGGTTGGCGATCGGCGTGTAGGGGAAGGCCTGGCCGATGATGGCCACCGGCACGCCGTTGATCTCGCGGATCACGTACGGCTCGAACACCGGGTCGCCGAAGTCGTTGGTCTTGATGTTCTGCGCCAGGAAGGCGACGCGGCCCTTGAAGTCCTTGTCGACGATTTCCTTGACGCGGTCCGCGCCGAGCGTCATTTCCCAGTGCGGCGTCATCACGTCGACGCCGAGCGCCAGCGCCGCATCGACCATGTCCTGCCCCTTGGTCCACAGCGCCGTGGCCGAGCCCTGCCAGGTATCGCCGCCATCGAGCAGCAGCGCCCCCGGCCGACCCGCCTTGAGCCGCTTGACCAGCGTGGCCAGGTGCGCAAACCCGCCGACCTTGCCATAGCGGCGCGCGGCCTCGTTGAAATCGAGATAGGTGAACGCGTGCGCCTGCGGCGTGCCGGGGCGGATGCCATAGTGGCGCAGCAAGGCGTCGCCGACCAGGTGCGGCGGCTTGCCGGCGTAGTCGCCGATGCCGAGGTTGACGCTGGGTTCGCGGAAATACACCGGCCGCAGTTGCGCGTGACAGTCGGTGAAATGCAGCAGGTGGACGTTGCCGAAGCGCGGCAGGTCGTACATCGACTCGGCGGCCTGCGCGGCGTGCGCGTCCTGGTGGGGGAAAGTCATGCCGCCGGCGCCGGCAATGGCCAGCACCTGCAGGAACTCGCGTCGGTTCATGTCTCTTCCTTGGAGAGTGTGCCGGTATCGGCCGGTATCGGCCGGCATCACGGGCTATGGCTTCGCGTAACGCTCCAGCGCGGCCACGTCTTCTTCGAGCATCTCGCCCACTTCCTTCTGCACCACGCGCCCGTGCGCGTCGATCACGTACAGCTCGGGCAGGCCCTTGCGTTTGCCGAACACGGCCTGCAGCGCGGTCGAATCCATCGTCGCCGGGAAGGTATAGCCGCGCTTTTTCATGTAATCGGCGGCTTCGCGCGGATCCTTGTCGATGCTGATGGTCAACACCTGCAGCGGCGTGCCGCGCGTGCGCTCGTACAGCTTCTGCAGGCGCGGGTTCTGCATCGCGCAGAACGGGCACCACGAGGCCCAGTATTCGACGACCAGCGGCTTGCCGGCCAGCGTGGCGGCGCGCAACGTGCGGCCGTCGAGCGTCTGCACGTCGGGCAGGCGCACGGTGTCGCCCACTTCCAGCGCGGCGGCACCGCCGGCGGCGCAGGCCAGGCCCGCGGCCAGCAGCCAGCGCAGCAGGACGGCACGCGCGCGCATCGGGCTTACTGGTTGACCGGCGAGGCCGGGTCGAGCAGCAGCGCCATCACGTCGCGGATCTGGGCCTCGGTCAGGATGCCCTTGTGGCCGAAGCGCGGCATGTTGGAGCAGGCGGAATAGGCGTTCGAATCCCAGATCTTGCCCCAGGTGTACTTGACCACTTCCTGCGAGTTGCCGCGCAGCTTGCCGTACTGATACAGCGACGGGCCGATATTGCCGAACGAAATCTCGGCCTTGGTCATCTGGTGGCAGGCGTAGCAGTTGCCGCCGTTGGTACCGCCGACCTGGTCGGTGAACTGCATGCCGCGGCCGTTCTGGGCGACCTTCTCGCCTTCCTTCCAGTCGCCGAGCCAGTTGCTGTCGGTGGGGTATTTCACCTGCTTGAGTTCGGCCGCCTCGATCTTCTTCGCCAGCTTGTCCGGCACCTTGCTGCGGTCCGGGTACTGGCTGCAGGCCTGCTGCATGGTGTCCTGGTTCAGCACGCCTTCCACGGTAGCCGGTCCCCTGGACGAAAACGAGTCCTCGATCAGGTGCTTCATGTCGGCGTTGCTGACGGCGGCGGGCTTGCCCTTGGCCGGGCGGGTCTTCGCGCTGTCTTGCGCGTACGCGCCGGTTGCCAGCAGGGTGGCCAGGGCTGCGACGGCCAGTGCCTTGGTGTGTCGTTGCATGTTGTCTCTCCCGTACTGGTCAGCGCTTCATCGCCGGGCCGTCGTAGGTGCCGCCGTTGGCGTTCTTCGCCAGGAACATGGTCAGCGCGGTGATCACGTCCGAGCCATAGGCGGGTTCGGGAAAGCGTTGCTGGCGCAGGCAGTCGTACAGGCGGTGCTGCATCGAGCGGACGTCGCCCTGCGACACGCGGTACGCCGGCCACGTGGTGTAGGCCGCCTGCGCGCCCTTGTCGGTCAGCAGGTTGGGCAGGTCCTGCAGGCGGATGCGCTGGCCATCGACCGCGTGGCAGGTGGCGCAGGCAAAGTCATAGGCGCCGCCGCGGTAATAGAACATCTTCTGGCCGAGGGCGTAGGTGCGCTTCTCTTCCGGGTGGTTGAGCTGGACGTTCATCTTCACGCCGCGCGATTCGCCGGTCAGGTAGGCGACCAGGCGTTCGATGTCGGACGGCTTGCCCGAGGCGGAGAACGGGTTCTTCGTCGCCTCTTCTTTCGTGAGGCCCTGCAGCGTCGTGCGGCACCAGGCCAGCCGCTGCTCCAGGTCCATCACCTTGTTGGCGTCCTTGAAGTAGCGCGGCAGCTCGGCGTAGGCACCCTTGGTCACGCCCGGGCCCTTGCCCAGGTCGCATTGCTCGAGCGAGACGTTCTTCGGGCCGGCCGGCTTCTTCCACAGCTCTTCGCCGGCGGCTTCCCACAGCTCGGCGGGATTGCCTTCGGCCAGCATCTGGCGGTACTTGGCGATTTCGTCGGCGGTGCTGCCCTGCGCGTGCACGGCGGCAGCGCCTGCGGCCGCCGCGGTGGCGGCCAGGGCCAGCGCAGCGCGCCGGGCCAGGCTTCGGATCGGTTTCATGGGGCTTCTCCTCGCGGCCGCGCCTCTCGGGACAGGCCGCTGCTTTTTCTCGCTTCTTCGCTTCTTCTCTTGTCTTGCCGTCAGGCCACGCCAGCCCGGCTCAGGGCTTGATATAGGCGTAGCCTTCCTCGGCCTGCAGGCGGGCGATCTCGACCACGCCGGCCTGTACCACTTTTGCTTCCATCAACAGCTGCGATTCGGTAATCCTGCGCGCGGTCAGTGTATTGCGGCACACGCGGAACTCCACGCCTTCAGCGGCCAGCGCGCCTACCGGGCTCTCGAAGCTGTTGCCGCGCGCATCCTTGGCGCCTTCGACCAGGAAATCGATGCCGTAGCCGAACGCGACCACCACGATCCTGGTGCCAGGGGCGCCATTCAGGTGGTTGCGCAGGTTGCCCATCGCGCGCACCGCCTGGTCGATGCCTTCCGACAGCTGGTACACCACCTTCACGCGCCCGCCCTTGCCGGCACCGGCCGGCGCCGGCTGGCCGGACTGTGCCGAGGCCTTTGCCGCCAGGCCGATGGCTGCCAGGGCCGCCGATGCTCGAATGAATGCTCGCCGCATATTGCTCCTTCCGGCCGGGTCCGTCCCGGCATTCCGCCCCGAACCTTAGCAGAGGACGGCGTGGCGTGCCGGGCGCAGGCCGGCATCGGGACCGGCGATCCGGACCAGGACCGGCAGCGTCAGGCGATGGTCGCTTCGTCGGTGCGCTTGTCGCCCTTGTTGTCGACCCAGGTCACCGTGACCTTGTCGCCCTTGGCGCCGCCCTTGAACTTGAAGTTCAGGAACGGATCCTTGGACACCGCCGGGCCGAACTGGGCGCGGAACACTTCCTTGCCCTTGCACTGGGCCGTCACGGTCTGGATATGCCAGGCCGGGATGAGCTTGCCGGACGCATCCTTGCGCTGGCCGGTCTCCATGTCGTGCTTCATCAGGATCTTTACATCAACCACGCCGCCGTTCTCGGTGGCGCGTACGCGCATCGGGTCTGCCATGTGTTTCTCCGGTTGCAGTTGGCGGGAATCTCGGTAACGGTTGTGAGGGGGTGCCGGCGTCAGCCGCCGCAGCCGCCCAGCGTGACCTTGATTTCCTTCGATGCCACGTACCACTTGCCGCCGGCCTTGACCGCGGCATGCACCACCGAGGTCTGGCCCATCTTCACGCGCGTGGAGACGAACGGCTCGGTGCCGGCCGGGATGATGAAATCGGCGGCCAGGGTATTGGGGTTCTTTTCCACCAGGATCGCGATCTGTTCGGTATCCGGGATGGTGCTGGTCACGGCCACCGGCACCACGGCGCCGTTCTCGGCGATGTCGGGGGCGTTGAAGGTGATGGCGGTGCTTTTCTCGGTGCCGCTGCCGCCGAGCGCCTTGATCACGTCGGCAACGCTCTTGCCGTCAAAGGCGGTCTTGTTCCACTCGGCCGCCTGCGCTTCGCTGATCAGGCCGGTGGCGGCCATCAGCGACAGGACAGCGGTGACCCGCAGCACTTCTCGTCGTTTGGAATTCATTTTTTGCTCTCCGGCTACTCCGTCCCAATCGGTTTGCGTGACCGCTTTGGCGGTACTCGTTGGTGTGTCTGGCTTGTGCCTTGCTTGTGCCCTGCTTGTACTGCATGTGTCCTGCTCGCGGCCGGTACATTGCCGGCCGCTGGATCTGTCCAGGTCGGGTCGGCTTGCGCCGTCCGGCCCGTTGCATCGGCGGACTGCCCGCGCGGGGCGGTCAGGCTTTACTTGGCGGGCGCGCCTGCGAGCACCCACTCGACCACGGTCTTCAGGTCGGCGTCGCCGATGGCGGCGTTGGCCGGCATCGGCACCGGGCCCCAGACGCCCGCGCCACCGCTCTTGACCTTCTTGCTCAGCGTCGCGAGGGCGTTCTTGTCGCCCTTGTACTTGGTGGCGACTTCCTTGTAGGAAGGACCGACCAGCTTCTTGTCGACCTGGTGGCAACCCATGCAGGCGTTCTTGTTGGCGATCTCCTGTGCCTTGGCGGCATCGACCGCGTGAGCCGATGCGGCGGCGCCCAGCATCAGCGCTGCGATGACAAACTGCTTCATTGTTAAGCTCTCCAAGCTCTGTAAAGCCGTGGGGACGGCAAAGGCCGCTCGGCACGTACTGCAAACGGCTTCGCGGCATACACCGGCCGCCGCCTCGGGGGCACTGCGGCGGCCAGCCCGCTATTTTGCCTCAAGAATCCACCCCACCATGGCATGGACGTCCGAATCGGGAATCTGCGGCTGCGGCGGCATCGGCACGCTGCCCCAGGCGCCCTGCCCGCCTGCCTTGACCTTCCGGGCCAGCGCGGCGTGCGCGTCCTGGCCCTTGTACTTGCCGGCGATGTCCGCGAACGACGGGCCGACCAGCTTCCTGTCCGTCGCATGGCAGGCCACGCACTGGTACTGGCTGGCCAGCCTGGCGCCGGCCGGCGCGGGCACTGAAGCGGCGGATGCGGCACTCCCAGGCGCTGCGGCGCTTGCCGCCACGCCGCGCACCGGGCCAAAGGCGCGCTGCTGCTGCGCCAGGTCGCCGTGCGCGTCGCGGGCATAGTCCGGCATCGCAGACGCGATCGAAACCTGCCCCGGACAGTCCTTCATGCACGCGGTATTGCGCGTGTCCGGGCGGCCGCGGCCAGGCCACAGGCCGTGGTCCGTGGTCATGCCGTCGCGGTTGGGCATGCGCCGCTGCACCGCGGCGATGTTGGCGTCCGACAGCGTGAAGTCGGCCGGGACGATCTCGCCCAGGTGCAGCATGTACGCAGTGACGGCATAGACCTCGTCGACGGACAGGCTCTTGGGCGCGTTCCACGGCATGGCGCGGCGGATGTAGTCCCACAGCGTGCTGACCGTGCTGACCTTCATCAGCGTGGTGCGATATGGCTGGTTGCCGGTCATGGCGGCGACCCGGCCGCGCTGGATGTCCTCGGCCGTGGTGCCGCCCACGAGCGGCGTGAAGACCTCGTTGGACTCGCCGAAATCGCCGTGGCAGGACGCGCACTTGCCGTCCCACACCTGCTGCCCTTGCGCGACGGTGCCGCTGCCCCTGGGCAGGCCCTTGAAGTCCGGGCGCACGTCGATATCCCACGCGGCCACCTCGGCCGGGGTGGCGGTGCGGCCAATTGCCGCACGGGCCTCGGCCGTGCCGGCGGCCCAGGACGGCACGGCGCAGGCCGCGGCCAGCGCCAGCGCGGCGGCGCAGCGTTCAGCCCAGGTGGACATTGGACACCTCGCCGCCTGCCGCCACCTGCCAGCTCTGGATGGCGTTGTTGTGATAGATCGAGCGCGTGCCGCGCACGGCGCGCAACTGGGCCATCTTCGGCTGTACGTAGCCGGTCTCGTCGATGGCGCGGCTCTGCAGGATCGCCGGGCTGCCATCCCAGACCCAGTCGAGGTTGAAGCGCGTCAGGCACTTGGACAGCACCGGCGACTCCAGCCGCGCGGTGCGCCAGTTGCGGCCGCCGTCGGTCGAGACATCGACCCGCGTAATGCGCCCGCGCCCCGACCACGCCAGCCCGCTGATGTTGTAGAACCCCTTGCCCACCAGTTGCTGGCCGCCCGACGGCGTGGTGATCACCGACTTGCACTCCTGGATCGAGGTGTACTGGCGCAGCTTGCCGTCCGGCATCATGTCCACGTAGTGGATGGTCTCGTCCTTGGCATTCCACGGCTGGTCGCCCAGTTCCAGCCGGCGCAGCCACTTGACCCACGACACGCCCTGCACGCCCGGCACGACCAGCCGCAGCGGGTAGCCGTTCTCGGGGCGCAGCATCTCGCCGTTCATGCCCCAGGCGACGATGATCTCGTCGGCCAGCGCCATCGGGATGGTGCGCGTCATCGATGAACCGTCGCCGCCCTCGGCCAGCAGGTAGCGCCCGCGGCGCAGGTCGGCGCCGGCATCGTCGAGCAATACCCTGAGCGGCACGCCGGTGAACTCGCAGCACGACAGCATGCCGTGCGTGTACTGCACCGTCGGCACGGCGACGTTGCCCCACTCCATGCCGGTGTTGGCGCCGCACTCGATGAAATGCATGCGCGATACCGCCGGCAGGCGCATCAGCTCGTCCATGGTGTAGACGCGCGGCGTGCGCACCAGGCCATTGATCATCAGGCGGTGGCGGGCCGGGTCGATATCGTGCCAGCCCTGGTGGTGGCGCTCGAAATGCAGGCCGTTGGGGGTGATGATGCCGAAGAAGCCCTGCAGCGGCGCGAACGCGACCGACGCCGCCGACACCCGCGTCAGGCCCGGCGATTCGCGCCGGATCAGGTTCTTCTCATGGACCGAGGGCTGGCCATAGGGCCGGGCCGCGACTGGCTGGCCGAGCGACGTGGCCCAGGGCTGCGGTTGCAGGATGGCGGGATCGCCGTCCGCCGCCAGCGCGCGCCGGCCGGCAGTCGCGGCGGCGATGCCTGCCGCGGCGCCGAGGAAGCTCTTGCGCAGGAAGTCGCGGCGCGGCGCGTCCAGGCCGTGCCGGCCGATGTCCTGCTGCAGCGATGCGCTGACGAAGTGCTCGGGCGCGGGCACGATGCGCCCGGGCCGGTTCCGTTCCTGCAATGCCGTCTCCTCCGGCAGCTTGCGTCCGTGGGGCCGCGCCGCCTGTTATTCGCGCCGCCGCGCGGGCCGCGCAACAGCGATCGATGGGCCGGAAGAGCCGCAGCGCGCTCAGCCTGCCGCCCGGCGCCTGCGCGCGGGCGCTGCCTCGGGCTGCACCATGAAGCGGTCGACCGCGCCGGAGGGCAAGGCGTTGTCCTCCAGCCGGCTGGCCACCTGCACGCACACGGTGCGGCACAGCTCGATCACGCTTTCGTCCGCAATCGCGTAGAAGACCAGGTTGGCTTCCTTGCGGCGCGACAGCACGCCCGAGCGGTACATCGCGTTGAGATGCCGCGACACATTGGTCTGCGACGAACCCACCGTCTCGACCACCGTGCTGACCGGCTTCTCGCCATCGCACAAGGCGTGCAGGATCTTCAGCCGCGTCGGCTCCGCCAGCAGGCTGAAGTAGCCCGACACCTTCTCGAATACGCGATCCAGCTCTTCCATGCCGTCCAATATATTCGTATATGCGTGAATGCGCATATAGTGTTTACCCAATGATGCCGCCCAGCAGCACATGCGCCGACATCAGCCCCCCCCCCCGCGCGGCATTGCACGTTCTTGCGGTTTTGTCATGAGGCGCCCTGGCAGTGCCCCGGGGTTGCCAGGGCCGCTAGTGCCCTATCCCAGCATCTCCGACCAGATGCCCTTGGCCCACGACAGCGCGTACACCCCCTCCAGCGTATTGGGCGCGTCCGACAGGCCGCCCGAGCCCGGCACGGTCAGCATGGTCTTCTGCGCAGCGTCGTAGCGGTGCACGCTCGCCACGTGCACCGCCTCGCGGTCCGAGGTGAAGCTGTAGCAGGTGTTGTTATAGAGCGGCTGTGGGTCCGGCGTCCGCCCCGACAGCAGCGCGACGATCGCCGCAGCCGCCACCTTGCCATGCTGGTTGGCCATATGGCCGGACTTGGGCATCAGCGGCGCGATCTGGATGGCGTCGCCGACCACATGGATATTGGGCGCCGCACGCGACTCGAAGGTGACGAAATCGACATCGCACCACTTGGCGTTGGCCGTGGCCAGTCCTGTCGCCACCGCGATTGCCCCCGCGCGCTGCGGCGGCAGCACGTTGATCACGTCCGCGCGCACATCCTCCTGCACCTCGAACTTGAGCGTGCGCGTGGCCGGGTCGACATCGACCGTGTTGTACTGCGGCCGGTACTCGACCATGCCGGGGTACTGCCCGGCCCACACCTTGCGGAACAAGCCCGCCTTGGAGGTGATGTCCGGGTTGGCGTCCAGGACCAGCACCTTGCTGCGCGGCTTGTGCTGCTTGAAATAGTGCGCCACCTGGCAGACCCGCTCGTACGGGCCTGGCGGGCAGCGATACGGTGCCGTGGGAATGGTGATGGCGTAGGTGCCGCCGTCGGGCATCGCTTCCAGCTGGCGGCGCAGCGCCACGGTCTGCGGGCCGGCCTTCCAGGCGTGCAGCACCTGGTCGCCGCCGGGCCGCTTCAGGCCGGGCAGCGCGTCGCTCATCAGGTCGATGCCGGGCGACAGCAGCAGCCGGTCGTAGCGCAGCGTGCCGCCGCCGGCCAGCCGCACCGTGCGCTTGCCGGGATCGATGGCGGCGGCGGTGTCGCGCACCAGCTTGACGCCATGGCGGCGCACCAGTTGGTCGTACGTCAGCGTGAGCTCGGCCATCTGCCGGCTGCCGCCGATCACCAGGTTGGACAGCGGGCAGGAAATGAATACAGGATTGGGTTCGACCAGCGTGACTTCGATGGCGTTGCCGCTCCACTCGCGCAGGTAGCGCGCGGCGGTGGCCCCGCCGTAGCCGCCGCCGATCACCACCACCCTGGCCGGCGCCGCGGCCCTCGCCGCCCGCACGCCCATCGCACCCATCGAGCCCAGCACCGCGGCGCCGGCGGCGCCCAGGAAATGTCGTCGTTGCATGGCGTTTTCTCCCTCAACGCACGTTGGCGAACCACGCCGCGATCGCGGCGAGCTGTTCGTCGGTGTAGCCCTTGGCGATCTGGTGCATCACCGTGGCCGGGCGCGCGCCGGAACGGAACGCCTGCAACTGCGCCAGCAGTTCGGCCTGCTGGCGTCCTGCCAGCGACGGAATGGTGCTGCCTTCGGGCGCGCGGCCGGATGGGCCGTGGCAGCTGGTGCAGGCGGCGGCATGGATGCGCACGTGCTGGGCGGCGGGGGCTGCGGCAGGCGCCGCGGCGGGGGCGGAGGCCGCGGGCTCGGCCGACAGTGCGGGCTGGGCGCCGCAAAGCGCCGAGGCCAGCAATGCCAGCCGCACGAACACAGCGGGCCGGGGGATGGTTGTCATGGTCTCGCTCCGTGTGGGGTGCCGGGCGCCGGCATCGGCAAGATGCCTGCGGGCGTGGCAACCGTATCACATCGTGTGCGGACGGTGTGCGGCGAAAACCGCAGATGGAAAAACGGCGCCCGCATGTGCGGGCGCCGTAGTGCTGGCGAGCGAGCCGGCTCAGGGCAGGTTCCGGCCCGGCGGCAGGGCTACCGGCGAGGCAACCGGCGAACTCACCGGGCTGGCAGTCGCCTCGCCGGGCATGCTGGCCGGCGCATCGACCGGACCGCCCACGCCCGGCACCGACTGCACCGGCGCCGGCGTGCCGACGTTGCCGTCGATCGACGGATTCTGCGCGGTCGAGGCCGCATCCAGGCGTGCGCGTTCGGTGTCATTGACGTAGTCGAACGCCTTGACCACCTTGGTCACGCCGGAGGCATTGCGCGCCACGTCGGTGGCGCGGTCGCCTTCCTGCTGGGTCACCACGCCCAGCAGGTAGACCACGCTCTTCTCGGTGGTGATCTTGATCGAGTTCGACGGCACGCCGTCGGCGGTCATCAGCAGCGTCTTGACCTTGCTGGTCAGGTACGCGTCCTGGCTCTGCGTCATGAAGCCGGGAGAATTGACCACCTCGAGCTCGTTGATCACCACGCGCGCATTCTGCAGGCCGCGCACGTATTGCTCGACCTGCTGCTTGACGCTGTCATTGCTGGCCTCGCCCGTGAGCAGCACCTTGCGGTTGAACACGGTCACGTTGACGCGGGCCTGGCCGCTGTAGCGCGAGTTGATGGTGCTCTCCGCTTCCATCTGCAGGCCGCGGTCGACGGTCTGGGTGGCGGCCGGACGGCGGTCGGTGGCCATGGTCACGCCGGTGCCCACGGCGCCGGCGATCACGGGAAAGCAGCCGGCCAGCTGGGTGGCGGAAACCAGCACCGCCGCCGCGGTCAGCGTGGCGCGAAGGATGCGGCCGGTGCCGGCGGCGCCGGTCCGGGTTTCAGGCGTAGTGGGCAGGTTCGTCATGCGGTCCTTGCTGTGGCTGGATGTTGGAAATCGGGGGCGGAAGCGGGTAAGCAGACGGGCGGGCTCAGGCTTCCCCGAGCAATGCCTCGTCGATGCCGTCGCACAGGCAATGCAGCGTCAGCAGGTGCACTTCCTGGATGCGTGCGGTGCGCTCGCTCGGCACGCACACGTGGATATCGAATTCGTCGAGCAGGCCGCCGATGACGCCGCCACCCTTGCCGGTCAGCGCAATCACCGCCATCTCGCGCTGGCGCGCCGCCTCGATTGCGGCGATCACGTTGGCCGAGTTGCCCGAGGTGGAAATCGCCAGCAGGATGTCGCCGGGCACGCCCAGCGCCTCGACCTGCTTGGAAAACACCTTGCTGAAGTCATAGTCGTTGCCGATCGCGGTCAGGATCGAGCTGTCGGTGGTCAGCGCAATCGCCGCCAGGCCCGGGCGCTCGCGCTCGAAGCGCCCGACCAGCTCGGCGGCGAAGTGCTGCGCATCGGCCGCCGAGCCGCCGTTGCCGCACGCCAGGATCTTGTTGCCGCTGGTCAGCGCAGCGACCATGCGTTCCACGGCGGCGTCGATGTAGGGGGCCATTACCGCCGCGGCCTGCTGCTTGGTCTCGGCGCTGTCTAGGAATTGTTGCTGGATACTCTCGATACTCATGGCTCTGTGGCCTTTCATTGGCAGTTGCGCGCTCGCTCACGCGCCAGCGCGCATTATGAACCAGCCTCCGCGATGTCCAGGTCAAATGCGTGCTGCAGCCAGTCCAGACGCCCCGGCTCCAGCGCCACCACGTCGAAACGGCACGGCGGCAGTTGCGCCAGCGTGGCGAGGTAGTGAGCCGCAGCCAGCAAAACGCGTCGCTGCTTGGCCGGCGTCACGCTCGCTGCGGCGCCGCCGAAACCGCGTCCGCTGCGCTGGCGCACCTCCACGAACACCAGCGTGCCGTCCGGCGCGCGCATCACCAGGTCGATCTCGCCGCCTTTGCAGCGATAATTGCGGACCACGGGCTGCAGGCCCTGGCGCCGCAGATGCGCCAGCGCCCGGTCCTCCGCCCGCATCCCGCGCGCCTGCGCGTCACTCGGCTGCGTGGTGGATTTGAATGATGGCATCGACGGAAGTTCTCAATGAGTGACTGGATCTCGCTGGCGGCCAGCCAGTCGTACCCCGGCGGCACGCTGTATGTCGTGGCCACGCCCATCGGCAATGTCGCGGACCTGTCGCTGCGGGCGCTGCATGTGCTCGGCCTGGCCGATGCGGTGGCCTGCGAAGACACCCGCAATACGGCCCAGCTGCTGTCGCGCGTAGGCCTGCAGCGGCCGCTGGTGGCCGTGCACGAGCACAACGAGCGCGAGGCCGCCGGCCGCATCGCCGCGCGGCTGGCCGCGGGCGAGCGTATCGCCTATGTCTCGGACGCCGGCACGCCGGGCATATCGGATCCGGGCGCGAGGCTGGTCGAGGCGGTGCGCGCCGCCGGCCACCCGGTGGTGCCCCTGCCCGGCCCCAGCGCCGCGGTGGCCGCGCTGTCGGTGGCGGGCGACATGCTCGAGACCGGCGCAGGCCGTTTCACCTTCGTCGGCTTCCTGCCGAGCAAGCCCAAGGCGCGCGGCGAGGCCATCGCGCGGCTCGCCGCGCTGGACCATGCCTGGGTCTGCTACGAGGCGCCGCACCGCATTGCCGACACGCTGGCCGCGCTCGCCGCCGGGCTGCCCGGCGAGCGCCGGCTGCTGGTCGGGCGCGAGCTGACCAAGCTGTTCGAGGACATCGCGGTGGTGACCGCGGCGCAGGCACCGGCATGGCTGGCGGCCGACCCGAACCGGGCCAAGGGCGAATTCGTGCTGGTGGTGGAGGGCGCCGGCGCCGATGCGGCCACGGACGGCGCGCCCGATGCCGAGGCGCAGCGTGTGCTGGGGCTGCTGCTGGCGGAAGTGCCGGCCAAGCGCGCCGCCAAGCTGGCGGCCGCGATCACCGGGGCAAACACCGGCGCGCTCTACCAGCTGGCGCTGGCGCAGCGTTCCGGCCAGGGTACGGGCGATAGCGGGGACTGAAGCCGCCCGGGCGACGCCGCCGGGGCGGTGCGGGGAAAGTAACGGAGAGGTGTCAGCGCGCGGTGGCATGCATCGGGCGCTGCCGGTCTCAGCGGCGCTTGCGCTTGACCGTCTTGCCGCTGGCCTTGGTTGCCTTGCGCGCCTTGGCGGGCGCCAGCGAGTTGGCGAGTTCGGGCACGGAGACATCGTCGTCACCACTGCCATCGCCGGCCTCGGTGCCGCCGGCTTCGATCTGCGGGCCCAGCGCCGCAACTTCGGTGCGTGTCAGCCGGCGGATCTCGACGTTGACGGCGCCGCGCTCGACGAAGCCAAGCCGGCGCGCGGCGCCGTAGGACACGTCCAGCACGCGGTTGCCATGGTACGGGCCGCGGTCGTTGATGCGCAGCACCGCGACCTTGTTGTTGCGCAGGTTGCGCACCAGCACCCAGCTGTCGAGCGGCAGCGAAGGATGGGCGGCGGTCATCGCGCGCATGTCGAAGCGCTCGCCATTGGCGGTCTTGCGGCCATGGAAGGCCTTGCCGTACCAGGACGCGACGCCGCGCTGCTCGAACGTGCCGATGTCCGCGCGCAGGCCGTCAAGCGAGCTGCCGCTGCGGCCTTCGTCCGGGTCGTAGCCGAACAGGTTCCAGCTGCCGCCTTCGGAAGATGCGCGGGCGCTCTTGTCCGCGTCGTTGCGGGCGGCCTTGCCGGTGTTCTTCGCGGCGCGCGTGGGCACCGCGTTCGACGTATCGGCGACGTCCGCATTGTCGCCCCCGGGAGGCGTGGCACAAGCGGCCAGCACCAGGGCGCATGCAGTGCATGTCCCGAGCTTGGCCAGCCGTTGCCAGCGCTTGGTGAGGGCGGTCAAATTCAGCATGGGCGCGAGTCTAGCATTCACTACTGCTGACTATCTCTTTCATTTTGTTACGAAATCTGTTCGATCTCGCACGAACGAGGGCGATCTCGCCCGCGATCGACGGTGTGGCAAGGGATTGCGGGGGATCCGGAAATTTTGTAACAGAGAGATTCATACAGCACATTAAAGTATGCGCCGCAACAATTTTCCGCCCGGCGCTACAATGCAAAGCATGAATGCCGGGCGGTTTACCGACGCTGTCGCGGCGCGTGCGGTGCATGTTGCCAATGCCGCATCGATCACAAAAATCCACCGATGAAAGTCCTCCTGATCCCGGTCACCCCTTTCCAGCAAAACTGTTCGCTGCTGATCGACGAGAGCACCGGCACGGCCGCCGTCTGCGACCCGGGCGGCGACCTCGAACGCATTCGCGAAGCCGTGCGGGAGCAAGGCGTCACGCTGCAGAAAATCTTCCTGACGCACGGCCACGTCGACCACTGCGCCGGTGCCGCGGCGCTGGCGCGCGAATTCGGTATCCCCATCGAAGGGCCGCAGCAGGACGAACGCTTCTGGATCGAGCAGTTGCCC
The DNA here is from genome assembly GCF_016894385.1 of Cupriavidus oxalaticus. NCBI lineage: Bacteria > Pseudomonadati > Pseudomonadota > Betaproteobacteria > Burkholderiales > Burkholderiaceae > Cupriavidus > Cupriavidus oxalaticus. Next base: position 3,660,806 of record NZ_CP069812.1, read on the forward strand.
GACCAGACGCGGCGCTTCGGCTTCGGCCATGCGGAAAGCTTCGAGCCTGACCGCTGGCTGGAGAACGGCGACACCGTGCAGTTCGGCAACGAAACGCTGGAGGTCTACCACTGCCCGGGCCACACGCCCGGCCACGTGGTGTTCTTCTCGCGCGCCCACAAGCTGGCGGTGGTGGGCGATGTGCTGTTCGCCGGCTCGATCGGCCGCACCGATTTCCCGCGCGGCAACCACGCCGACCTGATCCGCTCGATCCGCACGCGGCTGTGGCCGCTGGGCAAGGACGTGACCTTCATTCCCGGCCACGGCCCGGTTTCGACCTTTGGCGAGGAGCGCCGCAACAACCCCTTCGTGGCGGACCACCTGAGCGACGTGGGCTGATCCCATGGCCAAGCGACAGCTACCCGACACCCGGCCGGAAATCTACGTCAGCACCGACGTCGAGGCGGACGGCCCCATTCCTGGCCCGCATTCGATGCTGTCGTTCGCTTCGGCCGCCATGCTGGCGGACAAGACCGTGATCGGCACGTTTTCGGCAAACCTGGAGACGCTGCCCGGCGCCGCGGGGCACCCGGTACAGATGCAGTGGTGGCAGACCCAGCCCGAGGCCTGGAGCGCCTGCCGGCGCGACCTGCAGCGCCCGGAGGACGCATTGGTGCGCTACGTGGAATGGGTCGAGAGCCTGCCCGGCAAGCCGGTCTTCGTGGCCTTCCCGGCCGGCTTCGATTTCACCTGGATGTTCTGGTACATGATGCGCTTCGCCGGGCGCTCGCCGTTCGGCTGGGCCGCGCTGGACATCAAGACGCTGGGCTTTGCGCTGACGGGCCGGCCCTACCGCAAGACCGTGAAGGCGACCTTCCCGAAGGAATGGATGGATCCGCTGCCCCACACCCATGTGGCGCTGGACGATGCGCTGGAACAGGGCGCGCTGTTCTGCAACATGCTGGCAGCGCAGCGAGCGCGGGAAGCGGCGCTGGCAAGCCTGGCGCCGGCTGCAGAGAACGGCATAAGCGAGTCCTCACAACCTGATCCGGCCGCCTGAAGCGTTGCTGCAGCGCGGCATGCACTGCGGCACGCCCCTTGCAGACCGCGCTCACGCATCTGCCGCCAACCCGCCTATAGTAGAAGCGGATGTGGCGCACCGGGCGAAACGAGCCAACCGATCATTCGGCGCACTTGCGCAACCCGCCACCATCCGCCTGACCGATGTTGCCCGGAGCCGCGCGGCGCCTGCCGAGGAGGTGTGGATCATGCGTTTTCCTACCGACCTGCACTTGAGGGGCCTGGCCGGCCGGATTCACTGGCCGCATGGGTCGCACGCGAAGGGCGCCACGCCCATCACCCATCACCATACCTCGGATGAAGACGCCGAAGTCGCCAAGGCAACGCTGTACGTCAGTACAGTGACGCTGGTGGTGCTGCTGGTCGTGCTCGCGGCCATTGCTTTCGGTCAGGAGGCCATGCACTGGCTGGGTGTTCATTAGACGACCCGCCTGAAGCTGTTTGTCTCGCAGACCGGCCGGCCCCCACAGTTCGTGGGGGCCGGTTTTATTCCGGCGTCCGCTTCAGGCCAGCAGCGGCACCACGTTCTCGGGCGGGCGGCCGATGGCGGCGCGGCGGTTGCGCACGACCACGGGGCGCTGCAGCAGGATCGGGTTGTCGGCCACGGCGGCCAGCAGCTCGGCATCGGTCAGGCCCGGGTCGTCCAGGCCCAGCTCCGCGTACGGCGCCTCGTTGGCGCGGATCATCTCGCGCACCGGCACGCCCAGCATGGTGTTGAGCTGGCGCAGCGTCGCCACGGACGGCGGGTTCTTCAGGTACTCGACGATTTCCACCGGCTCGCCCAGGCGCCCGGCGGCTTCCTCGACCATGGCAAGCGTCTCGCGCGACTTGGAGCAGCGGGGGTTGTGGTAGATCGTGATCATGGCAGGTGTCCTTTCTTGTTGATGCGCGCCCCATGCTGGGGCGTGGCACTAATGCGGTGCAAATCCAACGGCACTATATACAACACATCGGGCCGCGCGCAGGTACAAGGGAACAAGTGCCGGGCACGCATCCTGCGTTGCCCCAAGTCCATGCATCCGGCCACTGGCCTGCTCTCCCGATGACCTCCCCCACCGCATCCCTCCGTCCCGTCGCCGCGCGCAAGCCGTTCACGCTGCGCGACGCCACCGCCTCGGACGTCGCGGCCATCCACGCCATCTACACGCACCATGTCCTGCACGGCCGCGCTTCGTTCGAGGAAGTGCCGCCTACCGTCGATGACATGCGGCTGCGCTTCGCCGAGGTGCGCCGCAAGAACCTGCCCTACCTGGTCGCCGAGCGCGATGGCGCGGTGTTGGGCTACGCCTATGCTTCGGCCTACCGCACCCGCAGCGCCTACCGTTTCGCCATCGAGGACTCGATCTATGTCGACCACCGCTGTGTTGGCGAGGGCCTGGGACAGGCGCTGCTCGCCGAGCTGGTGGCGCGGTGCGAAACCGGCCCGTGGCGCCAGATGGTCGCGGTGATCGCCTGTACCGCCAGCGGCGAAGGCGCCGGCTCCCTGGCCGTGCATGAGCGGCTGGGCTTCCGGACCGTGGGCCGGCTGGAAGCGGTCGGCTTCAAGCATGGGCAGTGGATCGATACGGTATTGATGCAGCGGGTGCTCGGGACGGGGGCGAATACGCTGCCGGAGTAGGCGCAAGCGCTCATAAAAAAACGCCACGACCCAAGCCGTGGCGTTTCTGTCGCCGCTCCGTCGCCGGCGCGGAGATGCCTTCCCCGCTTACTTCATCAGGTCCGACAACGCCAGCGCCACCACCTTGGTTGCACGGTTCAGGTCGTTCAGGCGCAGGTTCTCGTCCGAGTTGTGGCCGCGCGCTTCCATCAGCGTGCGCGGGCCGGCACCATACAGCACCGTCGGGATGCCGCGCTTGGTGTAATGGCGGGCGTCGGTGTAGAGCGGCACGCCCTGCACCGGGATTTCCACGCCAAACACCGACTCGGCACGGCTCTTCAGCGCGCCGATCAGCTTCTCCACGCCGGGCAGTTCCGACAGCGGCTCGGCCAGGATGATGCGCTCGACCTTCACTTCGATGCCGGGGCGGTCCTTGGCGGCCTGCTCGACCACGGCGCGGATCTCGCCTTCGGCGTCGAAGCCGATTTCCTCGGGGATCATGCGGCGGTCGACGCGGAAGGTCACCAGGTCCGGCACCACGTTGGTGTTGATACCGCCCTTGATCAGGCCGACATTCAGCGTGGCGGTGTCGATGCCCGGCACCTTCGACTTGCGCGTGGCCAGCTCGGCGCGCAGGCCGTAGATGGCCTGCAGGATATGCGTGGCGGCCTCGATCGCGTCGACCCCGGTGTGCGGCATGGCGGCGTGGCCCTGCTTGCCCTTGACCGTCACTTCGACGTGCAGGCAGCCGTTGTGCGACGAGGTGATGCCGTACGAGAAGCCGGCCGAGATGGCGTAGTCGGCCTTGCTCAGGTTGTTGTCGAGCAGGAACTTGGGACCGATATCGCCGCCGGTTTCCTCGTCATAGGTGAACTGCAGCTCGACCGCGCCGTTGATCTTCGCACCCTGCTTCTCGGCTTCCATCAGCGCCAGCACGGCGTAGGTGTAGGTGGCGAAGTCCGACTTCGACACCGCCACGCCGCGGCCGTACATGACCGGGCCGTGCTCGCTGTCGGCCACCTCGCCGCCATACGGGTCCTTGGTCCAGCCCAGGCCCGGAGGCACCACGTCGCCGTGGGCGTTCATGGCGATGACCGGGCCGCCCGTGCCGAACTGCTTGCGCACGATCAGGTTGGTGGCGCTGATCATGCCGGCTGCCTGCACCTGCGCGTCGGGCACCTTGTGCGCCTCGACCGTGAAGCCCAGGCCCTCCAGCAGTTCCCTGGCGCGCTTGCCGTGGGCATCGCAATCGCCGGCCGGGTTGTCCGACGGCACCTTGACCAGCTCGGCCAGGAAGGCTTCCTGCTGCGGGCGGTGCTGGTCGATGAACTGCGTCAGCGTGGTTTCGATGGGGTTCATATTGTCTCGTGCGGTCATGACTTGTTCTCGTAACTTCTCAGGAGGGTTCGGGTGGGCTTCCGGGCGCGGGCTTACTGCTGCAGCCGGAAGTGTTCGACGAAATCGCTGAACACGCGCGCGGACAGTGCTGCGTCCTCGGCGGTCATGGTTTCGGTGGGATGGTGGCTGATGCCGCCGTTGCCGCAGCGCACGAACAGCATGGCGACATCGGCGATGGCGGCAATGGCCATGGAGTCATGGCCGGCACCGGACGGCAGGTGGCGCACCGGCACGCCCTGGCGGGCGATGGCGGCGGCCCATTGCTCTTGCAGCCACGGGGCGCACGGCACGCTGTTCGCCTCATGGGTCTTGCGCACCTGCGCACGCACGTTGCGGCGCGCGCACACGCGTTCGATCTCGGCCAGCACGTCGTTGACGGCGGCCTCGCGCTCGGCGTCGACGCCGGAACGGATGTCGATGGAGAACACCGCGTGGCCAGGCACCACGTTGGTGGCGCCGTTGGGCACGTTGAACTGGCCCACCGTCCCGACCAGGCCCGGCTTGCCGCCGCAGCGCTTCTCGATATACAGGCCGATTTCGGCGCCGGCCATGGCGGCATCGCGGCGCATGTCCATCGGCACCGTGCCGGCGTGGCCGGCCAGGCCTTCCAGCTCGACGATAAAGCGCGTGGCGCCGGAGATCGCGGTGACCACGCCGACCGGCAGGCCCTCGTTGAGCAGCACCGGGCCCTGCTCGATATGCACCTCGATGAAGGCCGCAACCTTGCTGCGGTCATGCCTGGCGGCAGGCAGGCCGGCGGGATCGAAGCCAGCCTCGCGCATCACCTCGCGCATGGTCTTGCCGCTGTCGTCGACGTTGTCCAGCACCTTGTTGTCGAAGGTGCCGGCGATGGCGCGGCTGCCCAGCAGCGTCGCCTTGAAGCGCACGCCCTCTTCCTCGGCAAAGCCCACCACCTCGAGCGCGAACGGGAAGCGCTTGCCCTGGCGGTTCCATTCGGCCACGCACGCGATCGGCAGGATCACGCCCAGGTTGCCGTCATAGCGGCCGGCGTCACGCACGGTGTCGAAGTGCGAGCCGGTCAGCAGCGCCGGCGCGCCGGGCGTGGTGCCCTCGTAGCGGCCGATCACGTTGCCGGCGGCATCGCGCCGCACCGTCATGCCGGCCTGCTGCATCCATTCGGCCAGCTGTGCTGCCGCGCCGTGGTGGGCCTCGGTCAGGTAGGTGCGGGTGAGCATGCCGGGCTGCTCGGTGTGGGCGGCCAGGGCATCGGCCCAGGCCATGATGCGCGTGCCTGCCTCTGCGGCTGCCGGCGCGGCTGTCGGCATGCTGGCCGACGACGGATTTGCTGCCATGCGTGTCTCCTGCTGGAAGTGCTTGAAAGCCGCGGCGGCGTGGCTGGCGGGGTGCCAGTGCGGGCGGGGATGCCCATGGCCGAAGCTCTATTCTGTGCGATTCATGGTAGCACAGTGAATTCAAAAATTGCATACAAAAATGATATGCACTATATTCGGTTCCACGTTCAGACAATCCGCTGCGGACAATCCCGTCCCAACAACGGATTGCGTGGATTCCGCCCCAACAGGGGGGCTGTCCACGCGGTGGCGCGCTCCCGACCCGGAGCCCTGCCCGAGAACGTAAGGCCGGCAGCCCACCCAGCCGTCAGAGCAGTACGGGGCCGCCGGTGATTCCTGGATCGAAATGGGCCAGCCAGCGCACTTTCCCTGCAAATGCGCAGGACCGGCCCGGCACGGAGACAACCATGCAGCATGCAGTACCCTCGCAGCCCAGCCCGGGCACACCACGCCTGCACACCCGCTTTACCCGCTCGCTGTTCGGCCAGGTGCTGATCGCCCTGGTGATCGGCACGGCACTCGGCCTCGCCTTCCCCGAATTCGCCGCCAAGCTCAAGCCGCTCGGCGATGCCTTTATCAAGCTGATCAAGATGCTGATCGGCCCGATCGTGTTCTGCGTGGTGGTGGCCGGCATCTGTGGCGCCGGCGAGCTGAAGAAGGTCGGCCGCGTCGGCATCAAGGCGGTGGTGTATTTCGAGATCGTCACCACCATCGCGCTGGCGCTGGGCATCCTGCTGGCCTACTGGTTCCAGCCGGGCGTCGGCATGAACGTGGATCCGCGCTCGCTCGACGCGTCGGCCATTGCCGGCTTTATCGACAACGCCACCAAGGTCAAGGACCAGGGCACGGTCGATTTCCTGCTCAAGCTGATCCCCAATACCGTGTTCGGCGCCTTTGCCAACGGCGATGTCCTGCAGGTGCTGCTGGTGTCGATCCTGTTCGGCTGCGCGCTGTCGCTGGTGGGTGAGCCGGGCCGGCCGCTGGTCAGGCTGATCGATACGTTCTCGCACACGCTGTTCAAGATGATGGGCTTCATCATCAAGCTGGCGCCGCTGGGCGTGCTGGGCGCGGTGGCCTTCACCGTGGGCAAGTACGGCATCGGCTCGCTCAAGCAGCTGGGCTTCCTGGTGTTCCTGTTCTACGGCGCGGTGATCGTGTTCGTGCTGGTGGTGCTGGGCTCCATCATGCGCGTGTGCGGCTTCTCGGTGATCAAGCTGATCCGCTACCTGCGCGCCGAGCTGCTGGTGGTGCTGGGCACGGCCTCGTCGGACAGCGTGCTGCCTCAGGTGATGAAGAAGCTGGAGTTCATGGGCATCAAGAAGTCGGTGGTGGGCCTGGTGATCCCGACCGGCTACTCGTTCAACCTGGATGCCTTCTCGATCTACCTGACGCTGGCTGCGGTGTTTATCGCCCAGGCCACCAACACGCCGCTGGCGATGGCCGACCTGCTCGGCATCCTGGCGGTGGCGCTGGTCACCTCCAAGGGCGCGCACGGCATCCCGGGCTCGGCCATCGTGATCCTGGCGGCGACGCTGTCGGCGCATCCGGCAATCCCGGCGATCGGCCTGGTGCTGGTGCTGTCGGTGGACTGGTTCATCGGCATCGCGCGCGCGCTCGGCAACCTGATCGGCAACTGCGTGGCGACCGTGGTGGTGGCCGCGTGGGAGAAGGATATCGACCGCGAACGGGCGCGCGGCGTGCTCAACGGCACGATCGAGGCGACCGACCTGGATGCCGGCCTCGCCGCCATGGCGGATGACACCGCCGTGGCCGGTTCGCCCGCCGCCGTGCCGGGGACTGTCGCAGGGCGCTAGAATCACGGCATTTCCCCAACGCGCAGCCCCTGCGCAAGTGCGCTGCCATGCCCGAGCATATCGATCCCGACATGACCGCCGAAGCGATCGCCGACGACATCGTCGCGGCGATCGTCTCGCACCGCCTGCCGCCCGGCACCAAGCTGCGCGAGGAGGCGCTGGCCAGCGTCTACCGCGTCAGCCGCACCAAGGTGCGCGCGGCGCTGCTGATGCTGAGCAAGGACAAGGTCATCCAGATCGTGCCGGACAAGGGGGCGTTCGTCGCCAAGCCCAGCGCGGAAGAAGCGCGCGAGGTCTTTGCCGTGCGGCGCATCCTGGAAGCGGCGCTGGCGCGCGAGTTCGTCGCGAAGGCCACCGCGGCCGACTACAAGCGCATCGACAAACACCTGGCGGCCGAGCGCAAGTCGATCGGCGGCAACGACGCGCAGGTGCGCACACGGCTGCTGGGCGACTTCCATATCGTGCTGGCCGAGGTGGTCGGCAACGGCGTGCTGACCGAGATGATGCGCGAACTGTCGACGCGCAGCGCGGTCATCACCATGCTGTACCAGTCCCGGCGCGATGCGGCGTGCTCGTCGGACGAGCACCGCGAATTCATCGAGGCCGCGCGCGCGGGCGATGCCGAGCGCGCCGTCGCGCTGATGGTGGACCACCTCAGCCATGTCGAAAGCGCGCTGCATTTCGAGGAAACCGCGCCGGTGGCACGAGGCAAGGACTTGGTCGCGGCGCTGCTGGCGTAGCACCAGCGCTGGCCGTTGACCAGCGCTTGACGTGAGTCAAAGCGGCCTGGGCTGCGCCCGGGCACACTTGTCCTCGCCATGAAGACGCGGGGGCGCACTTCATGAGCACTCTGCCTTCCGCGCATCATCGCCGGAAGGCCGCCCGCACGCTGCAACGGTGTGCGGGCTTTCTTTTTTCTGAGGGCTGGCTTTTGCAGTGCTGAGCGCCGCCAGCCCGCGAAGCCTGCAAACAATGCCGCAGCGTGGCATTTTTCCTTTCCGGCCAATCACTTGCGCGAAAGCGTGCAGCGGCGAGGCCGTGCGGGATCGCGCACATTGCCGCGCCGGCCCCATCGCGTTGCTGACGAACGCAGCCATAACCGAATGCATGCCTCGGGTTAGGATCGCGAGGGCCCGACACAGACGATCAAGAGGACTATCCATGCCCAGTGCCTTTCGCGCAGACGCCTTCGCCGGCAAGACCGTATTCATCGCCGGCGCTTCTTCCGGCATCAACCTCGGCATCGCGCACGGCTTCGCCCGCGCCGGCGCGAAGCTGGCGCTGATCAGCCGTACCGAGGACCGCATCCAGGCCGCCGCCGAGGGCATCGCCGCCGCAGGCGGCACCGCGATCGGCATGGCGGCCGACGTGCGCGACTACGCGGCGGTGGAAGCGGCGCTGGCGCGCACGCGCCAGGAGCTCGGCCCGATCGACGTAGTGATCTCCGGCGCCGCCGGCAACTTCCTCGCGCCGGTGGTCGGCATGTCGGCCAATGCATTCAAGACCGTGGTCGACATCGACCTGCTCGGCACCTTCAACGTGTTCCGCGCCAGCTTCGACCATCTGCACAAACCCGGCGCATCGCTGATCGCCATCACGGCGCCGCAAGGCGTCAACGCCATGATGTTCCAGGCCCATGCCTGCGCGGCCAAGGCCGGCATCAACATGCTGATCAAGTGCCTGGCGATGGAATGGGGCCCGGCCGGCGTGCGCGTCAACGGCATTTCGCCCGGCCCGATCGCCGATACCGAAGGCATGGCGCGGCTGGCGCCGACGCCCGAAGCCGAGGCACGCTACAAGGCCCGCCTGGCACTGCGCGACTACGGCACCAAGGACGATATCGCCGACGCCGCCATGTACCTGAGCAGCGATAACGCGCACTTCGTGACCGGCACCATCCTTGACTGCGATGGCGGCAGCAAGCTGGGTGACGCGTCGGCCGATGCGCTCAAGCCCATGCGCTGACGCGCGATCCGAAAAAACTCAAGAGCAACCACAACGTACATGGAGATCCAACGATGACAGCATCCGTGCTCTACCAATCCAGCGCAGGCGTCGCAACGCTGACCCTGAACCGCCCGGACGTGCTCAACGCAATGAACGCCGACCTGATGCGCGAGCTGCGCGAAGGCGTGGACCGCGCCGCGGCGGATGCCGAAGTGCGGGCCGTGCTGATCACCGGCGCCGGCCGCGGCTTCTGCGCCGGCGCCGACCTGGCGGCGCGCCAGGCCGGCGGCAATGGCCTGCAGGACTCCGGCCAGATGCTGCGCGAGCGCTATCACCCGGTCATCCTGGCGCTGCGCCAGATGCCCAAGCCGGTCATCACCGCGGTCAACGGTGTTGCCGCCGGTGCCGGCATGAGCCTGGCGCTGGCCGGCGACGTGGTGCTGGCGGGCCGTTCGGCCAGCTTCCTGCAGGCGTTCTCCAAGATCGGGCTGATCCCCGATGCCGGCAGCACCTACTTCCTGCCGCGCTATGCCGGCGAGATGCGCGCCCGCGCGCTGGCCATCCTGGCCGAGAAGATCGACGCCGAGGAAGCGCACCGCATCGGGCTGGTATGGAAGGTTCATGACGATGCCGCGCTGCAGGACGAGGCCGGCAAGCTCGCGCAGCACCTCGCCACCATGCCGACGGCGGCCTACGGCATGATCAAGGAAGCGCTGAACCAGAGCTTCGGCAACGATCTCGCCGCGCAGCTGGAAATCGAAGCCACGCTGCAGTCGCGCGCCAGCCGCAGCGAAGACTGCAAGGAAGGCGTCGCTGCCTTCGTGGAGAAGCGCAAGCCGCAGTTCAAGGGCCGCTGAGCAGACCTCGCCGTTGCAGCACACCTGGCATACCAACCCAAGGAGCCCGCGCATGAGCGCCAGCAGCAATGAACGGATCATCGTCACCATCGAAGGCGGCGTCGCCGACGTCCGCCTGAACCGACCCGACAAGATGAACGCGCTCGACCAGGCGATGTTCGATGCGCTGATCGAGACCGGCGAGCAGCTGGCCCGCACGCAGGACCTGCGCGCCGTGGTGCTGTCGGGGGAAGGCCGTGCGTTCTGCGCGGGCCTGGACATGGGCCGCATGGCCGGCATGCTGTCCGGCGATGGTGGCAGCAGCGAAAGCGACAGCATCGGCGGCGGGCGGCTCGGCAAGCGCACCAACGGCATTTCCAACCGCCCGCAATATGCCTGCATGGTGTGGCGCGAGCTGCCGGTGCCGGTGTTCGCGGCGGTGCACGGCGTAGCCTTCGGCGGCGGCCTGCAGGTGGCGCTGGGCGCCGACGTGCGCTACGTCGCGCCCGACACGAAGTTGTCGGTGATGGAGATGAAGTGGGGCCTCGTGCCGGACATGGCCGGCATGGTGCTGACGCGCGGCCTGGTGCGCCCCGACGTGCTGCGCGAGCTGGTCTACAGCGCGCGCGTGCTCAGCGGCACCGAAGCGTGCGAGCTGGGGCTCGCCACCTACGTCGCCGACGACCCGCGTGCCGCGGCACTGGAAGCGGCGCGCCAGGTGGCGCAGAAGAACCCGGATGCGATCCGCGCTGCCAAGCGGCTGATGGCCGTGGTCGAGCGCGGCGACAATGCCGCCATCCTGCAAGCCGAGTCGGACGAGCAGGACCGCCTGGTCGGCTCGCCCAACCAGCGTGAGGCGGTGCTGGCCAACATGGAGAAACGCGTGCCGCGGTTTGACCCGGCGCGTTGAAGCCTGTAGCTCAGTGGCGGCGCCGGCGGCGCCACCAAACCGCGTAGACCGCCACGTTGACGACCAACACCACCAATCCCAGCCACAGCTGCACGGCGGGCGTCAGGCCCGGCGGATAGATCAGCGGCAACAGGTAGCGCTCGATAAATCCGCCGCTGTAGCCCGCCTCCCCCGCGGCACGGCGCAGCGCATTCTCCAGCGGCGTCAGCGGGCAGATCCACCCGGACCACTCGATCAGCACGCCCCACGCCGCGGCGGGCAGGTGGACCCATGCCAGCCGCGGCCAGCGCAGCACCAGCAGGCCGCCGGCCACCACGAACACGATAAACAGCCCATGCACGATGACGACGAGGTCGGCCAGCCAGGCTGATATTGGCATCTTGTCCCGTTGCGCTCAGTCGCCGTTGCCGCCGGCCATCCAGTAACCGGGGCGCGCGAACTGGGCTTTCAGGTGCTCGATGAAGAAGCGGATCTTGGCCGGCACCGGGCGCTGCTGCGGGTACACCGCGAGGATGTCGTAGTCGGGCAGCGCGTATTCGTCGAGCACGGTGATCAGCTCGCCGCTCTCCAGCTGCGGCAGGATCTCCCAGGTCGAGCGCCAGCCCAGCCCCAGGCCCTCGCCGGTCCAGCGGTGCAGCAACTCGCCGTCGTTGCAGTCGAGGTTGCCGTTGACGCGCACCGTCACGGCCTTGCCGTTCTGGCTGAAGTACCAGCCGCGCTGCTGGCCGCCCTGCAGGTTGAACGCCAGGCAGTTGTGATGCTCCAGGTCGTCCAGCGTCTGCGGCACGCCGAATTTGGCAAAGTACGCCGGTGTGCCGCACACCACGCGCTTGTTCTGCGCCAGCTTGATCGCGACGAAGTTGGGGTCGATCGCGCCGCCGATGCGGATGCCCACGTCATAGCCCTCGCGCACCAGGTCGACCACGCGGTCGGTCAGGTTGAACGAGATCTGCACTTCCGGGTTGGCGGCCAGGAAGCCCGGCGCGTGCGGTGCCACGTGCTTGCGGCCGAACGCGGCCGGCGCCGACACGATCAGGTGGCCGGTGGCCTTGTGCTTGCCTTCGGCGATCAGCATCTCGGCGCGGTCCAGATCGGCGAGGGCCTTCTTGCATTGCTCCATGAACACCGCGCCCTGCTCGGTCACGGCGATGCGGCGCGTGGAGCGATGCAGCAGCTTGACGCCGATGCGCGCTTCCAGTGCGTTGATGCGGCGGCCGATCATCACCGGCGTGACGTTCTGCGTCAGCGCCGCGGCGGCCATGCTGCCGTGCTCCACCACGGCGATAAAGGCTTCGATTTGCTTGAGTTTGTCCATCGGATATCAGTCTCCCGGCCGTCATTGTGCGGCATCGGCGCCGCTGTGGCATCCCGGCTGCGCTTATGAAGCGGATCGGGCCCGGCGCATGGCGGGCGGTGCGTCGCGGCGCTCGCGGGCACATCCGCGGCGGCGCCACGCACAACGTGATTCCGGAAGCCGTGACGCTGGGGGCTCAACGTGCGCGCCGCGCGTCCAGTTCGGCATTCATCCGCGCCGCCTCTCCCAGCACGTAGGCCAGCCGCCGCAACGGCCGGCTGCATTGCACATGCAAGTACAGGTAGGTGGCGCCGCCGGCGACCAGCATCACGCCATAGCCCCACAGCAGCGTTGGCACCGTCTGCTCCGGACGCGGCAAGGCGCGCCACGCGCTGGCCAGCACCACCGCGGCGGGCGCCAGCGCCAGCAGCAGGCCCACGGTTCGTGCGGCGCCTTCCCATAGCCGCAGTTGCAGGGCCACACGCCGCTGGCGCGCCTCCAGCTGCGCCGGCGGGATGCGCGCCAGTTGCCGCAGCAGCGCGTCTTCGGCCGCGCGCTGGCGGTCCATTTCGCGGGCTTGCCAGCGCAGCGGGTTGCGCAGCCTGCCCAGCACCGAGCGCGTGCGCGCCAGCCCGGCGCCCACATAGCAGGTGGCCGCCACGGCCAGGAAGGCCTCGAACGCGCGCAGCGACCACGGCGGCACCGGGTGCTTCAGCCACAGCCGCCACACGGCCAGCGCCCCGCCGCCGAGCAGGGTCGCCAACAGCGCGACGATAAAGCCGATCCACAGCAGGCGGGCCAGGCCGCCGGCCGGCGGGCTCGCCGATGGCGGCGTGGGCGCGCTGGGGGCGTCGAGCGCTTCAAGCAGTTCGTAGGTCGGCGGCAGCCTGGAATACATGGTCGGCACGGGCAACGGGATGGCGCCATTTTCGCCGCTCGGGCACGTGCCGGATAGCCACCTCGACGGGCGGTGCGGGCAGCGTACCCACCGCTGCGCAGCGTGGCCGCTTCATCACACCACATATCCAATTGCATACGCTGGCGTGCCATCGGCGACCGTCTCATCAGGCTTCCAAGGCCACATTCCATACCGGAAGTATCGAATCAACTGATCGTCCTTCTGTTTATCCCGGCCCGGTTAGGGGAATAGGATCGACTCCAATGCGAATCCCACCACCATTGGAGACAAGATCATGGCAAAGATGAGAGCAATCGACGCGGCCATCGCGGTTCTGGAGAAGGAAGGCGTGACCACGGCGTTCGGCGTGCCGGGCGCGGCGATCAACCCGTTCTACTCGGCGATGCGCAAGTCGGGCAACATCAGCCACGTGCTGGCCCGCCACGTCGAAGGCGCCTCGCACATGGCCGAGGGCTACACCCGTGCCGAGCCGGGCAATATCGGCGTCTGCGTCGGCACCTCGGGCCCCGCCGGCACCGACATGATCACCGGCCTGTACTCGGCCTGGGCGGATTCGATCCCCATCCTCTGCATCACCGGCCAGGCCCCGCGCGCGCGCCTGTACAAGGAAGACTTCCAGGCCGTCGATATCGAGTCGATCGCCAAGCCCGTGACCAAGTGGGCCGTGACCGTGCGCGAGCCGGCGCTGGTGCCGCAAGTGTTCCAGCAAGCCTTCCACATCATGCGCTCGGGCCGCCCGGGTCCGGTGCTGATCGACCTGCCGTTCGACGTGCAGGTCGCCGAGATCGAATTCGATCCCGAGACCTACCAGCCGCTGCAGCCGTACAAGCCGGCCGCCTCGCGCGCCCAGATCGAGAAGGCCATCGCCATGCTGAACGCGGCCGAGCGCCCGCTGATCGTGTGCGGCGGCGGCGTCATCAACGCCGATGCATCGGACCTGCTGGTCGAGTTCGCCGAGCTGGTCAACGTGCCCGTGGTGCCGACGCTGATGGGCTGGGGCGTGCTGGCCGACGACCACCCGCTGCAAGCCGGCATGGTCGGCCTGCAGACCTCGCACCGCTACGGCAACGCCACGCTGCTGGCTTCGGATTTCGTGATGGGCATCGGCAACCGCTGGGCCAACCGCCACACCGGCAGCGTCGATGTCTACACCAAGGGCCGCAAGTTCGTGCACGTCGATATCGAGCCGACCCAGATCGGCCGCGTGTTCGGCCCGGACCTGGGCATCGTGTCGGACGCCAAGGCCGCGCTGGAACTGTTCGTCGAAGTGGCCCGCGAAATGAAGATGGCCGGCCGCCTGCCGTGCCGCAAGTCGTGGGTGGCCGACGTGCAGAAGCGCCGCCGCACCATGCAGCGCAAGAGCGACTTCGACAACGTGCCGGTCAAGCCGCAGCGCGTGTACCGCGAGATGAACCAGTACTTCCCGCGCGACGTGCGCTACGTCAGCACCATCGGCCTGTCGCAGATCGCCGCGGCGCAGTTCCTGTCGGTCAACGAGCCGCGCCACTGGATCAACTGCGGCCAGGCCGGCCCGCTGGGCTGGACCATCCCGGCCGCGATCGGCGTGAAGACCGCCTCGCCGGATTCTGACGTGGTGGCGATCTCGGGCGACTACGACTTCCAGTTCATGATCGAGGAACTGGCCGTGGCCGCGCAGTTCAAGGTGCCGTACATCCACGTGGTGGTGAACAACTCCTACCTCGGCCTGATCCGCCAGGCGCAGCGCGGTTTCGAGATGGACTACTGCGTGCAGCTCGCCTTCGACAACGTCAATTCGCCTGAGCTGAACGGCTACGGCGTGGACCACGTCAAGGTGGTGGAAGGCCTGGGCTGCAAGGCGATCCGCGTGTTCAAGCCGGAAGACATCGCCCCCGCCTTTGCCGAGGCGCGCGACCTGATGGCCGAGTTCTCGGTGCCGGTGGTGGTCGAGGTGATCCTGGAGCGCGTGACCAACATCGCGATGGGCACCGAGATCGACAACATCAACGAGTTCGAGCCGATCGAAGACATCGAGGAAGCGGACGAGGCCATCCTGAACGAAGAAGTGGAAACGGCGTAAGACGCCACAGCCCCCTGCAGTCCGACACGTCATTCCCGCGCAGGCGGGAATCCAGCGTCTTTGAAAGCCACTGGGTTCCCGCCTGCGCGGGAACGACAAGAAAAACCAAGTCACCGGAGATGACAAATGACCAAACTTGCGGCCAACCTCACCATGCTGTTCAACGAAACGGGCTTTCTCGACCGCTTCGAAGCCGCCGCGCGCGCGGGCTTCCGCGGCGTGGAATTCCTGTTCCCGTATGCGTTCCACGCGGACCAGATCGCTGACCGCCTGAACCGCTTCCAGCTGGACCTGGTGCTGCACAACCTGCCCGCCGGCAAGTGGGACGCGGGCGAGCGCGGCATTGCCTGCCACCCGGACCGCGTCGGCGAGTTCCAGGACGGCGTGGGCGAAGCCATCAAGTACGCCAAGGTGCTGGGCGTGCGCCAGCTGAACTGCCTGGTCGGCATCCTGCCGCAGAACGTCAAGCGCGAGCAGGCCCAGGAAACGCTGGTGGAAAACCTGCGCTTCGCCGCCGGCGCACTGGCCGCCGAACATATCGACCTGCTGGTCGAGCCGATCAACACCTTCGACATTCCCGGCTTCTTCCTGTCGCGCACGCAGCAGGCGATCGACCTGATCAACCAGGTCAACGCGCCCAACCTGTACGTGCAGTACGACATCTATCACATGCAGCGGATGGAAGGCGAGATCGCCAACACCATCAAGGCCAACCTGCCGAGGATCAAGCACGTGCAGCTGGCCGACAACCCGGGCCGCAACGAGCCGGGCACGGGCGAGCTGAACTACCAGTACCTGTTCAAGTTCCTGGACGAGATCGGCTACACCGGCTGGATCGGCTGCGAGTACAAGCCGAAGACCACCACCGAGGCCGGCCTGGGCTGGCGCGCCGCGCACGGCGTGCAGTAAGCGCCCCGCTGCGTCATCCCCTGCGGTAACCCCTGCGGTAACCCGTTACCACCTACGCGAACCAAGACAGACTTACTCTCAAGCAAGGAGACATCAATATGGCAAACCAACGCAACGTCGGCTTCATCGGCCTGGGCATCATGGGCGCACCGATGGCGGGCCACCTGCGCGCCGCCGGCCACACGCTGTTCGTGCATGACGTCAACCCGGCTCCGCAAGCGCTGGTCGACGCAGGCGTGACCGTCTGCACCAGCGCCGAGGAAGTCGCCAAGCGCGCCGACATCATCGTCATCATGGTGCCGGACACGCCGCACGTTGAGGCCGTGCTGTTTGCCGACAAGGGCGTTGCCGCCGCGCTGAAGGCCGCCGGCAAGGAAGCCAGCTACAGCAAGATCGTGGTCGACATGAGCTCGATCTCGCCGATCGCCACCAAGGACTTTGCCGCGCGCATCAACAAGCTGGGCGCATCGTACCTGGACGCCCCGGTGTCGGGCGGTGAAGTGGGCGCCAAGGCCGCGTCGCTGACGATCATGGTCGGCGGCCCGCAAGAGGCCTTCGACCAGGTCAAGCCGCTGTTCGAGCTGATGGGCAAGAACGTCACGCTGGTGGGCGGCAACGGCGATGGCCAGACCACCAAGGTGGCCAACCAGATCATCGTCGCGCTGAATATCCAGGCCGTTTCCGAAGCGCTGCTGTTCGCCTCCAAGGCGGGCGCCGATCCGGCCAAGGTGCGCGAGGCGCTGATGGGCGGCTTTGCGGCCTCGCGCATCCTGGAGGTGCACGGCGATCGCATGGTCAAGCGCACCTTCGATCCGGGCTTCCGCATCGAACTGCACCAGAAGGACCTGAACCTGGCGCTGCAGGGTGCCAAGGCGCTGGGCGTGGCACTGCCCAACACCGCCACCGCGCAGGAGCTGTTCAACACCTGCTCGGCCAACGGCCTGGGCAAGCAGGACCACTCGGCCCTGTGCCGCGCGATCGAGATCATGTCTAACCACCAGATCGCCAACGCCAAGTAAGCAGCAACCCCGTCGTCCCCGCCCCGCGGGGACGACACGCTTTGAAGTACCCGATCAGTACGCGATCAGTACCCAAATCGGCACCCCGTCAGTACCCCGTCAGCACCAGGATTCTTCATGCTCGTCACCGAACCCCAAGCCGCCCTGCTGTCGCCCCAGCGCACGGCAGCCCATCCCGGACAGCTCGATCCGCGCGCGCTGCTGCGCGACCTGTTCGATACCGCGGTCGCTTCCGTCAGCGCCAGCCATTGCCTGCCGCCACACCTGCCGGCGCCGCCCAGGGGCCGCACCGTGGTGATCGGCGCCGGCAAGGCCGCCGCGGCGATGGCACAGGCGGTGGAAGCGAACTGGCAAGGCGAGCTGTCGGGCCTGGTGGTGACGCGCTACGGCCATGGTGCCGATTGCAAACGGATCGAAGTGGTCGAAGCCGCCCACCCCGTTCCCGATGAAGCTGGCGCGCGCGCCGCGCAGCGCATGGTGGAACTGGTGCAGGGCCTGACCGCCGACGACCTGGTGCTGTGCCTGATTTCCGGCGGCGGCTCCGCGCTGCTGGCCGCGCCCGCGCCGGGCCTGACGCTGGCCGACAAGCAATCCGTGAACAAGGCGCTGCTCAAGAGCGGCGCGAGCATCGGCGAGATGAACTGCGTGCGCAAGCACCTGTCCGCGCTCAAGGGCGGACGCCTGGCGCTGCACTGCGCGCCGGCGCGCGTGGAAACGCTGCTGATTTCCGATATTCCCGGCGATGACCCGACCCTCATTGCCAGCGGCCCGACGCTGCCCGATGCGACCACCTGCGCGGATGCGCTGGCCGTGATCGCCAAGTACGGCATCGACGTGCCCGCCAACGTGCGCGCGCACCTGGAGAGCGGTGCCGGCGAGACGCCCAAGCCGGGCGATGCACGCTTCGAAGGCCATCGCCATGTGACGCTGGCCACCGCGCAGCAATCGCTGGAAGCCGCCGCGGCGCGTGCGCGCGAACTGGGCTTCGAGGCCCACATCCTGTCCGACTGCATCGAAGGCGAGGCGCGCGAAGTGGCCGAAGTCCACGCCGCCATCGCGCGCCAGGTCGCCCAGCGCGGCCAGCCCTTCAGCAAACCGTGCGTGATCCTTTCTGGCGGCGAAACCACGGTGACCGTGCGCGGCAAGGGCCGCGGCGGGCGCAATGCTGAGTTCCTGCTGGCGCTCGCGGTGGCGCTCGACGGCCTGCGCGGCGTGCATGCGATCGCCGGCGACACCGATGGCATCGACGGCTCGGAAGACAACGCCGGCGCGCTGCTGTCGCCCGACACGCTGACCCGCGCCGCCGCGCGCGGGCTGAATGCGCGTGCGCATCTGGACAACAACGATGGCTACGGCTTCTTTGCCGGCGTGGACGACCTGATCGTCACTGGGCCGACCCGTACCAACGTGAACGACTTCCGCGCGATCCTGATCGTCTGACGATCGCCGCCAACGTAGTACCGACTGACTCGCGGCGCCGACGCGCCGCTACCGAGAATGGAAGAGGAGACATCATGAGACGCCAGCGCAAAGCGAAGATCGTGGCCACGCTCGGCCCCGCCAGCACCGACATCGCGTTGATCCGCGCGCTGTTCGATGCCGGCGCGGACGTGTTCCGCCTGAACTTCAGCCACGGCACGCACGAGGACCACCGCGCGCGCTACGACGCGGTGCGCCAGGTCGAGGCCGAGACCGGCCGCCCCATCGCCGTGCTGGCCGACCTGCAGGGCCCCAAGCTGCGCATCGGCACCTTTGCCGCGGGCAAGGTCGCGGTGCGCACCGGTGACGTGTTCGTGCTCGACAGCGACCCGACGCCGGGCGACGGCACCCGCGTCTACCTGCCGCACCCCGAGTTGTTCGAGGCCGCGCAGCCGGGCCAGTCGCTGCTGATCGACGACGGCAAGGTGCGCCTGGCGATCGAGTCGGTGACGACCGGCACCATCACCACGCGCGTGGCCAACAACGGCACGCTGTCGGACCGCAAGGGCGTGAACGTGCCCGACGCGGTGATCCCGATCCCCGCGCTGACCGCGAAGGACCGCAAGGACCTGGATTTCGCGCTGTCGCTGGGCGCGGACTGGATCGGCCTGTCGTTCGTGCAGCGCCCGTCCGATATCGTCGAGGCGCGCGAGATCGTCGGCACCCGTGCCGGCATCCTGTCCAAGATCGAGAAGCCGGCCGCGCTGCAGCAGCTGGAAGAGATCGTGCGCGTGTCCGATTCGGTGATGGTGGCGCGCGGCGACCTCGGCGTGGAACTGCCGCCAGAGCGCGTGCCCGGCGTGCAGAAACGCATCCTGCGTGTGTGCCGCCAGCTCGGCAAGCCGGTGGTGATCGCCACGCAGATGCTGGAATCGATGATCGACTCGCCGGTGCCGACGCGCGCCGAAGCCTCGGACGTGGCCAGCGCGATCTATGAAGGCGCCGATGCGGTGATGCTGTCGGCCGAGTCGGCCAACGGCCGCTACCCGGTGCAGGCGGTGTCGATGATGAACCGCATCGTCACCGAGGTCGAGCGCGACCCGCTGTACCGCAACCTGCTCGACGCGCAGCACGAGACTCCGCTGAACACGCGCCAGGACGCGATCTGCGCCGCGCTGCGCGAAGTCACGCAGATCATCGGCGCGGCGGCGACGGTGACCTATACGTCGTCGGGCGCCACCGCGCTGCGCGCCGCGCGCGAGCGGCCGTGCGCGCCGATCGTCAGCATCACGCCGAACCTGGACATCGCGCGCCGGCTCGCGATCGCGTGGGGCATCCACTCCACCGTGAGCCCGGACGTGCAGAGCGTCGACGAGATGGTCGATGCCGCGACGCGCGCGGCGCTGGCGGAAGGCTACGCCGCGCCGGGCGACCAGATCACCATCGCGGCCGGCATGCCGTTCGGCCAGGGCGGGACGACCAACCTGCTGCGCGTGGCGGAAGTCGGCGCCGGCGCGGTGGCCACGACCTCGTCCACGCGGGAAGCCGCATTGGCCTAGCCCCCGCACCAGCGTCCCGTCCTGGGACGTTCACGCAGTGACCGGACCGGGCGCAAGCCCGGTTTCTTATGTTTGCCGCACACCGCCCGCATTGCCCGTCTCCAGGGTGATCGGGTGGTGTTTTTTTCTTGATGGCCCAAAAAAGGCGGGCGCGGGAGAGGGGGGAAAACCATCGCCACACCCATTGCTATACTGACTTCCACCCGGCCTACCCCGGGACCGCCCATCACTTTCCCCCAGGAGCCCGCAGCATGCGCCTCGATGACGAAGCCGAAAGCCAGCACGTAGAAGACCGACGTGGCGGATTCGGCGGGCTGGGCGGCAAGTCGATCGGCATCGGCACGGTCATCATCGCGCTGGCAGCATCGTACTTCTTCGGTATCGACCCGACGCTGATCATGCAGGGCGCATCCGTGTTGCAAGGCTCGGGCCAGCAACAACAGCAACAGCAGGCCAACCGGCCGCCCGCCACGGACCAGATGACGGTCTTCACGCGCAAGGTGCTGGGCAATACCGAGCGCACCTGGCAACACATCTTCGAGACCGAGCTGAACCGCCGCTACGCGCCGCCGACGCTGGTGCTGTTCTCCGGCGCCACGCCGACCGCGTGCGGCACCGGCCAGTCTGCGATGGGCCCGTTCTACTGCCCCGGCGACCAGAAGGTCTATATCGACCTGGCGTTCTATGACGAACTGCGCAAGCGCTTCGGCGCCGGCGGCGACTTTGCCCAGGCGTATGTGATCGCGCACGAGATCGGCCACCACGTGCAGAACCTGCTGGGCGTGTCCGAAAAGGTCGACGCCGCCCGCCGCCGCATGGGCGAGGCGCAGGCCAACCAGCTGTCGGTGCGCATGGAACTCCAGGCCGACTGCCTGGCCGGCGTCTGGGCCGCCACCGCGCAGCGCGCCAACCAGCAGTTGCTGGAACCGGGCGATATCGAAGAAGGCCTGAAGGCCGCCGCCGCGATCGGCGATGACCGGCTGCAGCGCCAGTCGCAAGGCTATGTCGTGCCGGAAGCCTTTACCCACGGCTCCAGCGAGCAGCGCGTGCGCTGGCTGCGCCGCGGCATCGAGTCGGGCGACGTCCGCAAGTGCGACACCTTCGCCGCGCGCGAGCCATGAAGCCTCAGGCACGGCACCCGGCGCCGCGGGCGTGCGGCAAACAGCAAACAGGAAGGGGAGAAAAACGCCTGCCAGGCGAAGAGAGAAGGAGGAGGAGGTCAGCCGGGCAGGCGGGAGAGAAAAAGTGCGGCCACCGTGGTGGCCGCTTCAGGTCGGGTGAGGACCGGAGAAGTCAGGCGTTCGGCTGCGCCGCTCAGACGCGATAGCCGTACAGCGAGCCGTCACCGGTGCGCGAGTTGTCGAGCGCGCGGTCAGCGATATCGCCGCTGAAGGTGTGCGTCCCTTCACTGAAGGTGTCGAACTTGCCTTGCTTGGAGATCTCGCCGCTGAAGGTATGCGTGCCTTCGGTAAAGGTGTCGAACTTGCCACCCTGGCGCGAGCCTTCCGAGTACACATCGAAGCGGCCGGTGCGGGCGCCATCGGTGTATGTATCGAACTTGCCTTGCTTGGCGCCGTCCGTGTACACGTCATACTTGCCGGCGCGCAGCGCATCGGCATACACATCAAACTTGCCGACCTTGCTGGTGGCGGGGGCAGCCAACGCCGCAGCGGACGCGGCAACTGCCGCGAACACAAGCGCGCCGCCAAGGATACGTCTGGCGATCATTTCGGGACTCCTTCAACTGATTTCGTCTGGCTTGTTTTCTGGCCGGGTGAAGCTCCGACCGCCCGGCAATCTACGTTGCGATACGAGCACGGACTGAAGATTAGTCACAGTGCGCGCAAGCAGAAATGCCGCTGCGACGAATGGTGCGTTGCGAGTCGTGAAACGACTCGCTTGCCGATGAATGGTGTCCACGGATCGCCGGTTGCAAGCACGCGGTGCGGCGTGCATGTGTTCTATCCGGCATGCGCCGCTGGCGCGGCGGCCGCTCAGAGCGTGTACTGGCCGCTGGCTTCCGGCTGGAAGGCGATCTCGCTGACCGTCACCTGCTGCTCGCGGCCGTCCGGGAGGCGGTAGCCGACGGTCTGGCCGGCGCGTGCGCCCAGCAACGCCTGGCCCACCGGCGACAGCACCGACAGCCGGCCGGCGTCGAAGTCGGCCGCATCCGGGTAGACCAGGGTCCAGTTGCGCGGCGACGGATCGCCCGGCAGGGTGCACACCAGCCGGGAGTTCATGGTGACCACATCAGTCGGGATTTCCTCCGGCGCGACGATGGTGGCGCGCGCCAGCAGGCTGTCGAGCATGTCCTCGAGCTGCGTCGAGCCGGCGCGGCTGGCGATGCGCTCCAGGCGCGTGACGTCGAGTTCGGTCAGGTACAGCGACACGGATTGTGCGGATTGTTTCTTGGTGGCCTTCATGGCGGATCCTCCGGCAGTCATGGGTGGGCGCGGCCCGGCCGCATGACAAGTGGCAGGCGGCAGCGCGGTCAAGTCTTGGCTTTGCGCGGCAGCGCAGATATCAACGGTGCCGGCAATGGCGAGTCAGTCGCCGGCAACCATGGAGAGGCTGGCTCGGGCCCGGTTCGGCCCGGGCCCCGTGGTGGGAGACAGTCAGGCTGGGAACCGGGCGGATGCAGGCGGTGCGCTGATCCGGCGGGGGGACATGGCGAACGCGGACGCGCGCGGACGGCCGGTCCGCTGCAGGCGGACAGGCGCGTCGGTCATCGGCGTCGGGCGATCGTTCACGGTCATGTGGAAAAGATTGGTGTGCGGCGGCCATTTGGCCACAAGGCCCGCAACGTAAGTCATCGCTTACGATGCAAGGCACCGCCCGGATTGGCGCACCGCTGTGGTGCGATCACGGTGACAGCCATCGTAGCACAGCGGCATGCCCGTGTACCTCACCCATTGGCAGCATGTCCGGCATCGTGCGCGGGCGCATGGCATTCACAGGCGGCCCCGGCCGCCGCCTGCTGCAGGTTCTGCAGGATGCCGCATTCGCTGGCGGGCTGGTGATGGTGGTGATGGCAGGTTTCGCGCAGTGCGCGCAACTGCCCTTCCAGCGCCTCCAGCGCCACCCGCTGCGCATGGATCTGCGCGATCTGGCGGTCCAGCAGCGTGTTGATGTCGTCACAATCCTGCGACGGGTTGCGCTCGAACTCGCGCAGCCGGCGCACGTCCGACAGGCTCATGCCGAGCGAGCGGCAATGGCGCACGAAATTGAGCTGCACCAGGTGGCCGTCGTCATAGCGCCGGTAGCCGTTGGCCTCGCGCCGCGGGGCGTCGAGCAGCCCCTCGCGTTCGTAATAGCGGATGGTCTCGACATCGCAGCCGCTGGTACGGGAAAGTTCGCCGATACGCATGGTGGAGGTCCTGTCTTGGGTGGCCAGATCCCTGTAATCACTCCAGGGTTTTGGCTAGTGTAGGGCAGTCTGCGCGACCTTGCAGCGACGTGCCGCAACCGGCGCCGGCGTCCTGGCGCATCCTGTAGAATCCCTTCACACCTACCGATAAGTCGTCCCCACGTGCGTTCGCTCCGGCTTCTCCTGCTGGCCATGATGCTGGCCTTCCTGCCCCTTCCGGGCTGGGCGGGCGCGCTCGCGCATGCCGTGGATACGATCGGCCACGGGCTGGTGGCGTCCGCCACTGCACAGGCTGCAAGTGCAGCCGACGGCATGGCCGACGACATCGCCGACAACACGGCCGGCGACGCCCTGCAAGCCGAGCACGCCACCCCGGCAGATGCTGCGCCGGCGCCCGAATCCCCCGAGCCGCAACCGCAGCCCGGCGCCGACCTTGCCGAGCAGTTGCTGCCGGCATCTCCCCTGCGCCTCGCCGCGTGGGCGGGCCGCGCCGGCCCGCCGCGCTACGCCGGCGTCCCACTGCCCGAACCCGACCTGCCGCTGCTGCCCCGCCCGCCGCGCGCCTGAGCGTGCGCGGCCGCGGTTGCCCGCGTCCGCCGTTTCCCGCGCGCCGTGCCGCGAGTGCGGTGCGCCCTTGCGGCTCGTCCGCATCCCCGCTGTAGTTGCTCCACTGTTGCTCCACTTCGATTGCACTCGACTGCATTCCATACACACATGAAACGCGTACTGCTTTTCCTGGCGACCAACATCGCCGTCATGATCGTCCTCAGCATCACCGCCAGCGTGCTCGGCGTGAACCGGTTCCTGACCGCCAATGGCCTGAACCTGGGGATGTTGCTGGCCTTTGCGGCACTGATGGGCTTTGGCGGCGCGTTTATCTCGCTGCTGATGTCCAAGACCATCGCCAAGTGGTCCACCGGCGCGCAGGTGATCACCCACCCGAGCACCAGCACCGAGCTGTGGCTGGTGCAGACGGTGGAAAAGCTGGCGCAGCGCGCCGGCCTGCCCATGCCCGAGGTGGCGATCTACGACGGCGAGCCCAACGCCTTCGCCACCGGCGCGACCAAGAACAGCTCGCTGGTGGCCGTGTCCACCGGTTTGCTGCAATCGATGTCGCACGAGGAAGTGGAGGCGGTGCTGGCACACGAGGTCGCGCACGTGGCCAACGGCGACATGGTCACGCTGACGCTGATCCAGGGCGTGGTCAACACCTTCGTGATCTTCCTGGCGCGCGTGGTCGGCTACTTCGTCGATTCGATGCTGCGCAAGAATGACGAGGAATCGAGCGGCCCCGGCATCGGCTACATGGTGACGGTGATCATCTGCGAGATCGTGTTCGGCGTGCTGGCCAGCATCATCGTGGCGTGGTTCTCGCGCCAGCGCGAATTCCGCGCCGATGCCGGCGCATCGGGCCTGATGGGATCGCCCACGCCGATGGTCTCGGCGTTGCGACGCCTGGGCGGGCTGGAGCCGGACGGACTGCCGCAGAACATGCAGGCCATGGGCATCGCCGGCGGCAAGTCGTGGATGGCGTTGTTCTCCAGCCATCCGCCGATCGAGCAGCGCATTGCCGCGCTGCAGTCCGCGCGCTGACCTGGGGCTTGCCTCGCAAGCGGGCTAGTCGAACACCCTGCCGCGCAGCGCCTTGACCTGGCTGCGCTGGCTCTTGCCTTCCAGCCTGCGCTGGCGCGATGCCAGCGTCGGACGCGTGGCCCGCCGCACGCGCGGTGGCGTGGCGACGCTGCGCACCAGCTCATGCAGGCGCCGCACCGCTTCGTCGCGGTTCTGCTCGAGGCTGCGGAATTGCTGCGCCTTGATCACCACCACGCCATCGCGCGTGATGCGGTGATCGTGCAAGGCCAGAAGACGTTCCTTATGGTCAGGTGGCAGCGAGGAGGTCCGCACGTCGTAACGCAGGTGTACGGCGTTGGACACCTTGTTGATGTTCTGGCCGCCCGCGCCTTGCGCGCGGATCGCAGTGATCAGGTATTCGTGGTGGGGAATGACTAGCTCGTCGGCCATGGCTGCATCATAGCAAGCCGGGCGCCGGTCCGTGCTAGTGCCATGCATAGGCCAGTCCGATGCCATAGGTGACCTGGTTGCGCGTGCCGCGTTGCGTGACGATGGGACTGTCGGCCGCGTCGCCGGTCAGCCGCTGTGCGTAGATCATGGCGCCGCCATACCAGTGCTTGTCGAACTGGTAGATCATCGCCAGCCAGCCCGTAAACTGCTCCAGCCCGCCGCCGGGGCTGTAGGCGGGCAGGCCGCTGGCCGCCGAGTCTGCCGGCGTCACGCCGAAGTAGGTACGGTTGAAGCTGCCGCTGACCCAGGTCGCGCCGAGCCCCATCCCCGCATAGACGCGCCGGTGCAGCGGCATCCAGAAAGTGCCGGTGGCGGTGACGCGGCTGCCGCCGTAAACGATGCCGCCATTGGTCATCACGTTGATGCCGCCGCGCAGCCGCCAGGGGACGCGGCCGGAGTTCAGGTATTCGTAGCCGATGTAGCCGCCCGCCTCCACCGTGGTGTCGATCTCGTGCAACTGCGCCACCACCGGATCGTCGACGTTATTGCGGCCCAGCCGCAGCCCCACCGCCGGCCCCCACTGGAAACCCGTCAGTTCGCCGAAATTGAACTGCGCATACGGCCCATACCACTCCAGCAGCCGCCCGCCCGGGGTCACGTAGCGCACGCCGGGCACCACGCCGATCATGCGGTCCTTGCCGCCGGCGAATTCGGTGGTGGAGCCGACGCCGAGGCCGACCATGTTTGGCAGCGATCCTGGCAGGCTTACCGGCGCGGCCTCGGCCTGCGCGGCCACGGCCAGCGCAATGCCGGCTAGCGCGCCGCGTAGCCGGCGCAGTCGGCGCGGTCGGCTTGTCGAGATAACCATGACAGGGCATTCGGAACAGGATGTGGTCGGGTGAATCTATCAGTACGGCCATGGCGCAAGGTGGCGCGACCGTCATGAAACTTTTCGTATGGGGAATTAAGTGCGTGTCGATACCCCTGCCAGCAGTGCCGATATCCTTACTTGATCGCCTCGATCATTTCCCGTTTGGCAATGAAACATAGACGTCCTTTGCCTTTTATTCCGGATGGCACATGATGAGTTCAGCTTTCGCTGAACTCCGCGCCGACGAACCCGATCGCGAATGCAGTAGGCTGCGTGCACGGATTCAGGAACCCCCTGGAGTCACTCATGCGTCCCCGCCTTTCCGCACTGCTCGACCATCTCTGGGAGCAGGCAGTGCGCACGCCGCAACGCTTCGTGGTGCTGTCCTTTGCTGCCGCTGCCGTGCTGCTGCTGGTAATTTCCGCGCACGGGCTGGTGGTGCTGCGCGACCATGAAGTGCAGACCCTGCAGCAAACCCAGCAACTGCAGGTGGCCGGCATCAGTTCGGTGCTCAACGTCGAGACCGAGCGGCTGCGCAGCGTGCGCAATTTCGCCCAGCACCTGATCCGCCTGCAGATGGGCCCGCACGCAGTCGAAGCCGACCCGCCGCTGCAAGCCGCCTACGCGCACCGCAACGATGACCTGTGGCAACTGCCTGCGCCAGAAGGCGATGCGGTGCTGCTTGGTGTCGGCCCCCGGATGCTGGAAGGCATGGACAGCTTTTACCGTCGCGATGAAGACCTGCTCCCCGGCCTGTACGTGGCACGCGGCATCAGCCATCTGCTGAGCGCCGAGCCGGTCAATCCGTTGGTCACGCGCAAGCTCATGTATGTCTCCAGCAACGGTTTCTTTGTCGCCTATCCGCCGGTGCCGCCTGCACGCACAGCCGCCGTATTGCGTCGCGTCGACGATGCCGGCTTCCTGCGCGAGCACCTGCCGCACAACAACCCCGATCGCACCCTGCGCTGGCAGATGATGCCGGCCGGTGATGGCAGCGGCGACGTGTACCTGACAGTCAGCCTGCCGGTCTACCTGCACGCCCAGTTCCGCGGCGTGGCGATCTCAGGTATTTCGCAGCGCAGCCTGGATGCCTACCTGACCAACACCACGCGCAAGGGCGTGCGCAGCTTCCTGATCGATATCGACGGCCGCCTGGTCGGCGCCAGCACGCGCGACGTCAGGAGTGTCGAAAAATTTGCCGCGGCCGTGCCATCCGCCTCGGGCGAAGCCACGCCCCATGAGATGTTCCGTCGCGGCTCCGGCACGCTGCACCTGGCCGACGGCAGCCGCCTGATGTTCCAGCGCATCGGCAGCACCAACCTGATGCTGGTGGACTACTTCTCCGCCACGGACCTGCTGCTGCGCACCGCCTCGCACCTGAGCGTGGTGCTGGCGGCCAGCGCGCTGTCGCTGGCGGTGCTGCTGTGGGTCACGCTGCAGGGCTTCCGCAAGCTGTTCTCGCACTACCAGGCCCGCGGCGAAGCGTTGCGCGAACTGGCCGAGACCGACGCGCTGACCGGGCTGGCCAACCGCCGCGTGTTCGAGGCGCGTTTTGCCGTCGAGCACAGCCACAGCCTGCGCGAGAAGACGCCGATGTCGATGCTGATGATCGATATCGACCGCTTCAAGCGCATCAACGACAACTGGGGCCACGCCAGCGGCGACCGCGTGCTGAAGACGCTGGCCGACGTGATGCGCGCGACCGTGCGGGCCATCGACGTGCCGGCGCGCATCGGCGGCGAGGAATTCGCCGTGCTGCTGCCGCGTACCAGCATCGAGGAGGCGACCCAGACCGCCGAGCGGCTGCGCAAGATCCTGGGCCAGACAGTATGCGGGCCGGCCGCCGATGCGGCCGACATGGGCGATATCCGGTTCACGGTTTCCATCGGCGTATCGGATCTCGGCGCCGACGGCACCGACAACCTCGACACCATGCTGATGGTGGCGGACCGTCGTCTCTACGCCGCCAAGAATGCGGGCCGCAACCGGGTGGTCAGCGACGACCGCGTGCCGGAGCCGGCGGGCGACAGCGCGCCTGCTCCGGCGCCGACGGCCTGAGCGTCGCGGGAAAATGGCTGTGGTTCTTCGCGGAAAAGCGGGAATCCGGATGGGATTGGCGCGCCCGGCTGGGATCGAACCAGCAACCCCTGCCTTCGGAGGGCAGTACTCTATCCATTGAGCTACGGGCGCACAGAGACGGTTTTTCAACCGGTTTTGCGGGTACAGCGATTGCGGCGCGCGAATGCTGCCGCAGGAAAGTCGCATAGGATACCGCGTTTGCCCCGTGCCGTCCATGCGCGCTTCGCCGGGGTGGCCGTCAGACGTTTCGCAACCGCCGCTTTTGGCACTGGCGAAGGGTGGAATGGGGCTATAATCGCCAGCTATTTGCGTCAAAGCGTGCTCCTCACGCAGTCGACCGGGATCAAGGCTTTGCGGCTTGGTTTCGGCGACAATCCGGGGCCCGGTCCGGGAGACAGTCCGAGGCGCGCAGATGGCGACGGACCCAAGTCAGGCAATGGCCGCAAGGCAGCCTGGGCGGACTTCTGTCGGGCCCCTTGCGGGCCAGGCAGTGGTCAGACAAGGGCCAGATAAAGCAAGCCGAGGGTGAGCGGCCAGAAGGTTTCCTGCAAAACTGAGAGTTCTGTATGAGCGACGTCCACAACGAACACCACGAACACGAGTCTCCCATCAAGACACCCAAGCAGCTGATCGCCGTGGTGGTCGCGGCTTTCCTGGTACCGATCATCGTGATCGCCCTGCTGGTCAACTTTGTGGGACACGGCTCGACTGAAAGTGCCGGCGCGGTCACCACTGCAGAAGCCGTCAATGACCGCATCAAGCCGGTCGCGTCGCTCGAAATCAAGGATCCCAACGCACCGCGCGTGTTCAAGACCGGCGAACAGGTCTACAAGGAAATCTGCGCGGCCTGCCACGCCACCGGTGCGGCGGGTGCGCCCAAGTACGGTACTGCCGGCGACTGGACCGCACGAATCGGCCAGGGCTTCGACGGCCTGATGAAGTCGGTGGTGGCCGGCAAGGGCGCAATGCCGCCGCGCGCCGGCAGCACGCCTGACGACTACACCGATTACGAACTGGCCCGCGCCGTGGTCTACATGGCCGACGCCGGCGGCGCCAAGTTCCCCGAGCCGCCCGCGCCGGCTGCCCCGGCACCGGCCACCGCCGCGGCACCCGATGCCGCTGCCGCCCCGGCTGCTGCCGCTGCACCGGCACCGGCCGCGCCCCCTGCTGCTGCTCCGGCGGCTCCGGCAGCCGCTGCCGCGGCCCCGGCTGCTGCCTCTGCCGACGTCGGCAAGAAGGTCTATGACCAGGTCTGCGCCGCCTGCCACGCCGCCGGCGTGGCAGGCGCGCCCAAGTTTGGCGACAAGGCCGCCTGGGCGCCGCGCCTGAAGGAAGGCATGGACACGGTCCACAACTATGCGCTGAAGGGCAAGGGCGTGATGCCGCCCAAGGGTGGCTACGCCGGTCCGGACGCCGACGTGATCGCCGCGTCGGACTACATGGCGAACGCTGCCAAGTAAGACACGACTGCGCTGCAAGCAACAACGCCCGCGAGATTTCGCGGGCGTTTTCATTTTTGCCTGGCGGCGATTACACGACGCGCGAGTAACGCGCCCGCGGCACGATGCGGATCGGCTGTACGCCGTCGTTGGCGGCAGGAGTGGCGGCCTCGCCTTCCAGCCCGGCGACCGCGGCGCGGGCGGCATCGTCGCGCAGGTAGCGGTCGAACACCATCGCCACGCGCCGCACCAGCAGGCGTCCCAGCGGCGTGACCGTGATGCGGGCGGGCTCGACCTGCACCAGGCCGTCGGCTGCCAGGGTGGCAAGTTCGGCCAGTTCCGGCGCGAAGTCGGTGCCGAAATCGATGCCATGGCGCCGCTCCAGCGCGGGAATATCCAGCACGCCGCTGCACATCAGCGCGCCGATCAGCTCGCGGCGCAGATGATCGTCGGCGGTCATCGCCACCCCGCGCGCCAGCGGCAGGCGGCCCTGGTCGAGCGCGCCGTAGTACTCGTCCAGCGTGCGGGCATTCTGCACGTAGCGCCCCGCCACCGCGCCGATCGCTGAGATGCCGAGGCCAAGCTGGTCGTAGCCGGCGTGCGTGGAGTAGCCCTGGAAGTTGCGCTGCAGGCGGCCTTCGCGCTGCGCCACGGCGAGGTCGTCGTCGGGCAGCGCGAAGTGGTCCATGCCGATATAGACGTAGCCCTCGGCGGTCAGGCGTTCGATGGTGGAGACCAGGATGTCGAGCTTCTCGCCGGCCGGCGGCAGCGCGCTTTCGTCGATGCGGCGCTGCGGCTTGAACACATGCGGCAGGTGCGCGTAGCTGTAGACCGCAAGGCGGTCGGGCCGCAGCGCCAGCACCTGGTCGATGGTGCGGCCAAAGCGTGCGGCGGTCTGGTGCGGCAGGCCGTAGATCAGGTCGAGGCTGACCGAGCGGAAGCCGAGCCGGCGCGCGGCGTCGACCACGCCACGGGTCTCTTCGTACGACTGGATCCGGTGGATGGCCTGCTGCACCTCGGGATCGAAATCCTGCACGCCCAGGCTGACGCGGTTGAAACCCAGCTCGGCCAGCAGCGCCATGCGGGTGTCATCGACGCGGCGAGGGTCGATCTCGATGGAATGCTCGCCATCGGGCGGCAGTTCGAAATGCTCGTGCAGCAGCGCCATCACGCGGCGCATTTCGTCGGGATCCAGGAAGGTCGGCGTGCCGCCGCCCCAGTGCGACTGGAGCACGCGCCGGCGTGTGCCGAGCTGCGCGGCCAGCAGCGCCATCTCGCGGCCCAGGTACGTGACGTAGCGGGCGCTGCGGCCGTGGTCGCGCGTGATGATCTTGTTGCAGCCGCAGTAGTAGCAGATGTTCTCGCAGAACGGGATATGCAGGTACAGCGACAACGGCGCGGGCGCATCGGCACGGCAGGCGGCCAGGGCGTCGTGGTACAGCGACAGGTCCGGGCCGTTCCTGAAACGGTCGGCAGTCGGGTAGGAGGTGTAGCGCGGGCCGTTGCCGTCGATGCGGCCGGCGAGTGCGCGAAAGTCCGACAGCGCGCGGCGGTCGGGCGCAGGGGTAGTCATGGCAAGCGGATTCATGGGGGCGCGGGGGAACGGTTTTGACAGCTCATGCTAGGACCGCACGCCACCCATTGCGTTGATCGTCGTCAAGCGCAGCACCTGCACGGCACCGGCACGTGGGCGCTCCGCGTCACACGGCGGTCATACGTGGCGGATACGCTGCGCGCTGGCGCGGCTTGCGCCCCTTTCCTATTGCGCGATGCCGATGCCGGACTCCCTGCCCCCGACCTCCCTGCCGTACCTACCGCTGCGCCGGCGCCTGCTGGCTGTCGGCGCGGCCGCGCTGGCGCTGCCCGGCGCACCGCTGCTGGCCCAGTCCCCGGCGCGCCGCACCGTGGTGGTCGGCCACCTGATCGACCGCAGCGGTGCGCAGGCCGACCTGGCCCGTGATTACCTGGCCGGCGCCAAGGTGCTGTTCGACGCGGCCAACGCCGCCGGTGGCCCGATACGCATCGTCCACGTGGTGCGTGATGCCGATCCCGATCCGCGCCGCGCGCTGGCGCAGGCGTTGGCGCTGGCCGACAGCGAGCACGCCGAACTGATTTTCGGCGCCGGCGACCGCATCCTGCCGGCGCTGGCGTCATCGGCCGAGCTGGCCCGGCGCGGCGTGCAGATCGTCGCGCCGCTGTCTGGCCTGGCGCTGGCGGAGGACAACGTCTGGTTCACCCGGGCCGACTACCAGGCCGAACTCGATGCCGCGGTGCGCCAGCTGCGCAGCTATGGCCTGAGCGCCATCGCGCTGGCGGTGGCGCCGGACTTCGCCACGCCGTCGCTGGCCCGGCTGGAGGCGCAGACCGGCACGCGCGCGGTGCCGCTCGATCCCAAGGCCGATCCGGGTGCCGCCGCCGCGGCACGGCGCATCGCAGCGGCCCGCCCCGGCGCGGTGATCGTGGCGGGCGATACGCTGGCCTATGCCGGACTGGGCCGCGCGCTGGCGGCGCAGGGCTGGTATGGCTTCCTGGTCGGCCTGTCGTCGGTCAGTGCCACGGTCGCGCGCGAGATCCTGGGCCCCGGCTATGCCGGCGGCATGGTGCTGACCCAGGTTGCACCGGGTCCGCAGCAGGCCACGCTGCGCGTGGTCAGGGAACACGTGGCGCGCATGAAGCAATACCTGGATGAGCCACCGTCTTCGGCGACGCTGGCCGGTTATATCGGCGCCGCATGGCTGGCGCGGGCGCTGGCCGGCGCGCGCGCCAGCGGTGCCGCTGAGTTGCGCCGGGCGCTGCAGGCTCGTGTGGACGTGGGCGACTTTACCCTCGACTTCAGCCACGGCCAGCGCGGCTCGCAGTACGTCACGCTGGCCGTGTCAGGCGCGCGGTAGCGACAGGCGCGCGCAGGCCGCCGTCGGGACGGTTGGACAAAACCAGCTCGCCGCCATAGCGCCGCGCGCGGTCTTGTCTGCCTGGCAGGGTTTTGTATCGGGACTGTACTGCATCTCAGCCAGCCGCCGTCTTGCCCGGGCCGCCGAGCAGCGCCTTGAGCGCGCCGAGCCGGTCCTTGGGGCTCATCGCCGGGGTTTCGTCCTTGGGTGCCGGCGCTTCTTCCAGCTTCATCTCGCCGATAAAGCGCGACGGCTGGCACGAGTAGGTCTCGCGCGCACGCTTGCGCTTCTTGCACCAGCTGATCTGCAGGCTGCGCTGCGCGCGCGTGATGCCGACGTACATCAGCCGGCGCTCTTCCTCGATCTTCTCGTCGGTCATGTCGTCGTCTTCGCGGCAGTGGGGCAGGATGCCCTCTTCCACGCCGACCAGGAACACGTGCGGATATTCCAGCCCCTTGGAGGCGTGCAGCGTGGACAGCCGCACGGCGTCGGGATCTTCCTCGCGCCCTTCGAGCATGCTCATCAGCGCCACGGTCTGCGTCAGTTCGAGCAGGTTCTTGCCTTCGCTGCCGAAGCCGTCGGCGTTGTCGTAGCCGGTGGCTTCCTCGCCCTCGGCCGCTTCCGGCTTGGTGCCCTTGCGCTTGAGCCATTCGAGGAACTCCAGCGTATTGGTCCAGCGCGACTGCGCCTGGCGCTCGTCGAAGCTGTCGTACAGGTAGGCCTCGTAGTGGATGCCGGCCATCAGGTCGTCGAGCACTTCGGTGGCCGGATCTTTGGCCGCGCGGTCGGCCAGCCGCACCATCGATTCGCAGAACACCCGCAGCGGCTCCAGCTGGCGCGGCTGCAGCTTGCCCTCGATGCCGCCCATCATCGCCGCCTCGAACAACGACACCTTGGCCTGCCCGGCGAACGTGCCCAGCACTTCGAGCGTGGTGTTGCCGACGCCGCGGCGCGGCGTGGTGATCGCGCGGATAAAGGCGGGATCGTCGTCGGGATTGGCGATCAGGCGCAGGTAGGCGCAGATGTCCTTGATCTCGGCCTTGTCGAAGAAGCTCTGGCCGCCCGACAGCACATAGGGAATGCGCTCGCGCCGCAGGATCTGCTCGAACAGCCGCGCCTGGTGGTTGCCGCGGTACAGGATGGCGTAGTCGCGGAACTGCGCGCGGCGCTCGAACTTGTGCGCCGACAGGCGGAACACCACCGACTCGGCCTCGTGCTCCTCGTCGTTCATCGGGTGGATGGCGATGGGATCGCCCATGCCGTGCTCGCTCCACAGCTTCTTGTCGAAGAGCTTGGGATTGTTGGCAATGACCGCGTTGGCCGCTTCCAGGATGCGCACGGTGGAGCGGTAGTTCTGCTCCAGCTTGATCACCTTGAGGTCGGGGAAGTCGGTCTGCAGCCCGCGCAGGTTGTCCAGGGTGGCGCCGCGCCAGCCGTAGATGGCCTGGTCGTCATCACCCACCGCGGTAAAGGCCGGCGCGCGCAGGTGCGAGCCGCCCGCCAGCAGCTTGAGCAGCTGGTACTGGCAGGCGTTGGTGTCCTGGTATTCGTCGACCAGGAAGTAGCGCAGCCGGTTCTGCCACTTGAGCTGCACCGCCTCATTGCGCGCGAACAGCTCCGCGGGCAGGCGGATCAGGTCGTCGAAATCCACCGCCTGGTAGGCGTTCAGCGTGGCGACGTAGTTGCGGTAGACCAGCGCGGCCTGGTGCTCGTCGGCATTCCCGGAAACCGCGGCCTGCGCGATCGCGGCCTCGGGGTCGACCATGCCGTTCTTCCACAGCGAGATCGTGCTCTGCACGCCGCGGATCAGCTTCTTGTCGGTGGTGCCGAGCTGCTCCTGGATCAGGCCGAAGCAGTCGTCCGAGTCCATGATCGAGAACTGCGGCTTGAGGCCCACGTGCTCCGCCTCCATGCGCAGGATCTGCACGCCCAGCGAATGGAAGGTGCAGACCGTCAGCTGCCTGAGCGGGATGCGCTTGCCTTCGCGCGTGGTCTTGCCTTCCATCAGCTTGCCGATGCGCTCCTGCATCTCCTTGGCCGCCTTGTTGGTGAAGGTCACGGCGGCGATATGGCGCGGCTCGAAGCCCTTGTCCTCGATCAGGTGCGCGATCTTCTGCGTGATCACGCGGGTCTTGCCGGAGCCCGCCCCGGCCAGCACCAGGCAGGGGCCGTCCAGGTAGCGGACGGCTTCGGATTGGGCGGAATTCAGGCCATGGCTCATGCGAAGGGCGGTCGGGAGATGGGGCGGCGAGGCGCGCGCCAGGGGCAGGCAGCACACGCGCCCGGCGGCAAAGCTGTCGATGTTAACACGCTGGCCGCGACCGGTCAGTCAGCACCTGCCGCATCGTCGCCCCTCCTTGTGTCACTGGCGTAACACTTCGTAAAGCCCGGAGCCAATGAACCTGCGCCAGGTTCTAACCATCATGTCCAGGCGTGTCTCGGACATGCAATATCCATCACTCGGAGCCAACAATGAAAACCCTGCAGAGATTGACCAAGGTGGCCCTGATCGGCGCGACGGTCGCGGCATTCGCCGGTTGCGCGGACATGACCCCGAAGCAACGCAATACCGCCATCGGCGCGGGTGCGGGTGCCGTGGGCGGCGCCATCCTGACCGAGGGCAGCGCACTGGGTACGCTGGGTGGCGCGGCCGTGGGCGGCGTGATCGGTAACGTCGTGACCGACGACAAGCGTAAATAAGGACGCTGCGATCCACCCCTGGCGGCGGGGCGCAGGAACGGGTACAGCCGCCGGGCGGCCGTCCGGCCTGGTTTGACAAAGGCCGGGGCCTCCCGTACATTGCGCGCATCCGACCGGGAGAGCGCGCACAACTGCGCCGCCGAAGGGGTATCACCCGAAAACTCTCAGGCACCACGGACCGTTCGGATCGGCATGCAACATGCACACGATGCATGCCGAACTCTGGAGAGCGGCACCCGCCATGCGTGGCGAGCGTGCCCACCGAAGGGGCGCGCGAGGCAGATGTTGATCGGATCCGGTCCACCGGATCCGCCTCGTAATCTCTCAGGTATCGAGGACAGAGGGGTCATCCGCCGCAGCGGATCGCTTGGCCATTTGGGCATAGCGATCGTTGCGGCGGATGGCCCTTTTTTGTTTTCGCAACCCGACATTGCCCCCGAGGATTCCATGACGCTCCAGGCCACGCCCCTCAATGCCATCCACCGCGCCCTCGGCGCCCGCATGGTCGACTTCGGCGGCTGGGATATGCCGGTCAACTACGGCTCCCAGATCGAAGAGCACAATGCCGTGCGCACCGACGCCGGCATGTTCGACGTGTCGCACATGTGCGTGGTCGACCTCAGCGGCGCCAATACCCGTACCTTCCTGCGCGGCCTGCTGGCCAACAACGTCGACAAGCTGCAGACGCCGGGCAAGGCACTCTATTCCTGCATGCTCGACGAAAAAGGCGGCGTCATCGACGACCTGATCGTCTACTTCTTTGCCGAGGACCGTTTCCGCCTGGTGGTCAACGCCGGCACCGCGGTCGGCGATATCGACTGGATCCGCGCCCGCAACGAGGCCACCGGGAGCGGCGTGACCATCACGCCGCGCCGTGAAGACGTGGCGCCCGAGGGCGTGCAGCCGCTGGCGATCGTCGCGGTGCAGGGGCCCAACGCCCGCGCCAAGGTGTGGAGCACCTTCCCGTCGACCCAGCCTTCCGACGCGCTCAAGCCCTTCAACGCTGCCGTGGTCCAGGACTCCGCGCTCGGCGAGGTCATGGTCGCGCGCACCGGCTACACCGGCGAAGACGGTTTCGAGCTGGTCGTGCCGGCGGCCAGCGTCGCCGGCCTGTGGGAAAAGCTGAACGCCGCGGGCGTGCGCCCGGCTGGCCTGGGTGCGCGCGACACGCTGCGCCTGGAAGCCGGCATGAACCTGTATGGCCAGGACATGGACATCAACACCTCGCCGCTGGACGCGGGCCTGGCCTGGACCGTCGACCTGCAGAGCGAGCGCGACTTCACCGGCAAGACGGCGCTGGCCGCCAACGGGCAACAGCAGCAGTTCCTCGGCCTGATCCTGCGGGACAAGGGCGGCGTACTGCGTGCCCATCAGAAAGTCATCACGCCTGCCGGTGACGGCGAAATCACCAGCGGCACCTTCAGCCCCTCGCTGTCGCAATCGATCGCGTTCGCGCGCCTGCCGAAAGGCGTGAACGTCGGCGACACCGTGCAGGTGGAGATTCGCGACCGCAAACTCAACGCGACTGTGGTTAAACTGCCGTTTGTGCGTAATGGCAAGGCACTCGTGAGCTAAGGGAAGCACCCGCTCACCCAACGGTCGCCCTCGCCTGCCGGCAGCGTTGCCGGGCAGGCATCACCCAACAAGAAACAGATCTGAATCCGGAGAACCTTCATGAATTTCCCCGCCGACCTCAAATACACCGAGTCGCATGAGTGGGTGCGCGTCGAAACCGACGGCACGCTCACCATCGGCATCACCGACCACGCACAGGACGCGCTGGGCGACATCGTCTTCCTGGAACTGCCCGAGGTGGGCAAGTC
The DNA here is from genome assembly GCF_016894385.1 of Cupriavidus oxalaticus. Lineage (NCBI taxonomy): Bacteria > Pseudomonadati > Pseudomonadota > Betaproteobacteria > Burkholderiales > Burkholderiaceae > Cupriavidus > Cupriavidus oxalaticus. The sequence continues at coordinate 3,698,050 of NZ_CP069812.1, forward strand.
GGTCGGTGCCGGCGACGCGCTGGCAGTGGTCGAATCGGTGAAGGCCGCTTCCGACATCTACGCCCCGGTGGCCGGCGAAGTGATTGCCGTCAACGAGGCCGCCACGGCCGCGCCGGAAAGCGTCAATGCCGACGCATTCGACGCGTGGCTGTTCAAGCTCAAGCCGGCCAACAGCGACGACGTCAACGGCCTGATGTCGGCCGACGCGTACAAGGCCAGCGTCGGCGCCTGATATTTCGTCGTTCCCGCCCACGTGCCCTTTGGGTATGCGCGGGAACGACAAGCGAATTTGCAGCGCTGCGGCACGGCTGACCACCTGCCGCGGCGCTCCCCACGAGGTTCTTGCCCATGAACGCCCCGCTTCCCATGACCGCCGCCCAAGGTAACCGGCCCACGCTGGCCGAACTGGAGGCGCGCGACGCCTTCGCCGCCCGCCATATCGGCCCCGATACCCCCGAACAGCAGCACATGCTGAAGGTGCTCGGCTACGACAGCCGGGCCGCGCTGATCGATGCCGTGATCCCCGCCGCCATCCGCCGCCGCGACGGCATGCCGATGGGCGAGTTCACCGAGCCGCTGAGCGAGGAAGCCGCGCTGGCGAAGCTGCGCGGGCTGGCCCGCAAGAACCGCGTGCTGAAGAGCTTCATCGGCCAGGGCTACTACAACACCGTCACGCCCGCGGTCATCCTGCGCAATATCTTCGAGAACCCGGCCTGGTACACGGCGTACACGCCCTACCAGCCGGAAATCTCGCAAGGCCGCCTGGAAGCGATGCTGAACTTCCAGCAGATGGTCACCGACCTGACCGGCCTGGATATCGCCAATGCGTCGATGCTGGACGAAGGCACCGCCGCGGCCGAAGCGATGACGCTGCTGCAGCGCGTGAACAAGCACGACTCGAACACCTTCTTCGTCGCCGACGACGTGCTGCCGCAGACGCTGGAAGTGGTACGCACACGCGCGCTGCCGATGGGCATCGAAGTGAAGGTCGGCCCCGCCGCCGACGCTGCCGCGGCCGGCGCCTTCGGCGTGCTGCTGCAGTACCCGGGCGTGAATGGCGATGTCAATGACTACCGCGCCATCGCTGCCGCCGTGCACGCCGCCGGCGGCCTGGTGGTGGCTGCCGCCGACCTGCTGGCGCTGACGCTGGTCACCGCGCCGGGCGAATGGGGTGCCGACGTGGCCGTGGGCAACTCGCAGCGCTTCGGCGTGCCGCTGGGCTTTGGCGGCCCGCATGCCGGCTACATGGCGGTGAAGGATGCGTTCAAGCGCTCGATGCCCGGCCGCCTGGTGGGCGTGACCGTCGACGCGCAGGGCAACAAGGCGTATCGCCTGGCGTTGCAGACGCGCGAGCAGCATATCCGCCGCGAAAAGGCCACCTCCAACATCTGTACCGCACAGGTGCTGCTGGCCGTGATGGCATCGATGTACGCCGTGTACCACGGCCCGCAGGGCCTGAAGCGCATCGCGCAGCGCGTGCATCGCCTGGCCGCGACGCTGGCCGCCGGCCTGGAACAGCTCGGCTTCGCCCGCGCCAACGCCACCTTCTTCGATACGCTGACGCTGGAAACCGGCTTCAACACCGAAGCCATCCACGCCGCCGCCACCGCGCGCGGCATCAACTTGCGCCACGTCAGCGCCACCCGCGTCGGCGTCTCGCTGGACGAGACCGCCACGCGTGATGACGTCATCGCGCTGTGGGAAGTGTTCATGCACGGCAAGCCGCTGCCGGCGGATCTCGACTTCGACAAGGTCGAAGCCGCCGCGCAGGACGCCTTTCCGGCCGAGCTGGCGCGCACCAGCGAATACCTGACGCACCCGGTGTTCAATACCCACCACGCCGAGCACGAGATGCTGCGCTACCTGCGCATGCTCGCCGACAAGGACCTGGCGCTGGACCGCACCATGATCCCGCTGGGCTCGTGCACGATGAAGCTGAACGCCACCAGCGAGATGATCCCGGTGACCTGGCCCGAGTTCAGCCAGATCCATCCGTTCGCGCCGCTGGACCAGACCGTGGGCTACCGCGAGATGATCGACCAGCTCGAGGCCATGCTGTGCGCCGCCACCGGCTACGCTGCAGTGAGCCTGCAGCCCAACGCCGGCTCGCAGGGCGAGTACGCGGGCCTGCTGATCATCCATGCGTATCACGCCAGCCGCGGCGAAAGCCATCGCGACATCTGCCTGATCCCGTCGTCGGCGCACGGCACCAACCCGGCGTCGGCGCAGATGGCCGGCATGAAGGTGGTGGTGGTGGCCTGCGATGAAAACGGCAACGTCGACCTGGAAGACCTGGCGAAGAAGGCCGAGCAGCACAGCAAGAACCTGGCTGCGATCATGATCACCTACCCGTCCACGCACGGCGTGTTCGAGCAGGGCGTGCAGCAGATCTGCGAGATCGTGCACAGGCACGGCGGCCAGGTCTATGTCGACGGCGCCAACATGAACGCGATGGTCGGCACCGCCGCGCCGGGCCAGTTCGGCGGCGACGTGTCGCACCTGAACCTGCACAAGACCTTCTGCATCCCGCACGGCGGCGGCGGCCCGGGCGTGGGTCCGGTTGCGGTCGGCGCGCACCTGGCGGACTTCCTGCCCAACCAGGACAGCGTCGGCTATCGCCGCGACGACCGCGGCATCGGCGGCGTGTCGGCGGCGCCGTTCGGCTCGGCCAGCATCCTGCCGATCTCGTGGATGTATATCGCGATGATGGGTTCGGCCGGCCTGACCGCCGCCACCGAGAACGCCATCCTGGCGGCCAACTACGTGGCCAAGCGTCTGGCGCCGTACTACCCGGTGCTGTACACCGGCCAGCACGACCTGGTCGCGCACGAGTGCATCCTGGATGTGCGCCCGCTGCAGAAGGAAACCGGCATCAGCAATGAAGACGTGGCCAAGCGCCTGATGGACTACGGCTTCCACGCGCCGACCATGAGCTTCCCGGTGCCGGGCACGCTGATGATCGAGCCGACCGAGAGCGAGGCGCTGCACGAGCTGGACCGCTTCATCGACGCGATGATCGCGATCCGCCAGGAAATCGGCCGCGTCGCCGACGGCACGTTCGACCGCGAGGACAACCCGCTCAGGCACGCGCCGCACACCGCCGCGGTGGTGACCGCCAACGAGTGGACCCACAAGTACACGCGCGAGGAAGCCGCCTATCCGGTGGCATCGCTGCGCACGCAGAAGTACTGGCCGCCGGTCGGCCGTGCCGACAACGTGTATGGCGACCGCAACCTGTTCTGCAGCTGCGTGCCGGTCAGCGACTACGTGGTCGACTGACGTGCATCCAGGCCGGTGCCGCCGCGACCGCGGTGGCCCGGCGGTGGCACTATCCTCAAGCTGACGGGCCCGCCGGCGGCGGTGTCTGTCGGCGTACTTCGACCGCCTAACAAGAGCCTCTTCAGGGCCATCCCATCGCTGGAGACATTCCGTGGCAGTCAGCGTCTTCGATCTGTTCAAGGTGGGCATCGGCCCGTCGAGTTCGCATACCGTGGGCCCGATGCGCGCGGCCCTGATGTTCGCGCAGGGGCTGGAGCGCGACGGCCTGCTGGCGCAGGTAGCCAGCGTGCGGGTCGAGCTGTACGGCTCGCTCGGCGCCACCGGCAAGGGGCACGGCACCGACAAGGGTGTGATCCTTGGCCTGATGGGCGAGTCGCCCGACACCATCGATCCCGATTCCATCGACACGCGGCTCGCGGCGTTGCGCAAGGCGCGCCAGTTGTCGCTGCTGGGCCGCCATATCGTTCCCTTCGTCGAGAAGGAGCACATCGCGTTCTACCGCCGCGAGGCGCTGGCGGAGCATCCCAACGGCATGAAGTTTCATGCCTTCGACAGCAGCGGCGCGAGCCTGCGCGAGGCGCGCTACCTGTCGGTGGGCGGGGGTTTCGTGGTCACCGCCGGCGCGCCCAACACCCAGGTGCTGAACGCCGCGCAGCAGTTGCCGCATCCGTTCCGCAGCGGCAAGGACATGCTGGAAATGGCGCAGGCCAGCGGCAAGAGCATTGCGCGGCTGATGCTGGAAAACGAACTGACCTGGCGCAGCGAGCAGGAAGTCAACGACGGGCTGCTGCATATCTGGGACGTGATGCAGGCCTGCGTCGCGCGCGGCTGCCGCACCGATGGCGAACTGCCGGGGCCGTTCAAGGTGAAGCGGCGCGCCCCCGAGCTGTACCGCAGCCTGACCGAGCGCGCCGAGCGCACCTTGTCGGATCCGCTGTCGGTGATGGACTGGGTCAACCTGTACGCCATCGCCGTCAATGAAGAGAACGCCGCGGGCGGGCGCGTGGTGACCGCGCCGACCAACGGCGCCGCCGGCATCATCCCGGCCGTGCTGCATTACTACGACCGCTTCGTGCCGGGCGCGAACCAGCAGGGCGTGGTCGACTTCCTGCTGACCGCGGGCGCGATCGGGCTGCTGTACAAGCTCAACGCATCGATCTCCGGGGCCGAGGTCGGCTGCCAGGGCGAGGTCGGCGTGGCCTGCTCGATGGCCGCCGGTGCGCTTGCCGCGGTACTCGGCGGCAGCCCGGCGCAGGTGGAAAACGCGGCCGAGATCGGCATGGAGCACAATCTCGGCCTGACCTGCGACCCGGTCGGCGGGCTGGTGCAGATTCCGTGCATCGAGCGCAATGCGATGGCGTCGGTCAAGGCGGTCAACGCGGCGCGCATGGCGCTGCGAGGTGACGGCACGCACTACGTATCGCTCGATTCGGTGATCAAGACCATGCGCGAGACCGGCGCCGACATGAAGACGAAGTACAAGGAAACGGCGCGCGGCGGACTGGCGGTGAATATCGTGGAGTGCTAAACCGACGTACATTGTCCATGGTTTGCGGCGTATCATGGCGGCGTTCCCCGACTGCAGAACAAGAGGGCCCGCCATGCAGACCTTCCACCAGCTCTTTGACGAAACCTCGTCCACCTTCACCTACCTGCTGATCGATGCGGAAACGAAGGACGCGCTGCTGATCGACCCGGTCGACCATCAGTTCGAACGCGATCTCGCGCTGGTCAAGGAGACCGGCGCACACCTGGCCTGGGTCATCGAGACCCACGCCCACGCCGACCACATCACCTCCGCCGGCCATCTTGCGATGCAGACCGGCGCGCACACCGCGGCGCCGTCGGGCTGCGAGATCAAGCCGGCACAGAAACAGCTGATCGACGGCGACACTGTCGCATTCGGCAAGCAGGTGCTGCGCGCGATCCATACGCCCGGCCACACCGCCGGCAGCATGAGCTACCTGTGGGAAGAGCCCACGTCCGAGGGCATCGTGCGCCGCGTCTTCACGGGCGACGCCCTGCTGATCGATGGCTGCGGCCGCACCGATTTCCAGTCGGGCGATGCCGGCACGCTGTACGACAGCCTGACCCGCAAGCTGTTCGCGCTGCCCGACGACACCCGGGTCTATCCCGCGCACGACTACAAGGGCCAGACCTCCTCCACCATCGGCCATGAGCGCGCGCACAACAGCCGCGTATCCGGCCGCACGCGCGAGGAGTTCATCGAGATGATGCGCAACCTGAACCTGCCGCGGCCCAGGCTGATCGATATCGCGGTCCCGGCCAACCGGCGCCTGGGCCTGCGCGACGGCGAGAGCGTGCCGCACGGCGCCTGAAGCATTCCAACCTTGGGAGTCTGCGCATGTCCGTATATACCGCCGAAGTCCTGTGGCAGCGCGACGGGCAGGATTTCACCGGCAACCGCTACAGCCGCAGGCACGTGCTGCGCTTCGACGGCGGCGCGGAAGTCCCCGGTTCATCGTCGCCCCATGTGGTGCCGTTGCCGATGTCGGACGCCAGCGCGGTCGATCCGGAAGAGATGTTCATCGCCTCGCTGTCGAGCTGCCACATGCTGTGGTTCCTGTCGCTGGCGGCGAAGCAGCGCTTTGTCGTCGACCGCTATGTCGATGCCGCCACCGGCCTGATGGAAAAGAACCGCGAGGGCCGGATGGCGATGACGGTGGTGACCCTGCGCCCCCAGGTCACCTTCTCCGGCGAGCGCGAACCCACCCGCGACGAGCTGGAGCGCCTGCACCATGCCGCGCACGATGCCTGCTTTATCGCCAGCTCGGTCCGGACCGAGGTGCGGTGCGAACCGGTGGTCGCCGGCGCCTAGCGCATCCGCCATGCCGGCCACCGCGCTGCCTGCGGCACGGTCCGCGTCGGCGCGGCGCCTGCTGCGCTGGCTGCTGGCCGGCGTGGTCCTGCTTGGATCCGTCCTGATGCTGCAGGATCGCTTCCTCTACTTCCCCGGCAAGGCCTCGGTCGACGACATGGTCGCGCCCGGACTGCGCGCATGGCCGGGCCCGGATGATTTTCGCGGCCTGCTGGCCGAACCGCACGGACCCGCCCGCGCCACCGCCATGGTCTTCCACGGCAATGCCGGGCATGCCGGCCATCGCGGCTACTATGCCAGCGTGCTGACGCGGCTGGGCATCCGCGTGATCCTGGCCGAATATCCCGGCTATGGCCCGCGCGACGGCGCGCTTGGCGAGCGCAGCTTCGTCGACGATGCCGGGCAGGCGATTGCGCTGGCCCGGCGCCAGTTCGGCGGCCCGCTGCTGCTGGTCGGCGAATCGCTCGGCGCCGGTGTTGCCGCGGCCGTCTCGGCGCGCCAGCGCGAGCACGTCGATGCCGTGCTGCTGATCACGCCGTGGGACAAGCTCGCCCACGTCGCCGCCCACCACTATGCATGGCTGCCGACCGGATGGCTGCTGCGCGACCGCTACGACAGCGTGACCCACCTGGCCGCCTTTGGCCGCCCGGTCATGGTGGTCGTGGCCGAACGCGACAACATCGTGCCGCCCCGGTTCGGCAAGGCGCTCTATGAAGCGCTGGACGAGCCCCGCCGCCTGGCGGTCATCGACCATGCCGGGCACAACGACTGGACCGGATACGTCGACGAGGCATGGTGGCGCAACGCGCTCGCGTTCCTGCTGCCGCCGCCCGCATCCCGCTGATCCGCGCGTGCGCCGCCGCACACGGCGGCGGGTGCTGCTACACCGCCCAGCGCTCGCACGCCTTGCGCACGGTCTCGCGCTGGCTGCGCGCGTCGGCATCGGTCTGGCGCAGCCATTCGGCATCGCCGTCGCGGCGCTCGGCCAGCACGCGGATATTGGCCAGCGCCGGCAGCGAACCGAGCGCCTCGGCATGCGGCACCAGCGCATCGCAGATCGACAGGATGTGGTCGGCGATCGGCATCCGGGTCAGCTCGTTGGGATGCACGTATTCGCCGTCCAGCCCGAAGCGGCACGCCTGGAAGCGGTTGAAGGTGTACACCAGGTAATCGTCTTCCTGCGGCATGAACGGGCGCGACAGGAGCAGGTAGCGCGCCAGCATCTGGATATAGGCGGCGATATCGCAGGCGCGCTGCACCGTCAGCGGCGTGTCCATCACGCGGACCTCGATGGTGCCGAACTCCGGCTTGGGACGGATATCCCAGTAGAAGTCCTTCATGCTCTCGATCACGCCGGTATTGCGCATCTTCTCGAAGTACGCGGTGAAGGCATCCCACGTCAGCAGGAAGGGCGCGCGCCCGCTCATCGGGAAGGCCGCGACCGAATTCAGGCGCGCCGAGGCAAAGCCGGTATCGACACCCTGCACATACGGCGACGACGCCGCCAGCGCGATGAAGTGCGGCACGTAGCGGCCGATGGCGTGCAACAGGAACAGCGACTCGTCCGCTGTCGGGCAGCCGATATGCACGTGCTGGCCGAACACGGTGAACTGCTTGGCCAGGTAGCCATACAGCTCGGAGATGTACTGGTAGCGCGGCGAGTCCGAGATGGTGCGGTCGGACCATTGCATGAACGGGTGCGTGCCGCCGCCGGAAATGCCCAGGTTGAGCGAGTGCGAGGCCGCCACCATCAGGTCGCGCATGGTGGTCAGCTCGTCCAGCGCCTGCTGGTAGCTGTGGCAGATACCCGTGCTGATCTCGATCATCGACGGGCTGATCTCCGGCTTGATGTCGCCGGCATGCTCGGCGCCCCTGAGCGCACGCAGCAGGTCGGGCGCGAACGGCGCCAGGTCATAGTCGTGGCGGTTGACCAGCTGCAGCTCCAGCTCCACGCCGAAGGTCAGCGCCTCGGATTGCTTGAACGATTCGAGCGACATCAGCGCCCTCCCCCATTGGCCCGGGATTCGCCGGCGAAGCGCAGCGCCCACGCTGCCATCACCGGGCCGAGCAGTTGTTCGATCGCCAGCGCGCACAGGATGATGGCGGCCAGCGGCTGTCCGGTGCCGGGGTAGATGCGCGCGACGTCGCTCATCAGCAGGTAGGCCAGCCCCGACATCGGCGCCAGCGCCACCCCCAGCGCCATGCACTGGCGCAGGCTCAGGCCGGAGAACGATCCCAGCGACACCACGCCGGCAAACTTGGCGAGGTGGCGCAGCAGCACCAGCACAACGGCATATGCGCCACCCACGACCCAGTCATGCGCGGTCAGCGGCAGGCCCAGCGACACCACCATGACGATGATCAGCAGGCTGCCGGCGCTGCCGAAGTGCGGCGGCCACACATGCGGCTGGCTGTCCTGGTGCTTGAACACCACGCCGGCCAGGAGCAGCGTCAGCGGCATCGACAATTTTAGTACCCGGGTCAGCGCCAGCGTGAACAGCACCAGGCCCACCAGCACCAGGAAGCTGTAGTGGTCATCGGCCGACATGCGCTCATAGATCACGTGGCCGACCTTGCCCGCCACCCATGCCAGCAGGCACGACCCCACCAAGAGGTAGAGCGGGTGCAGCAGCGCGGCGCCCAGGTTGCCGTATTCGGAATGCAGCCAGCCGGTGGTCAGCTGCACGATCGCGGCGGCGTAGATGCTGTTCAGCGCCGCCATTGCCATCAGCCGCTCGGTGACCTGGCCCTCTGCGCGCAGTTCATTCTTGAGCTGCAGCACGATGGTGGGCGAGGTGCTGACGGCAATGCCGCCGGCCAGGATCGCCACGCCGGGCGAGGCGCCGATCCATTGCAGCACCGCCGCGACCAGGCCCCAGGTCAGCAGGCTCTCGAAGGCGCTGGTCAGCAGCAGCCAGCGGTTGGCGCGCAGCCAGGTCAGCGACAGCCGGTGCCCGAGCTCGAACAGGGCCAGTGCCAGCGCCATATCGATCAGGATACGGGTCTGGTTGATCATGTTCTCGTCGACGATGCCGCGCCCGAGCAGCCCGGCGAACAGCCCCGCGACGGCATAGCCCACGATGCGCGGGCAGCGCAGCCAGCGGCGGCTTACCTCGCCCGCGAGGCCCGCGCCGACGAGCGCCAGCCCGACCCAGAACAGGCCGCCTGGGGCGAGGGGGAATGATGGAAATAGTTGGCTCAGTCCGTTCATGGTCGACATGGTAATGTAAGCACATCCCAATCCATGTCAGTGATTGTCCGACACCGCACCAAACGTACAACGAACTTCGGTCAAATTCTCGTAAAAAACGCTATTTACCGGAATAGATTTTTTTACATTTTGCGCGGAACCGAACGCGGCCAGGTACTGATGCGGCGTTTCAGACGCCCCAGACTTTCCAGCGCGGGCGGGTGGACTTCAACGCCGTCTCCACCTGCGCGTACAAAGCGCGCGTGGCGCCCTGTGCACCGCCACGGGCCCGTGCCTTGTCGAAGTAGGCCAGCGCCGTCTCGCGCTGCCGCAGCCCGAGCGCCGACTCGACCACACGCAGGCATACCTCGGCATCCCAGTCGTCGCGCACCGCAAAGGCCGCGGCGAAGTCCGCCATGGCCGCTTCGTGGCGCCGCGCGGCGTTATGGACCAGGCCGCGCTGCACCCGCGGACCGGCCTGGTCCTCGGGATCGCCTTCGGTCAGCGCGACCGCCTGCTCGAACATCGGCAGCGCGCGCTCCGTGTCGCCCAGTTCGCGCCACAGCAGGCCGAAGCGGTTGTACAGCCAGGCATCCTCGACCAGCAGCGCGCGGCGCTGCTGGGCCTCGATCTCGGCCAGCGCGTCGGCCCGGTCATGCTCGTCCATGCGCGCCATCTGCCCCTGCAGCAGCGCGGAAAAATGCGCGCGCGCGTGGGCCATCGGGTGCGCGGCCTCGCTGCGCGCCTCCACCGGCAGCGCATCCAGGCGCGCGTCCATGTGTGCCATCGCGGCGCGCGCGGCCTCGGCCGGTTCGGCGCCGCCCATGGCCTTCCACGCCGCGATCAGGCGGCTGAAGGCCCAGGTGACGTCGGCCGGGTTGCGCTCGAGCGGATAGCGGTTGAGCACCTCGCCGGCCAGCTCGACCACCTTGCCGTGCTGGCCCGCGCCGGCATGGCAGTCGAGCAGGTCGATCCAGTGGTCGATGAACTCGCTGGCGGCCATGCCCTGGCGATGCAGCGCGATGCGCTCTTCCAGGTGCGCGGCATCGGCGGGCAGGCTGCGCGCCAGCAGCCGGCACAACAAGGAATACACGTGCGGATCGGCATTGCCGCCATGCCCGGCGGCATCGCCCTGGCCGGTGGCGAAATACTGGTCGTAGCACCTCACGCCATGGCGGCACGCGGCCACCAGCGCGGGGCGCAGCGCCGCCTCGGCGGCGGGGACTTCGTCGATGAACTCGCCCAGCGCCATGGCGGCGCGGTAGTATGCGGCGCCGTCGTCGGACTTGTCGGTGATGGCCAAGCGCAGCCAGGGCTCGCGTTCGGCATCCTGCGCGCCGGCCCTGGCCAGTTGATGGCGCCAGGCCAGTTCGCGTACCTGGGCCTGCGGGTCGGGCACCTGGCGCAGGTAGACGGCCAGGTCGTCGAGCGCGCCCTGCGTGTCGCCCACGCCCCAGCGCAGCGGCGCGCGCAGCCGGCGCGCCTCGGGATGGTCGGGATGCTCGGCCAGCACGCGGGCGGCCTGGTCCGCGGCGAGCGCGTCACCGGCAGCGGCGTCGAGCTGCAGCAGGTGCGGGTTGTCGAGCGCCACGCGTCCCAGGCAGACGCGCATCAGCGGCTCCACCGGCACGCCGGCGGCCTCGGCGCGGGCAACGTAGTCGCGCACCAGCGGCGTGATGTCCTCGGCGCCCAGGTCGGGATTCCGGAACATCAGATCGTGCCAGTAGCGCGCCGCGGCGGCCATGTCGTTCATGCGCAGCGCGGCCAGGCCGGCGTGGAAATGCGCCGGCCACTCGCCCGACAGCAGGCCGCTGCGCTGCGCGGCCTCGTGCAGCCACGGGCGCGCCTCGGCGTCGCGGCCGAGGCTCATCAGCATGGCGCCGTAGCGGTGCGCGATCACGCCGCGCGAGGCCCAGCGGTGCGGCGGCTGCAGCGGCAGGCTGTCCAGGCGCGCAAGCGCCTCGTCCAGCACGGCAAGCGCCGTGGCGGCATCGCCGTTGTCGAAGTGCAGCCGCGCGCGCAGCGTGACGAAATCGACCACCTCGGGCCGGGCCTGCGCAAGCTGGTCGGCGATCTGCAGGGCTTCGGCGAAGCGGCCCTGGTTGGCAAGCTCGATGGCGTGGTCGTAGCTGACTTCCGGCACGGACACGTACTGCTCCTTCTGCATTTTTGGTAAGCGAGTGCGGGATTATGCGCCATGAGGACGATCCGCATCCGGACAACCATCGGCACCGCAGCCGCTTTCCTTAAGCCTTTGCACAAATACAAAACGCCACCCGAGGGTGGCGTCCTGCCTGGCGGGCAGACTGCTTACTTGCCGCCGACCGTTTCCAGCACGGTCCACTTGCCGCCCACCACCTTATAGACGGTGATGCCGCCGTCCTTCAGGTCGCCGCGAGCATCATAGGCCAGCGTCTTGGTGGTCACGCCCTGCATGCTGGTCGCGGCCAGCACCGGCAGGTAGCGTGCCGGATCGGCCGAACCGGCCTTGACCATCGCGGCCATCATCGCGGTGGCGCCGTCATACGAGTAAGGCGAGTAGGTCTGCACCTTGGAGCCGAAGCGCTTCTCGTACTTCTTCTCGTAGGCGGCGCCGCCCGGCATCTGGTCCAGCGGCAGGCCGGCCAGGGACACCACGGTGCCTTCGGCGGCAGGGCCGGCCAGCTTCAGGAAGTTGTCGGTCTTGGACATTTCGCCCGACACCAGCGGGGCCTTGATGCCCAGTTCCTTGACCTGCTTGGCCATCGGCGCGGACTGGGTCTCGGCGCCGCCGTAGAAGATGATGTCCGGGTTGCTGCGCTTGATGTTGGTCAGCACGGCCTTGAAGTCCACCGCCTTGTCGTTGGTGAACTCGCGGCGCACGATCTTGCCGCCGGCGGCCTTGGCGGCCTTCTCGAACTCGTCGGCCAGGCCCTGGCCGTAGGCGGTGCGGTCATCGACGATGGCGATGTTCTTCGCGCCCAGCTTCTTCACCACGTAGGCGCCGATCACCGAACCCTGCTGGGTGTCGGAGGTCATCATGCGGAAGGTGGTCTTGAAACCCTGCTTGGTGTATTCCGGCGCCGTCGCCATGGCGATCTGCGGAATGCCGGCGCGGCTGTAGACCATCGACGCCGGGATGGTGGTGCCCGAGTTGAAGTGGCCGAGCATGCCCTGGATGCCGTTGTCGACCAGCTTCTGCGCGACCACCGAGCCGGTCTTGGGGTCGGCCTGGTCATCTTCGGAGACCAGCACGAACTTGACTTCCTTGCCGCCGATCTTGGGCTTGGTGGCGTTCATGTCCTCGATCGCGAGGACGATGCCGTTCTGCATGTCCTTGCCATACTGGGCCTGGCCGCCGGTCATCGGGCCGGCGTAGCCCAGCTTGATTTCCTGCGCCTGCGCGAAGGCGGCGGAGGCGCCGGTCAGGCCGGCCAGGGTCAGGGCAACGGTCAGTGCCGTCTTGTGGAATGTCGAGCTCATCAGATCTCCTTGGGTCCCAATTGGTGCCACGCTGTGCCGCGGTGGTGCCGGTATGGCGCCCTAAAGCGGCGTATTTTCTAGGCGCGGCCTGGCAGTGCCGCGCCCTCCTTGGTATGCGCGCCGGGACGGGATCGCCGCCACCGGTGCGCGCTTCGACAAGACGCGCGTCCGAGAATGCCTCAGCCGATCGTCATCAAACTTGCATTGCCGCCCGCGGCCGCGGTGTTGACCGACAGCGAGCGCTCGATCAGCAGGCGGTCGAGCGCGACGTTCGGTTCGCCTTGCGCCAGCCCCTGCACGCCGATGATCGGACCCGGGCGCGCCGCCACCTGCTCGCACACCGTGCGCAGCTGGTCGGAGTCGCCGTGGTGCAGCACCGCGTCGATGGCGATGTCCGCAGTGGTCCAGTCAGCCACCATGCGGACGCGCGATTGTACGCCCTTGGGCAGGCGCGCAAACAGCCCCTGCGCAACAGGGCTTTCCGGCCACACGGCCTGCGCGCCCACGGTCAGCACGGCACCCAGCTGCAGCGCCAGGTCGGCTTCCTGCGCGGCCAGGCACAGCACGCGTTCGCGTGGCAGCAGCGTGTAGGTGTTGCGCTCGCCGGTGGGGCCGGCCAGGGTCACCGCCAGGCCCGACGGCGATGCCTCGGCAAAGCGCGCGCAGGCGTCGGCGACCGCCGGCAGCTCGGTGCCGGCCCAGTTGCGGAAGGCTTCGGCGGCGCGCACGGCGTCATCGTCCGGGCCGACCGTCTCGGCATGGTTGGTCACGTCGGCCGCGCGCACGCTGCGTGCCACCGCGTCCTGCGGACACACCGACAGCAACCGGTGCAGGTAGAGCGGGCCGCCCGCCTTGGGACCGGTGCCCGACAGCGCCTCGCCGCCGAACGGCTGCACACCCACCACCGCGCCGACGATATTGCGGTTCACGTACAGGTTGCCCACATGGGCGCGGCTGACGATAAACGAGATGGTTTCATCGATGCGCGTATGGATGCCCAGCGTCAGGCCGTAGCCGGTGCCGTTGATCTGGCTGACCATGGTGTCGAGCGCCGCGCGCGGGAAACGCACCACGTGCAGCACCGGGCCGAACACCTCGCGCTTCAGTTCCTCGATGCTGTCCAGCTCGATCAGCGTCGGCGGCACGAAGGTGCCGTTGCGGCAGCTGGCGCCCTGCGCGGCGTTGGGATCGGCCTGGTGGACACGGCGACCCTTGGCGCGCATGGCATCGATATGGCGCACGATGCTGGCGCGCGCCTCTTCGTCGATCACCGGGCCGACATCGGTCGACAGGCGGTCCGGGTTGGCCATGGTCAGTTCCTGCATCGCGCCCTTGAGCATTTCCAGCACGCGGTCGGCCACGTCTTCCTGCAGGCACAGCACGCGCAGCGCCGAGCAGCGCTGGCCGGCCGAATCGAAGGCGGAGTTGACCACGTCGCCGACCACCTGCTCGGCCAGCGCCGAGGAGTCGACGATCATCGCGTTCTGGCCGCCGGTCTCGGCGATCAGCGGGATCGGGCGGCCGGCGGCGTCGAGACGGCCGGCGACATTGCGTTGCAGGATGCGCGCGACCTCGGTCGAGCCGGTGAACATCACGCCCTTGACGCGGGCATCGCCCACCAGCGCGGCGCCGACGGTCTCGCCGCGGCCCGGCAGCAGCTGCACCGCGCCGGCCGGCACGCCGGCCTCGCGCAGCAGGCGCACCGCGGCGGCGGCGATCAGCGGGGTCTGTTCGGCGGGCTTGGCCAGCACCGGGTTGCCGGCGGCCAGCGCCGCGGCCACCTGGCCGGTAAAGATCGCCAGCGGGAAGTTCCACGGGCTGATGCAGACCACCGGGCCCAGCGGGCGATGGGTCTCGTTGTCGAAGCCGCGGCGGATCTCGGCGGCGTAGTAGCGCAGAAAGTCCACGGCCTCGCGCACTTCGGCGATGGCGTTGGAGAAGGTCTTGCCGGCCTCGCGCATGATGATGCCCATCAGCGACTGCATCTGCGCTTCCATCAGGTCGGCGGCGCGTTCCAGCGCGGCGGCGCGCACATCCGGCGGCGTGGCTTGCCAGATCGGCGCGGCATTGACGGCGGCCTGCAGCGCGGCGTCGACATCGGCCTGGCTGGCTTCGGTGACCTGGCCGACCACATCGCGGTGATCGGCGGGGTTCAGCACGGGCGTGGTGATGGCGTCGGCCGCGCGCGGCACGTCGGTCCCCAGCATCGGCTCGGCGACCACGCGCTCACTGGTGCCGGCCAGCAGCGCCGACGACAGCGAAGCCAGGCGGTGCTCGTTGGCCAGGTCGATGCCAGCCGAGTTGGGGCGGCTCTTTCCATACAGCGTGCGCGGCGACGGGATGCGCGGATGCGGCAGGCCCAGCGTGCCTTCGTCCCGGTGCATGGCTTCGACCACGGCGACCGGGTCGGCGACCAGTTCGTCCAGCGAGATGGTCTCGTCGGCGATGCGGTTCACGAACGAGGTGTTGGCGCCGTTTTCCAGCAGGCGGCGCACCAGGTAGGCCAGCAGCGTCTCATGCGTGCCGACCGGCGCGTAGATGCGGCACGGGCGGTTGAACTTGCCGTCGGCGGTCGGGCCCACCACCTGGTCGTACAGCGGCTCGCCCATGCCGTGCAGGCACTGGAACTCGTACTGGCCGGGGTAGTAGCTGTGGCCGGCGATCTGGTAGATGGCCGAGAGCGTATGCGCGTTGTGCGTCGCGAACTGTGGATAGATCGCGTCCGGCACCGACAGCAGCTTGCGCGCGCAGGCCACGTACGACACGTCGGTGTAGACCTTGCGCGTGTAGACCGGATAGCCCTCCAGCCCTTCCACCTGGCCGCGCTTGATCTCGCTGTCCCAGTAGGCGCCCTTGACCAGGCGGATCATCAGGCGGTGGCGGCTGCGGCGGGCCAGGTCGATCAGGTAGTCGATCACGAACGGGCAGCGCTTCTGGTAGCCCTGCACCACGAAGCCGATGCCGTTCCAGCCGGCCAGCTCGGGCTCGAAGCACAGGCGCTCGAGCAGGTCCAGCGAGATCTCCAGCCGGTCGGCTTCCTCGGCGTCGATATTGATGCCGATGTCGTACTGGCGCGCCAGCAGCGTCAGCGACTTCAGGCGCTCGTACAGCTCGCCGATCACGCGTTCGTGCTGGGCGCGGCTGTAGCGCGGATGCAGCGCCGACAGCTTGATCGAGATGCCCGGGCCTTCATAGATGCCGCGGCCGCGCGAGGCCTGGCCGATGGCGTGGATGGCTTGCTCGTACGACGCCAGGTAGCGCGCGGCATCGTCCTCGGTCATGGCCGCTTCGCCGAGCATGTCGTAGGAGTAGCGGAAGCCCTGCGCCTCGTACCTGCGCGCGTTGGCGAGCGCCTCGGAGATGGTCTCGCCGGTGACGAACTGCTCGCCCATCAGGCGCATCGCCATGTCCACGCCCTTGCGGATGAGCGGCTCGCCGCCCTTGCCGATGATGCGCGTGAGCGCCTTGGTCAGGCCCGATTCGGTATGCGTGGCGACCAGCTTGCCGGTCAGCAGCAGGCCCCAGGTGGCGGCGTTGACGAACAGCGACGGGCTCTGGCCCAGGTGCGACTGCCAGTTTGCGCCGCTGATCTTGTCGCGGATCAGCGCGTCGCGGGTGGCCTTGTCGGGAATGCGCAGCAGCGCCTCGGCCAGGCACATCAGCGCCACGCCTTCCTGCGACGACAGCGAGAATTCCTGGATCAGCCCCTGCACCAGGCCTTCACGACCAGTGCCAACCTTCTGTTCGCGCAGCGCGGTCGCCAGCTTCTTGGCCATCTTGATGGCGGCCTCGGCCTGCTGCTGCGGCAGGCGCGCCTGTTCCAGCAGCACCGGCACGCAGTCGGTCTCGGGACGGCGGTAGGCGGAGGTGATGGCGGCGCGCAGCACCGACTGCGGCTGGATGCTCTGCGCGAATTCCAGGAACGGCTGCGGCGCGCCGTCGGCCGTGACCAGGTCGGAGGCGTCGGCACCATCGGGATCGGCCGAACCGGCGGCGCTGGTCTCGTGCGGCAGGTGCCCGCGCTCGACCTGTTCCAGGTAGGTGAAGATGGCCTGCTTGATCAGCCAGTGCGGCGTGCGGTCGATGGATTGGGCGACACGCTTGAGGCGATCGCGCGAGGCGTCGTCGAGCTTGACGCCGAGAGTGGTGGTGGCCATGCGGGCAGTTCTCCGAAAACTGGGGGGCGCCGCCGGTAATACCGCGCCGATGCCACAAGGCACGGACGCACGACCGGCCGCAGCCTGTGAGCTGGCGCGATCTTACTCCCGAAAATCCAAAAGGTGCAACCTAGTGCAACCCTATAGTTAACCCTGATAGATTGGTTGCACCTACACCAGCTGCCGCAGCCCGGCTCATATCCGGAGCGGATCGATTTCCAGCTGCCAGCGCACCCCTTTCACCGCCGTCCCTACCTCTGCGAAAGTCTGTACCCACTCGGCCACAAACCGTTGCAGCGCCGGCCTTGACGTCGCCTCGACCAGCATCTGGGCGCGCTCGCGATTGGCGATGCGCACCATCGACATCGGCACCGGGTCGTGCAGTTGCACCTCGGCCCCCAGCTGGCATGTTTCCGCATGCCGCCGCGCCGCCTGCAGGAACTGCAGCGCCCTGTCCAGCTCGCCGTGCTCGGCCGTGACCAGCACCTGGAAGCAGAACGGGGGCAACCCGGCCTGGCGCCGCTCGCGCAACTGGCTGGCCGCGAATCCATCATAGTCATGGCGCGTCAGCGCCTGCAATGCCGGGGTGTCCGGGTAGCGGGTCTGGATCAGCACCTCGCCCGGCAGCCCGGCGCGGCCGGCGCGGCCGGCCACCTGCATCAGCGAGGCGAACAGGTGCTCGGCGGCGCGGAAATCATGGCTGAACATGGCGGCGTCGGGGTGGACTATCCCCACCAGCGTCACGCGCTGGAAATCATGGCCCTTGGCAACCATCTGGGTGCCCACCAGGATGTCGACTTCGCCGGCGTGGACTTCGTCGAACATCGCCTGCGCGCTGCCCTTGCGCCGGGTGGAATCCGCGTCGATGCGGGCGATGCGGGCCTGGGGGAAGCGCGCCGCCAGCGCTTCCTCGATACGTTGGGTGCCACGGCCGAGTGGCGCGATATCGACATTGCCGCAGTCCGGGCAGTGGTGCGGCACCAGGGCCTCCAGCCCGCAGTGGTGGCAGCGCAGGCGCCGCTCGGGCCGGTGCAGCACCAGGTACGCCGAGCAGCGCGGGCAGCCGGACAGCCAGCCGCAGCTGTCGCAGGCAATCACCGGCGCGTAGCCGCGGCGGTTCAGGAACAGCAGGCTCTGCTCGCCGCGCGCCAGCCGGGCATCAATGGCTTCCAGCAGCGGCACCGACAGCCCCTCGAACAACGCGCGCTGGCGTTGCCGCTCATGGTTCAGGTCGACCAGCCGCACGGTTGGCAGCGCGGCATCGGCCTGCGCCCGCTCGCGCAGCACCAGCTTGCGGTACGTGCCCTGCCCTGCTCGCCACCAGGTTTCCATCGACGGCGTGGCCGAACCCAGCACGACCGCGATGCCGCGCTGCTTGGCGCGCCACACCGCCAGGTCGCGCGCCGAATAGCGCAGCCCTTCCTGTTGCTTGTAGGACGTATCGTGCTCCTCGTCGACCACGATCAGTGCCAACGCCGGCAGCGACGCCATCACCGCCATGCGCGTGCCGAGCACGATGCGGGCCTCGCCGCGGTGCGCGGCCAGCCACTGCAGGCTGCGCTCCTGGTCAGCCAGGCCGCTGTGCAGCACAGCCAGCGGCAGGTGCGGGAAACGCGCGGCGATGCGCGATTGCAACTGCGGCGTCAGGTTGATTTCGGGGACCAGCATCAGCACCTGGGCGCGCGGGTCGCGCTCCAGCACAGCGTGCATGGCGTGCAGGTAAACCTCGGTCTTGCCGCTGCCGGTGACGCCGTGCAGCAGGAAGGGAGCGAAACCCCGCGCCTCGGCGATCGCCTGCACCGCGGCGCGCTGCTCGTCGTGCAAGGCGGGGGCTGCGGACGGCGCTTGCATCGGCGCGGTCGGCAGCAGCAGCCGGGCGGTGCGATCGGCTTCGACCCAGCCGGCAGCCTGCCATTCGGCCAGCCGCGCCGGCGCCGCCGCGCACAGCGCGCGCGCATC
Organism: Cupriavidus oxalaticus; assembly: GCF_016894385.1. NCBI lineage: Bacteria > Pseudomonadati > Pseudomonadota > Betaproteobacteria > Burkholderiales > Burkholderiaceae > Cupriavidus > Cupriavidus oxalaticus. The sequence continues at coordinate 3,716,936 of NZ_CP069812.1, forward strand.
GGCCAATGCCAGTGGCTTGCCGACGGCCGCGCATTCGGCGAGCGCTTGTGCCAGTGCCCGCACGCTGCGGGCGCGCGGCGGCACGGCGGCCAGCAGGTTATCCACATGCGCCGGCAACAGGCGGTATTCGTCGGTGCGGGCACGCTGTGCCAGGCCTGGCCAACTGTCGGCTTCACGCAACGCCGGCGGCAGCGCCGGCAGCATGACTTCGCCGAGGCGGCGCTGGTAGTAGCGTGCGGCAAACGCCGCCAGCGCGATCCAGTCGGGCGACAGCGGCGGCATCCAGTCCAGGCGCCGGGCCACCGGGCGCAGCCGGTCCGTGGGCACATCGGAAGTGGCGGCGCGTTCCACGGCCACGCCGACCAGGCTGCGGCGGCCAAAAGGCACCACGACCAGGTCACCGGGCGCTACCTCGGGCGTTGCCAGATAGTCGAAGCAGTCGTCGGCAGGTGTGTCCAGGGCCACACGGACGATCGGCGGCGCGATGGCCGGGTCGTCACTCAGCTCGGTGGCGACACGGCTATCGTCCGCCATCGGATCTGACCTGGTGCATGTCCATTGCGCAATCGCTGTGCATGAGTCGGCAGTACGGCGGGCGCGAGCGTTTTTGTGTGCGGCGCAACATCAACTTAAAGTAAAACTTCAAATGTGGCCCTAAGTCGATGATAGATGACTGGTTTTCCACTAATTCCACCGCCCCTGTGGATAACTTTGTTGAAAAGTCGCGCCGGAGGGCCCGGAAGGCCCGCAAATCAAGGGATCCACTGGCATCGGACCACGCTTTGCAAATCTTCCAAAGCCTTAAAAATCAAGACCTTGCAAACATCCCCCAGATAGGTTAAGGACTAACCCCCTCTTGCACTGCGGCAAACCTATCGGTGTGCATAAGTCAAGCCCCGAGAATCAACTCCGGGCACCTTTTTGGCGAATGGTGGCAAAAAAGTTAACTTGACAGGCGTAACGGCGCGCCTCCCGCAGCACCGTGCATGCGCCGGTGCATTTCGCTGCAGCGCGGGGCACCGCCGGCCCGGCCCGCGGCGGCGCATATCGCCCGGGTCACTTCTGCGCGGTGCGCAGCTTGCGGCCATAGGCATGCACTTCGTCGACCAGCACGGTGACGTGCTCGGGCGGCGTGAACTGGGAGATGCCATGGCCAAGGTTGAACACGTGGCCGTCGCTGCCACCGCCCGCCGCGAAGCTGTCCAGCACGCCGCGCACCTGTTCACGGATCGCCGCCTCGGGCGCGAACAGCACGGTCGGGTCGATATTGCCCTGCAGGGCCACGCGCCCGCCGGTACGGCGGCGTGCCTCGGCCAGGTTGACGGTCCAGTCCAGCCCGATTGCATCGGCGCCGGTATCGGCCAGTGCCTCGAGCCACAGCCCGCCACCCTTGGTGAAGACGATCGCCGGCACCTGCTGGCCGGCGTGCTCCCGCTTCAGGCCGGCCAGCACGCGGCGCATATAGGCCAGCGAGAACGTCTGGTACATGCCGTCGGCAAGCGCGCCGCCCCAGGTGTCGAAGATCATCACTGCCTGCGCGCCCGCCTCGATCTGGGCGTTCAGGTAGGCCGACACGGCTTCGGCGTTGATTTCCAGGATGCGGTGCATCAGGTCCGGGCGGCCGTACATCATCGCCTTGACCGTACGGAAGTCGTCCGAGCCGCCGCCTTCGACCATGTAGCACGCCAGCGTCCACGGGCTGCCCGAGAAACCGATCAGCGGCACGCGCTGGCGGCCGTCCTGCACCAGCGCCCGGCGGATCTCGCTGACGGCGTCGAACACGTACTGCAGCGAGGACATGTCGGGCACGGCCAGCTTCTGCACGTCGGCTTCGGTGCGCAGCGGATGCGCGAAGCGCGGGCCTTCACCTTGTGCGAACGACAGGCCCAGGCCCATCGCATCGGGCACGGTCAGGATGTCGGAGAACAGGATGGCCGCGTCCAGCGGATAGCGGTCCAGCGGCTGCAGGGTCACCTCGGTGGCATAGGCCGGGTTCTTGGCCAGCCCCAGGAAGCTGCCGGCGCGTGCGCGCGTGGCGTTGTACTCGGGCAGGTAGCGGCCTGCCTGGCGCATCAGCCACAGCGGCGTGTATTCGGTGGGCTGGCGGCGCAGCGCGCGCAGGAAGGTATCGTTCTGCAGTGCGGTCATGGTCATCCTCGTAAGACCGCCATTCTAAGGGATGGGCGGCGCGCGCCGGCGCTTCAGGGTGCACGCCCGATACGCCGTGGCGGCGCTCAGGCGTCGTCCAGCAGGTCGCGGAAGGCACCGGCGGCGCGTCGCATCCACTCGCGCGCGCGTCCGGCTTCAGGCTGCAGCCGCGCGAAACCGTGGGTCATGCCGCCGGCCTCGATGGTGATTACCGGCGCGTCGTGGCGCACCAGGAAGTCGGCGTAGGCCAGGCCGTCGTCGCGCAGCACGTCGTGGGCCGCGACCAGGATCACCGTTGCCGGCGGCCGTACCGGCGGCACGGCCATCAGGTGCACGCGCGGATCGGCATGCGCCGCGCCTTGCGCGAGGGCGTCGGCGCCGATGAACTGGGTCCAGAACCAGGCCATTTCGTCGCGCGTCAGGCCGGGACCGTCGGCAAAGGCGCGATAGCTTTCCGTAGCCAGTACCGGCGCCGTGACGGGGTAGATCAGCAGTTGGGCGTCGACCCGCACCGCATTGCCGCCGTTGAGATGCTGAGCGGCCTGCGCCGCGAGGTGGCCGCCCGCGCTGTCGCCGGCCAGCGCCAGGAAATCTGGTGCCAGGCCCAGCGCCTGGCGCCGGCCCGCCAGCCACGCCGCCGCTTCCACGGCATCATCGCAAGGCGCCGGGAACGGATGCTCGGGCGCGAGCCGGTAGTCGACGCTGGCCACCGCACAGCCGGTATCCGCGGCGAGCAATGCCGCCACGGTATGGTGGGTCTGCGGCGAGCCGATGACCCAGCCGCCCCCATGGAAGTACACGATCAGCCGCGGCGCGACTTCGCCCTGCGGCCGGAACAGCCGCGCGCCAATTGTCCGACCGGCCAGCGGGATCGCCAGGTCCTGCACGGCAATGCCTTCGGGGTCCGGCAGCAGCGAAGTGGCGGCGATCTCGGCGAAGCGGGCACGGTGCGCGGCGACGTCCGCGGGCGCGGGTACGCCGGCATAGCGGTCCGCCAGGCGGCGGTAATAGGCATGCAGTTCGGGATCGATGGCCATGGTCGGCGGGGGGCTTGTAAAAACGAAAACGGGCCTGTGCTGGCGCGGCTCAGCGCGGCGCCAGTGCGCGTGTCAGCTCGATCTTGCTGCAGCAGTCCTGGACCGCCAGCAGTCCCGCGGCGGCGGCGCGGCGCACGGCTTCGTCGTTGACGATGCCAAGCTGCAGCCAGACCCCGCGCGCGCCGATGGCGATGGCGTCATTGACCACCGCGGGCGTGTCCTCGGCACGGCGGAAGATGTCGACCCATTCGATGCGGGCTCCGCTGGCGCCCAACGCTTCGGCGGCTTGCTGCAGACTGGCGTGACAGGTCTCGCCAAGGATGCACTCGCCGGCGTGGCGGGGATTCACCGGCACGATACGAAAGCCGTGGCCCTGCAGGAATTCCGCCACTTCATGGCTGGCGCGCTCCGGCCGGTCTGACAGGCCGACCACGGCCACGGTCTTCATCGCCAGCATGGCATGTATCGCTGGCTGCATCTCTGGGTGCATTGCGGCTCCGGCTGTGAATAACTGCGGGACAAGTCTTGGGATAACGGCTGAACAACTGCAGGATAACCGTGCCGCTTCGGTCCGCCGACGGCCGGCCAGCACGGCAGACGTATCGAATCGTAACTACGATTCCGCCACACGGACATGGTGCGAGAGCGAACACGAAAAACGACCCGGGAATGATACGCTATAGGCACGTTACAGCGGCGAACGTGATCTCAACGTTCACAAAAGTGCCGCGCATGACGGCTATCGGCGCCAGAGGCTTTCAACTTCTTGCAAAACGATACATTTTGTTACTGCCATGCCGGGGAGTTTCCCCCACAATGCATTGACACACCCGCTGTTCGGGGTGCGGCGCCCCAGCCAAGATGCTGTGCAGACCTAAAGGGGCGTGGTGAAGAAAGCCCTTTTTGTAGCGTTTCTTGCAGTAACCCGATTTGCCGATCCAGCGAAGAATGCCGCTGGACCGGAACACCAGGAAGACCGTTTTAGCGCGTGGCCTTTGCAGCCTGTAGCGGATATCAGGTATCCGATGCGCCTTGATTGTCACCTGGACCGAACCCGTTCCTTCGAATTGACCCCTCGAAGGGATTTTCCCGTCCGCGCGGAGCCTCCCCGGCCCGCGCGCTTTTTTTTTGTCCAGGCAGAACGAAAGCATATCGCTGTGCCCACAAAAAAGGCAGCCTCGCGGCTGCCTTTTTTAAATGTCGCATCGAAAAAACAACAACGCGACAGCACTACCGAAGCTTTACTTCTTACGACGCAGGCGGGCAATGGCAGCCAGCTGCGCAGCCGCCACGGCGAGCTCGCTCTGGGCACGTGCCAGGTCGAGATCGCTGTTCTGGTTCTGCATCAGCTCTTCGGCCGCACGCTTGGCTTCCTGGGCCTTGGCTTCGTCCAGGTCGCCACCGCGGATAGCGGTATCGGCCAGCACGGTGACGTGCTTGGGCTGCACTTCGAGAATGCCGCCGGCAACGAACACGAACTCTTCGCTGCCGTCTTCCTTCTCGATGCGCACCGCACCCGGCTGGATGCGCGTGATCAGCGGCGTGTGGCCCGGCAGGATGCCCAGCTCACCCGACTCGCCCGGCAGCGCCACGAACTTCGCCTGGCCGGAGAAGATCGACGCTTCCGCGCTGACGACGTCTACAAGAATGGTTGCCATATCTGATCCTTTCTCCAATCGCTTCGCTTCTGGCGGCTACATCGCTTGGCGCGATACACCGCCGCCCCCGCGGGCGCGGGGGCATCGAAACAAGGCTTACTGGATCTTCTTGGCCTTCTCGAAGGCTTCGTCGATCGAGCCGACCATGTAGAACGCCTGCTCGGGCAGGTGATCGCACTCGCCGTCCACCAGCATCTTGAAACCACGGATGGTTTCCTTCAGCGGCACGTACTTGCCCGGCGAACCCGTGAACACTTCGGCCACGTGGAACGGCTGCGACAGGAAACGCTGGATCTTACGCGCGCGGTTCACGGCCATCTTGTCTTCCGGCGACAGTTCGTCCATGCCCAGAATCGCGATGATGTCGCGCAGTTCCTTGTAGCGCTGCAGGGTCTGCTGAACGGCGCGCGCGACGCTGTAGTGCTCCTGGCCCACAACCTGCGGGTCCATCTGGCGCGAGGTCGAGTCGAGCGGGTCCACGGCGGGGTAGATACCCAGAGCGGCGATGTCACGCGACAGCACCAGGGTCGAGTCCAGGTGCAGGAAGGTGGTTGCCGGCGACGGGTCGGTCAAGTCATCCGCGGGCACGTACACGGCCTGGATCGAGGTGATCGAGCCGGTCTTGGTCGAGGTGATGCGCTCCTGCAGCTTGCCCATTTCTTCAGCCAGCGTCGGCTGGTAGCCCACGGCGGAAGGCATACGGCCCAGCAGTGCCGACACTTCGGTACCGGCCAGCGTGTAGCGGTAGATGTTGTCGACGAAGAACAGGATGTCGCGGCCCTCGTCGCGGAACTTCTCGGCCATGGTCAGGCCGGAAAGTGCCACGCGCAGACGGTTGCCCGGCGGCTCGTTCATCTGGCCGAACACCATGGCCACCTTGTCGAGCACGTTGGATTCCTTCATTTCGTGGTAGAAGTCGTTCCCTTCACGGGTACGCTCGCCCACGCCGGCGAACACCGACAGACCGCTGTGCTGCTTGGCGATGTTGTTGATGAGCTCCATCATGTTGACGGTCTTGCCCACGCCGGCACCACCGAACAGGCCCACCTTGCCGCCCTTTGCGAACGGGCAGATCAGGTCGATCACCTTGATGCCGGTTTCGAGCAGGTCGGTCGAAGGCGACAGTTCGTCGAACTTCGGCGCCTTCTGGTGAATCGCGCGGCGCTCGTCGGAAGCGATCGGGCCAGCTTCGTCAATGGGGCGACCCAGCACGTCCATGATGCGGCCCAGGGTACCCTGACCCACCGGCACCGAGATCGGCGCTTCGGTGTTCTTCACCGGCATGCCGCGACGCAGGCCGTCCGACGAACCGAGGGCAATGGTACGCACCACGCCGTCGCCCAGCTGCTGCTGGACTTCGAACGTCAGGCCCTTTTCGGCGAACGACGTTTCGCCGCTGTCTTCCAGCACCAGCGCGTCGTACACCTTCGGCATCGCGTCGCGCGGGAACTCGATGTCCACCACGGCGCCGATGCACTGCACAATATTTCCGATACTCATTTCGTATCTCCGATAGCTTGAATTCTTGACGCCTCAGACCGCTGCCGCGCCGCTGACGATCTCCGACAGTTCCTTGGTGATCGCTGCCTGCCGGGTCTTGTTGTAGTCCAGCTGCAGTTCGCCGATCACGTTCTTCGCGTTGTCGGATGCTGCCTTCATGGCCACCATGCGCGCCGATTGCTCGGACGCCATGTTCTCGGCCACGGCCTGGTACACCAGCGCCTCGACGTAGCGGACCAACAGCTCTTCCACCACGGTCTGCGCGTCAGGCTCGTAGATGTAGTCCCACGAGTAGGCGCGCTTCTCTTCTTCCGTCTGCGACAGCTTGTCGGCGGCGAGCGGCAACAGCTGCTCAACCATCGGTTCCTGCTTCATCGTGTTGATGAACTTGGTGTACGCCAGGTACACCGCGTCGACTTCACCGTTGGTGAATGCATCGAGCTGGACCTTGATCGCGCCGATCAGCTTTTCCAGGTGCGGGGTGTCGCCGAGCTGCACCACATTCGAGGCCACCTTGGCGCCGATGCGGCTCAGGAACTGCATGCCCTTGCTGCCGATGGCAGTGGCTCGCACATCCACGCCGCGACCCTGCAGGCTCTTCAGCTCGTTGGTCACCGCACGCAGCACGTTCGTGTTCAGGCCACCGCACAGCCCCTTGTCGGTCGTGACCACGATCATGCCGACGCGCTTGACTTCGCGCTCCTGCATGAAGGGGTGCTTGAACTCGGGGTTGGCAGAAGCCAGGTGCGCCGCGATGTTGCGCACTTTCTCGGCATAGGGGCGGGCATTGCGCATCCGTTCCTGCGCCTTGCGCATCTTGGATGCGGCGACCATCTCCATCGCCTTGGTGATCTTGCGCGTGTTCTGCACGCTCTTGATCTTGGTTCGAATCTCTTTCGTTCCGGCCATATCTTCCTCTCCGTCCGAATCCCTGCCGCGCCCGAATGCTCAGGCGCAGCAGGGATGTCGTGGAATCACGCGGTGGTTAGAACGCGGCGGACTTCTTGAAATCCTCGACGGCGGCACGCAGGGCGGGTTCATCTTCCTTCGAGAGCTGCTTGGTCTCTTCGATGCGGTTGACGAGGTCGGCGTACTTGGTCTTCAGATGGTCGTGCAGGCCCTTCTCGAACGGCAGGATGTCCTTCACTTCCACGTTGTCGAGGAAGCCGTTGTTGGCGGCGAACAGCGAAGCGGCCAGCTGCCACACTTGCTGCGGCTGGTATTGCGCCTGCTTCAGCAGTTCGGTCACGCGGCGGCCGCGCTCGAGCTGCTTGCGGGTCGCATCGTCCAGGTCCGAAGCAAACTGCGCGAACGCAGCCAGTTCACGGTACTGGGCCAGGTCGGTACGGATACCGCCGGACAGGCCCTTCACCACCTTGGTCTGTGCTGCACCACCCACGCGCGACACCGAGATACCGGCGTTGATGGCGGGACGGATACCGGCGTTGAACAGGTCGGTTTCCAGGAAGATCTGGCCGTCGGTAATCGAAATCACGTTGGTCGGCACGAACGCGGACACGTCGCCAGCCTGCGTTTCGATGATCGGCAGCGCGGTCAGCGAACCGGTCTTGCCCTTGACGGCGCCGCTGGTGAACTTCTCGACATAGTCTTCGTTCACGCGGGCAGCACGCTCCAGCAGGCGCGAGTGCAGGTAGAACACGTCGCCCGGGTAGGCTTCACGGCCCGGCGGGCGGCGCAGCAGCAGCGACACCTGGCGGTAGGCCCAGGCTTGCTTGGTCAGGTCGTCATAAACGATCAGCGCGTCTTCACCGCGATCGCGGAAGTATTCGCCCATCGTGCAGCCGGCGTAGGCAGCCAGGTACTGCATGGCGGCCGAGTCCGAGGCGGCGGCGGCCACGACGACGGTGTATTCCATGGCGCCGTGCTCTTCCAGCTTGCGCACCACGTTGGCGATCGTCGAAGCCTTCTGGCCAATGGCGACGTACACGCAGTACATGCCCTTGCCCTTCTGGTTGATGATCGCATCCACGGCAACGGCGGTCTTGCCGGTCTGGCGGTCGCCAATGATCAGCTCACGCTGGCCACGGCCGATCGGCACCATCGAGTCGATCGACTTCAGGCCGGTCTGCACCGGCTGGCTCACCGACTGACGCGCGATCACGCCCGGCGCGACCTTCTCGATCACGTCCGTTTCCTTGGCGTTGATCGGGCCCTTGCCGTCGATCGGCTGGCCCAGCGTGTTGACCACGCGGCCCAGCAGTTCCTTGCCCACCGGCACTTCCAGAATGCGGCCGGTGCACTTGACCGTGTCGCCTTCGGAAATGTGTTCGTAGTCGCCCAGCACCACGGCGCCGACCGAGTCGCGCTCGAGGTTCAGCGCGAGGCCGAAGGTGTTGCCGGGGAATTCCAGCATCTCGCCCTGCATCACGCCAGACAGGCCATGCACGCGGCAGATACCATCGGTCACGGAAATCACCGTGCCGGTGTTGCGCACTTCAGCTTCGGCGCCAAGACCCGAGATGCGGGTCTTGATCAGCTCGCTGATTTCTGAGGGGTTCAGTTGCATCACAATGCTCCTAATTCTTCAATCCGTCGGACGGCCGCTCAGGCGGCGGTCAGCGCGGTTTGCATGGCTGCCAGGCGCGCACGCACGGAGGTGTCGAGCACTTCGTCGCCAACCTTGACGCTGACGCCGCCGATCAGGGACGGGTCCACCGCCACCTGCGCGTACAGCTTGCGGCCGAACTTGCGTTCGAGTGCGGCGACCAGGTCGTTCAGCTGACCATCTTCCAGCGGGAAAGCGCTGATGATCTCAACGTCGGACGACCCTTCGCGGGCGTTCTTGAGCGCATGGAACTGTTCGGCGATGTCAGGCATCACCGTCAGGCGGCCGTTCTCCACCAGCAGCTTGACGAAGCGGCGTGCCTCGTCGCTGACCGGGGACTTCAGCACCGACAGGAACAGTTCGGCCAGCTTGTCGCCGGGAACGTTCGGATCGTCGGCGACCGCCTTCATGTCGGCATTGGCGGCAACCTGCCCCATTTCCGACACCAGCTCGGACCATGCACCCAGGTTGCCTGCGCTCGATTCACTGGCGACGCGGAACAGCGCCTCAGCGTAGGGACGGGCAATGGTTGCGGTTTCAGCCATGATTAGAGCTCAGCCTTGAGTTGATTGAGCAGGTCGCTGTGGACCTGCGCGTTCACTTCACGCTTGAGGATCTGCTCGGCACCCTTGACGGCCAGCACGGCGACCTGGTCGCGCAGTTCTTCGCGCGCGCGGGTAACCTGCTGTTCGGCGTCGGCCTTGGCCTGGGCAATGATGCGTGCGGCTTCTGCCTGGGCGTTCTGCTTGATCTCGTCAGCCGTCAGCTGGGCGCGCTTCTCGGCGTCAGCGACGCGTTGAGCGCCTTCGGTGCGGGCTTCGGCCATGGCCTGGTCCACACGCTTGTTGGCGAGTTCGAGCTCGGCCTTGCCCTTCTCGGCAGCGGCGAGGCCATCGGCGATCTTCGTTGCGCGTTCGTCGAGCGCCTTCACCAGCGGCGGCCAAATGAATTTGGCAACAACCCACCACAGGATGAAGAACACGACCATCTGCGCAAAAAACGTTGCGTTCAGATTCATGGTGTGTTCCTTTCGGTAATCAAACTACAAATAAATGCACAAAGGCGGCACCAGGCTGGTGGCCTGCGCGCCGCCTGTCAGCATCATGCAGACCGAAAAGAATTACTGAATGACAGCCAGCAGCGGGTTGGCGAACGCGAACAGCATTGCAACACCCACGCCGATCAGGAATGCAGCGTCGATCAGGCCGGCCAGCAGGAACATCTTGGTCTGCAGCGGGTTCATCAGCTCGGGCTGACGTGCGCAGGCTTCGATGTACTTGCCACCCATCAGGGCGATACCCAGGCAGGCGCCGATAGCGCCCAGGCCGATGATGATGCCGATACCGATGGCGGTCAGACCCTGGATGTTGGCGAGAAATGCTTGCATGATGACTCCTTTAATTTAGAGAGACTTAGAACCAAAAAACCCAAAAACCAAAAAACCTAAAACTTGAAACCTGCGGCAATCAGCACTATCAGTGGTGATCGTGAGCCTGGCCGAGATACACCAGCGTCAGCATCATGAAAATGAAGGCCTGCAGCAGCACGATCAGGATGTGGAAGATCGCCCAGACTGCACCCGCCAGCACATGGCCAACGAAGCCCAGCGCGCTCAGGTCGGCGCCGAACGTCCACATCGAACCCAGCAGCGCGATCAGCAGGAACACCAGTTCGCCGGCGTACATGTTGCCGAACAACCGCATGCCGAGCGAAACGGCCTTGGCCAGGAATTCGATGATGTTCAGGACCAGGTTGAACGGGGCCAGGTACCACTTGGCGCCGAACGGGGCCGAGAACAGTTCGTGTATGAAGCCGCCTGCGCCCTTGATCTTGAAGCTGTAGTAGATCATCAGGATCAGCACCGCGAACGACATGCCCAGCGTGCCGTTCAGGTCGGCCGTGGCCACCGCGCGGTGGTGCGGGATATGCAGGTGGAAGATGCCCAGCACGCTGTTCAGGCCGTTGACCCAGTCAACGGGGATCAGGTCGATCGCGTTCATCATGGTGATCCAGCAGAACACCATCAGCGCCAGCGGAGCGATCCACGAACGGTCGCCGTGGATGATGCCCTTGGCCTGGTCGTCGACCATCTCGACGATCATTTCAACGAAGGCCTGGAAGCGGCCCGGCACGCCCGAGGTGACGCGGCGCGCGGCGGCATACAGGAACAGCACGGCGATGGCGCCGCACAGGACCGACCAGAACACCGTGTCATAGTTGATCACGGAGAAATCGACCACCGACGCCTGCTTGCCGCCGACCGAGTTCAAGTTCTGCAAGTGTTCGGCGATATAGCCGGAGGGTGTCAGCACGTGTTCCGCGCTTTGGGTAGCTTCTGCCATTGTCGAATCGAACGGTATATTGCGAAATCTTCGGGCCGCGCGCCGCTACTCCTGTGCAGCGCCCGGTACGCGTCTTGCATTGCCTTCGGCGGATTCGCCGGTCACCGCGATGCAAGCGGGTTTCCAACCTTGACCGTGTCCGGTGTCACCGCTGTGAAACCACGGTGAAACCGCCACGGAAACATCTTGATATTCCGTTTCGGTGCCCCACCTCCGGATGAAGCACCTGTTTTGTGCAGCGGCCTAGCGCAGCGCGAGGGCCACCACCCAGTAAGTCTTGAGCGCCAGCAGGAACGTGACCAGCATCGGTACCCAACGCAGATCCCGGTACAGCACCACCACCAGCACCAGCATGGCCACGGTGGCGAACACCTTGATCGCCTCGCCGAGGACCAGCCCGCCGACCGATGCACGATCCCGCGCCACCCACAGCCGGAATGCGAAGAATCCGCTCGGCACGAAGCACACCATGCCGCCGAACAACGCCGACCAGCCGTACGGCCCCGCCTCTTTCCCGAACAACGCCCAGCCCAGTGCCGACAGCAGGGAAACGATCACCTGCGCCAGGACAACCTTGCCCGGGGTCATGCGCGAAGGACGCAGCGCGCGTTCGCCAAGCAGCTTCACCGCATCGGCGTGCGACAGCGGATCGACAGCTTCCTCTTCACGGTCTGCGCCTTCTTTCCAGTCGTCCCAGTCATCTTCCTGACGGGAACCGGCGCTGCGTTGCTGACGGTCTCGAACCACTACCTGCCTGCCTCATTCCAGGCCGGAACTTATCGGCCCGACCAGAATTCAAACCGCACGATTTTAAGGGGAACTACTGATTCGCGTCAATCTGCTTACAGTTAGCTTGCAGTGCGTTGCGCACAACGGTTGCCATCACGATTGCATGATGGCTTTACAAAAATTGCGCAGCAATGATGTTTGACGTAATTGGATTGCGCAGCAGACCCTGCGCATGATGGTGGATTACCGAGTACGGCTCACGTATACCGATAATCGAACCGGCCACTGCTGTATTGATGCAACAGTCCTCTTGCAATGGCCGGTTATCGCCCGCTATTTCAGGCCGCCTGTTGCCCTTCGCGGGATTCGCGCAGGCGTACAAGCACGCCCTCGAGCGCATCGTTGTTGCTGAAGTGGATGGTGAGCTGGCCCTTGCCGCGCGCGCCCAGCTTGATCTGCACCGACAGCCCCAGCGCATCGGACAACTCTTCTTCCAGGCGCGCCACGTCGCGGATATTGTTGACGCCTTTCTGCTTGAGCGACTTCAGGTCGAACGGCTTGAGAGTGGACGCCACCAGCTTTTCGGTCTCGCGCACCGACAGCCGCTTGTTGACGACCTGGTTCGCCAGCGTGATCTGATTGGCGCCATCGACCGCGAGCAGCGCGCGCGCGTGGCCCATGTCGAGATCGCCCGCCATCAGCATGGTCTGCACCGGCGCGGCCAGGTTCAGCAGGCGCAGCAGGTTGGACACCGCGCTGCGCGAGCGGCCCACCGACTCGGCGGCCTGCTCGTGCGTAAACTTGAACTCGCGGATCAGGCGCATGATGCCCTGCGCTTCTTCCAGCGGGTTCAGGTCTTCACGCTGGATGTTCTCGATCAGCGCCATCGCGGCCGCGGCTTCGTCGGCCACGTCCTTGACCAGCACCGGCACCTTGTCCAGGCCAGCAAGCTTCGACGCGCGGTAACGGCGTTCGCCCGCAATGATCTCGTAGCGATCGGGCTCGGCCACGCGCCGCACCAGGATCGGCTGCATCAGGCCCTGCGCGCGGATGCTCGCAGCCAGTTCCTGCAGCGCGCCTTCGTCCATGCGCGTACGCGGCTGGTACTTGCCCGGCTGCAACTGGTCCACGTGCAACACGCTGGGCGCGCCCTCCTGCTTCGCGGTCTCGACGATTTCGGCGGGACCGCCCAGCAACGCTTCCAGGCCACGGCCCAGGCCCTTCTTCTTTGCCGGCGTCTTTGCGGTACTCATGGTCGATGCCTCCTTCAGCTTCAGCCCAGCTGCCTGACGCGCGCGATCATCTCGGCGCCAAAGTCCAGGTACGCCTTGGCGCCCTTGGATGACGGATCGAATGCGACGCCCGGCATGCCATAGGACGGTGCCTCGGCCAGGCGCACATTGCGCGGAATCAGGGTCTTGAACACCTTGTCACCGAAGTGCGATTCGAGCTGCGCCGACACCTGCTGCTGCAGCGTGACGCGCGGGTCGAACATCACGCGCAGCAGGCCGATCACCTTGAGCTCGCGGTTCAGGTTGGCGTGCACCTGCTTGATGGTGTTGACCAGGTCGGACAGCCCTTCGAGCGCGAAGTATTCGCACTGCATCGGCACGATCACGCCATGCGCCGCGCACAGCCCGTTCAGCGTCAGCAGCGACAGCGACGGCGGGCAATCGATCAGCACGAAGTCGTACTCGCCGTCGACTTCATCGATGGCCTGCCTGAGCCGGCGCTCGCGATGCTCGAGCTCGACCAGTTCGACTTCGGCACCAGCCAGCTCGCGGTTGGCCGGCAATACATCGTACCTGCCGGTCTCGGATTTCTGGCGCGCCTGCGGGATGCTGGCCAGGCCAACCAGCACCTGGTACACGCTGTGCTCCAGCGCCTGCTTGTCGATGCCCGAACCCATCGAGGCATTGCCCTGCGGGTCCAGGTCGACCAGCAGCACGCGCTGGTCCTGCGCGGCCAGGCCGGCGGCGAGGTTCACCGTGGTGGTGGTCTTGCCCACCCCGCCCTTCTGGTTTGCAATCACGAATACCTTGGCCATATGCTCCTGAGGCTCCTGCTTCAAATCATCCGGCCAGCCTCGTGGCCGGCAGTTCGCGGCGCTGCCTGCAGCGCCGCGGCTTAAATCATGCGTGCGTCATGCGTGCGCGCCTGCGCGCCGCGACAGCACCACCAGGTGGCGCTCAGCGTCCAGTCCCGGCACAGTGAGGCGCGGTACGTCATCGACTTGCCACTGGGTCATCAGCCCGGCGGCTTCCATCCGGTCCAGCTCGGCCTGAGGATAAACGCCCTTCATGGCGATCAGCTTGCCGTGCGGTGCCAGCAGCTGACCCGACAGGTTCACGAAATCGGCCAGTTCGGCAAAGGCGCGCGACGTGATCACGGCAAAGCCGTCCGTATCTTCCAGCTTTTCCACCGGGCCCCAGTGCGCCGCGGCATTGGCCAGTCCGAGCTGGGCGCGGCACTGGGTCAGGAAGGCGGTCTTCTTCTGCACGATGTCGACCATCAGCACCGACACGTCCGGGCACGCGATCGCCAGCGGCAGCCCGGGCATGCCGCCGCCCGAGCCGACGTCCAGCACGCTGCCCCGTGCGGGCGTACCTACCTCTGCAGAACGCGCGGCCGCGGCCAGTGCGGGCACTGCTGCGAGTGAATCCAGCATGTGATGCGTAAGCATCTCATCGGGATGACGGATCGCGGTCAGGTTATAGACGCCGTTCCACTTGCGCAGCAGCGCGAGGTAGTCGAACAGCTTGTCGATCTGCGCCGGCGCCAGCGCCAGCCCGATCTCGGCGAGGCCGGCTTCGAGACGACGACGCTGCGTGGCGTCGTCAGTCATGGTGTGTCGAGCGCCCGCCACTCAAGCCGCCTCTTCCGAGGTGCCGCCGGCGGCAGCCGACTCGGCGCGCGCACGGCCGAGCCCCTTCTTCTTCAGGTGTACTAGCAGCAGTGAGATTGCCGCCGGGGTCACGCCCGAGATGCGGGAAGCCTGACCCAGTGTTTCCGGGCGGTGCTGGTTCAGCTTCTGGCTGACTTCGAAGCCCAACCCGCGTACCTCGGTGTAATCCAGATTCTCAGGCAGGCGCGTCGATTCATTGGCTTCCAGCTTGTCGACTTCGGCCGCCTGGCGGGCGATATAGCCGTGGTATTTGATGCCGATCTCGATTTGCTCACGGATCTGGTCGGCCAACATGGCATCGGCGTCGAGCGGTGCTTCGGGCGCATGCCGGCCGCCCTGGAGCGCCATCAGCGACTCATAGCGAACTTCCGGCCGGCGCAGCAAGTCGGCCAGGCTGTACTCGCGCTCGATCGGCTTGCCCAGCAGCGGCACGGCGTCTTCCGGCGGCAACATGGCCGGGTTCACCCACGTGCTCTTCAGGCGCTCTGTTTCACGTGAAACAGTGTCGCGTTTGCGGTTGAAGGCATCCCAGCGCGCATCGTCGACGACACCCAGTTCACGGCCCATCTCCGTCAGCCTCATGTCGGCATTGTCCTCGCGCAGGCTCAGGCGGAATTCCGCGCGGCTGGTGAACATGCGGTACGGCTCGGTCACGCCGCGCGTGATCAGATCGTCGACCAGCACGCCCAGGTAGGCCTGGTCGCGGCGCGGCGTCCAGGCATCGCGCTCGCGCACGTAGCAACCGGCATTGATGCCGGCCAGCAGGCCCTGCGCCGCGGCTTCTTCATAGCCGGTGGTGCCGTTGATCTGGCCAGCAAAGAACAGGCCCCGGATTGCCTTGCTCTCCAGGGATGACTTCAGGCCACGCGGATCGAAGTAGTCGTACTCGATGGCATAACCAGGACGCAGGATGTGCGCGTTCTCCAAGCCGCGAATCGAATGCACCAGCTCCAGCTGCACGTCGAACGGCAGGCTGGTCGAAATCCCGTTCGGGTAGAACTCGTTGGTGGTCAGGCCTTCCGGTTCCAGGAAGATCTGGTGGCTCTCCTTGCTGGCAAAGCGATGGATCTTGTCCTCGATGCTCGGGCAGTAGCGCGGCCCTACCCCTTCGATCACGCCGGTGTACATCGGCGAACGGTCGAGACCGCCGCGGATGACGTCGTGCGTACGGCTGTTGGTATGGGTGATCCAGCAAGGCAGCTGCTGCGGATGCTGCTCCGGGCGGCCCAGGAAGGAGAACACCGGCACCGGGTCCAGGTCGCCGGGCTGCTCTTCCATCACCGAGAAGTCGATGGTGCGGCCGTCGATACGCGGCGGCGTGCCGGTCTTCAGGCGGCCCTGCGGCAACTTCAGTTCCTTCAGGCGCGCCGACAGCGATACCGCAGCCGGATCTCCGGCGCGCCCGCCGGTGTAGTTGTCCAGGCCGACGTGGATCTTGCCGTCCAGGAAAGTGCCGGCGGTCAGCACCACGGCCCGCCCGCGAAAGGCAATGCCGACCTGCGTCATGGCACCGACCACCCGGTCGCCCTCGACCATCAGGTCATCCACTGCCTGCTGGAACAGCATCAGGTTCGGCTGGTTTTCCAGGCGCGTACGAATCGCCTTGCGGTACAGCACACGGTCCGCCTGCGCACGCGTGGCACGCACCGCCGGTCCCTTGCTGGAGTTGAGGATGCGGAACTGGATGCCGGACTCGTCCGTGGCGGCCGCCATGGCGCCGCCCATCGCATCCACTTCCTTGACCAGGTGCCCTTTGCCGATGCCGCCGATGGACGGATTGCAGCTCATCTGGCCCAGCGTCTCGATGTTGTGGGTCAGCAGCAGCGTCTGGCAGCCCATGCGCGCGGCGGCGAGTGCTGCTTCAGTGCCGGCGTGACCACCACCGACGACGATGACATCGAATTCTTTTGGGTAAAGCATGGGACACCTCCTCCGGGAGGCTGGCGGGAAAATGCGGGAATGCGAAATTATAGCGGTATTCGACTGGCCGCTTTTCGGCGGACACCATGTTTCACGTGAAACATGGCGCGGACGATACCTGCCCGTGGCCGCCAAGCGACGCCTGAGATCCCGCGATGTTCCACGTGAAACAAAAAGGCCGGGCACAAGGCCCGGCCAATGTTTCACGTGAAACGAACTGCTCAAAGGCTGGCGCGAATATACGCTGCCACCTGCTCCGTCAGCTTGCCAAGATCGCGCTGCAAGGTATCGAACCCGGCATTCCGTTCCCGCGTCGCCTCGTCCATATAGAGCGGGCGTCGGATCTCGATCTGCAGGCTGCTGCGCCGCTCGGCCGGCCGCCCGATCTGGGCGATCAGCTGGACGCCCTTGTAGGGATCATTGCGCGCAACCGTGTAGCCCATCCCGAGCAGTTCGCGCTCGACCAGGTCAACCATCCCCGGCTCGCAGGTGGTGCCGTCCCGGTCTCCCAGCACGAAGTCCGCCAGCGGGTGCGGGCTGTCGATCTTCAGGCGCTCGTAGGCATTATCCGGCATCGAGTGCAGGTTCAGGTGCCAGACCGTGCCAAAGCGCCCGTATGCACCGTCCACGGCTTCGGCGAGCGCTGCATGGTACGGGCGGTAGTAGCGGTCCAGCCGCCCCTGCACTTCCGCCACCGGCAGCCGGCGATCATAGATCGGCGTGTCCGCGTCGATCCGGCTCCAGACCAGGCCGTAGCCCAGGCTGGTCTTCGGGCCCGGCGCCAGCGCCGTGGGCCACGCTCCGTCCAGCTGGTTCGGATCGATATCGTCGGCCATCCGGTTCGGATCGATATAGACCCGTGGGAACGTCGCCGCCAGCAGCGTGCCACCGACGGCCGGCACCGCGCCCCACAGCGCATCGACGTGCGTGTCTTCGCCGCCACGCAGCCGCGCCGCCGGGATCGCCGCGCCGAAATCCGCCGGGTACGTGGTGCCGCTATGCGGTGAGTCGCACACCAGCGGCAGCGGCTCCCCTTCCGGCAGCCGCACGATGACCGGCGGCAGCGCACCCTGGTTATTCGCTTCAGCCATGCCTCAATCCAGCTTGATCTCGGCCGCCTTGGCCACGCCGGCATAGCGGACCATCGCTTGCTGGATCTGCGCCTTGAACTGCTCCGGCGTGGTCGGCACCAGCGTGCCGCCCGACTCTTCCACCTTGCGCTTGAACTCGGGGTTCAGCATGGCCTTGTGGATGGCCTGGTTCAGCTTGTTGACGATTGCCGGCGGCGTGCCGGCCGGGGCGACAATGCCGAACCAGCCGCCCTCGCCCATGTCCTTGAAGCCCAGTTCGGCGTACGTCGGCACATTCGGCAGCTGTGCCGAACGCGACGCGCCCAGCACCGCCAGTGCGCGCAGCTTGCCCGATTTCACGTGGGGCAGCGTCGACGACAGATTGTCGGTGATGGCGTTGACCTGCCCTGCCACGGCATCATTCAGCGCCAGGCCGGCACCCTTGTACGGCACGTGCAGCAGGTCGATCTTGGCCAGCATCATGAAGTTCTCGATGTTGACGTGGCCGAGCGAGCCGGCACCCGGCGAGGCAAAGCTGTACTTGCCCGGGTTGGCCCTGGCCAGCGCGATGAATTCCTGCATGGTCTTGGCGGGCACGCTCGGGTGTACGGCGAACACGCTGGGAATGGCAACCACGTTGGTCACCGGGGCAAAGTCCTTGATCGGGTCGTACTTCAGCTTCTGGTACACGGCCGGGTTGGAGCCGTGCGTGCTGACCGTGGCCATGCCGATGGTGTAGCCGTCCGGTGCCGAGCCGGCCACCTGCTCCATGCCAAGCGAACCGCCGGCGCCGCCCTTGTTCTCGACCACGATCGACTGGCCCAGCTCGCGGCCGGCGAATTCCGCCACCAGGCGCGCCGACAGGTCGGTTGAGCCGCCTGCTGCAAACGGCACGATCAAACGGATCGGGCGCGTCGGATAGTTGGCCTGCGCGAAGGCGCTGCCGGCGAACACCAGCGTGGCGGCGGCTGCGGTGCCCGACAGCATCAGCTGGCGGCGCGTCATCGTGGCTCGGTTCATGAGGCTTTCTCCTGTTGTTGTATGCGAAGGAATCGAGCGAGTGTCGGGCGTTTACCGGCTGCGCACAAACGACTATATTGCACGTTTGCATTACCAAAGATCATCCTGCCCGTGCCCCGTAAAACACTCGGCGCAACGCAGGTTCTGCCCTCCTCTCTCCTACGCTGTAACCCTGCGCCATGCGGCTGCGTTCCCCGTCGATGTCCGAGTTGCACGCCTTTGCCGCCGCGGCAAAGCTGGGCAGCTTCACCCGTGCCGCGGAAACGCTGTGCGTAACGCAAGGCGCGATCAGCCGGGCGATCGCCCGGCTGGAGGAACACTTCGGCCAGCCGCTGCTCCAGCGCAACGCACACCGGCTTGTGTTGACCGATGCCGGCCAGAAGTTGCTGGATGCCGTTGCCGAACCGCTGGCAGCAATCGAAAACGCCAGCGCGGCACTGCTCGCTGGCGACCGGCGCCACCGCCTGACACTGTCGGTGGTGCCGACGCTGGCCAGCGTGTGGCTGGTTCCGCGCCTGCCGGACTTCCATCGCCGCCATCCGGAAATCCACCTCGACTTCGTTCCCTACCAGCGCGACGAGGATCTCTCGGGCGCCACACCCGACGCCGCCATCCTGGCGGGCGAAGCGGACAAGTGGCCGGGCCTGCAGGCCGACTATGTGATCGGGCGTGAAATGGTGCCGGTCTGCCATCCGGACCGCGCCCGCGCTCGCCGCGAGGCCGGCCGCTGGCAGACGCCGGCGGAGTTGCTGGAAGAACCCCTGCTCTATCACACGTCAGCGCCGGCCAACTGGCAGAACTGGCTGCGAGCGGCAGGCGTACCCGTCGCTGCGCCGAGGTTATCCACAGCGTTCGACCAGGTGTCGATCCTGATCCAGGCGGTACGCGCCGACATGGGAGTTGCGGTGTTGCAGCGATGCCTCGTGGGAGACGAAATTGCTGCCGGACGTGTTTTTGCGCCGTTTGATTTGCCGATTTCGCTGCAACGAGGCTATTTCTTGTGCGCACCGCGGGAACGTCGTGACCATCCGGCGCTAAACCGGTTTCGCGACTGGCTGTTGGAGACCGCACAGCACGAAGCTATCGAAGACACTCAAAAACATTCACCCGAGAACTGGAAGTCTTTAAACCAAGAACAATAAATTCTTTCAGCGAATAAGATTGCCACCGCCATCGTCCAAACCGATAACAGAAGGCAATTTCCAAATCCATTTATTCATCATCCGAATCAAACCGTACCCAGTCCTGCGCCGCGCCTCTGGACACCCCAAAACAGGCCTCCAAAACCACTTATCCCCAAAGTTATTCACACGAGAAATGAAAAAGGGCTCACCTGGGTGAGCCCTCATTCGTCTGGCTATCATCCTTATGGATTAGGCAGCCTTTTTTGCTAATCCAAGATACGTTTCGATCACCTTCGGGTTCGACGCCAGCTCGCCTGCCGGCCCCTCCATCGACATATCCCCGGTCTCGATCACATAGCCATAGTCTGCCACCTGCAGCG
Organism: Cupriavidus oxalaticus; assembly: GCF_016894385.1. Lineage (NCBI taxonomy): Bacteria > Pseudomonadati > Pseudomonadota > Betaproteobacteria > Burkholderiales > Burkholderiaceae > Cupriavidus > Cupriavidus oxalaticus. The sequence continues at coordinate 3,737,335 of NZ_CP069812.1, forward strand.
CCGCCCGCGCGTTCTGCTCGATCAGCAGCGTGGCCACGCCGGTCTGGCGCAGGTTGCTGACGATATGAAAGATCTCCTTGACGATCAGCGGCGCCAGCCCGAGGCTGGGCTCGTCCAGCATCAGCAGCTGCGGCTTGGCCATCAGCGCGCGCCCCACCGCCAGCATCTGGCGCTCGCCGCCCGACAGCGTGCCGGCATCCTGGCGCGCACGCTCGCGCAGCCGCGGGAACAGGTCGTAGACCACGTCCATCTGGTCGAGGTAGTTTTTCTCGCCCGCGCGCTTGCGGCGGAACGCGCCGAGCAGCAGGTTATCCTCGACCGTCATCGACGCAAACAGCTCGCGCTTCTCCGGCACCAGGCACATGCCGCGCGCGACGCGGCCCTCCACCGGGATGCCGGCCATGTCGTGGCCAAGATAGCTGACCGCGCCGCTGGCCGAACCATTCACCGGCAGCGCGCCCATGATTGCGTTAAGCATGGTGGACTTGCCGGCGCCGTTCGGGCCGATCACCGTGACGATCTTGCCGGCTTCCACCTTCAGGTTGGCGCCGTGCACCGCTTCCACCTTGCCGTAGCGGACGTGGAGGTCCTTCACTTCCAGAATCGGGCTCATATCGCTTCCTTCTGCCATTACTCCACGCCACCCAGGTAGGCTTCCAGCACCGCCGGGTTCTTCTGCACGTCCTCGGGCACGCCCTCGGCGATGCGCGTGCCGAATTCCATCACCACCAGCCGGTCGGTCAGGTTCATCACGAAGTCCATGTCGTGCTCGACCAGCAGCACGCTCATGCCCTCGCCCCTGAGCTTGCGCAGCAGGTCGGCCAGCGCCTGCTTCTCCTTGTAGCGCAGGCCCGCCGCCGGCTCGTCGAGCAGCAGCAGCGCGGGGTCGCAGCACAGGGCGCGCGCGATCTCCAGGATGCGCTGCTGGCCCAGCGCCAGGCTGCCCGCTTCCATGTACATGCAGTCGGCCAGGCCTACGCGTTCCAGTTGCCGCTTTGCCTCGAACAGCAGCTTCTCTTCCTCGACCTTGTTCATGCGCAGGATCGCCGCCGAGACCCCGCCTTGCGCGCGGAAGTCGCCGCGCAGGTGCGCGCCGATGGCAACGTTCTCCAGCACCGTCATGGTCGGCAGCAGGTGCACATGCTGGAAGGTGCGGCCGATGCCGCGCTTGACGATCTCGCGCGACGGCAGGCCGGAGATCACCTCGCCCCGATAGCGCACCTCGCCACGCGTGACCGGCAGCACGCCCGTCACCAGGTTGAAGGTGGTGGACTTGCCGGCACCGTTGGGGCCGATCAGGCCGATGATCTCGCCCGCACGCACCTGGAAGCTGACATCGTTGACCGCCACCAGCCCGCCGAACTCCTTGCGCGCGGCGCGCACGTCGAGGATCAGCTCGCCCGCCTCGGGCTTGCGGCGCACGGCCAGCGCCTCGGCTTGCGCCGGCGCCAGCACCGCGGGGCCCGACGGAACCAGCCGGCGCAGGAACGGCCAGATGCCGTCGCGCGCATACTGCAGCAGCAGCACCAGCAGCACGCCGAAGACGATGATCTCGAAGTTGCCGTTGGCGCCGAGCAGCTTCGGCAGCACGCCCTGCAGCACGTCCTTCAGGATGGTCAGGATGCCCGCACCCAATACGGCGCCCCACACGTGGCCAACGCCGCCGACCACCGCCATGAACAGGTACTCGATACCGTAGTTCAGGCCGAACGGCGTCGGGTTCACCGCGCGCTGCAGGTGTGCGTAGAGGAAGCCCGACACGCATGCCAGGATCGCCGCCACGACGAAGATCACCACTTTCATCCACGCGGTATTGACGCCCATGGCCTCGGCCATCACGCCGCCGCCCTTGAGCGCGCGGATGGCGCGGCCCGGGCGCGAGTTCAGCAGGTTCTGCATCGCCAGCACGGCCAGCAGCACCACCGCCCAGATCAGGTAGAACATCGAGCGGCCCGATTGCAGCTCGATGCCGAAGAACGACAGCACGGGGATGCCGTTGATGCCGTCATACTTGCCCAGGAACTCCAGGTTGCCGAACACGAAGAACAGCGACAGGCCCCACGCGATGGTCGCCAGCGGCAGGTAGTGTCCGGACATGCGCATGGTGATCAGCCCGATCACATAGGCCGAGGCCACCGTGATCACCAGCCCCACCAGCAGCCCGAACCACGGCGACAGCCCGAACTGCGTGGTCAGGTACGCGGTGCTGTAAGCGCCCAGCCCCACGAACGCCGCCTGCCCGAACGACGTCATGCCGCCCACGCCGGTCAGCAGCACCAGCCCGATCGCGACGATGCTGTACAGGCCGATGTAGTTGCCCAGCGTGATCCAGAATTCCGGCGTCGGCAGCACCGGCAGCAGCGCCAGCACCACGATGAAGGCGAGCACCAGCAGCCGGTTGCGGTTCAGCCGCGTGCGGCTGCCGGCCTCGGCGCCGGTCACGGCCGCCGCTTGCTTGTCGGTCAGCATGGTCATGGCTTATTCCTCCTCCTCGACATGCTTGCTCGTCAGCGAGCGCCACAGCAGCACCGGAATGATCAGTGTGAAGACGATGACCTCCTTGAACGCGCTGGCCCAGAAGGACGAATAGGATTCGAGCAGGCCCACCAGCAGCGCACCCAGTGCTGCGACCGGATAGCTCACCAGCCCGCCGACGATCGCGCCGACAAAGCCCTTCAGGCCCACCAGGAAGCCCGACTCGTAATACACCGTGGTCAGCGGCGCGATCAGGACGCCGCACAGCGCGCCCATTGCCGCGGCCAGCGTGAACGACAGCCGCCCAGCCTGCGTGGTGCCGATGCCGACCAGGCGCGCGCCCAGCCGGTTCACCGCGGTCGCGCGCAGCGCCTTGCCCTGCAGCGTGCGCTCGAAGTAGAAGTACAGCGCGCCGATCAGCAGCGCCGACACACCCACCACCCACAGGCTCTGGCCCGAGACGCTGAGCGCGCCCACCTCGAAGCGCGCCTCCGAAAACGCCGTGGTGCGCGATCCTTCGGCGCCGAACATCACCAGCCCCAGCCCCACCAGCGCAAAGTGCACGCCGACCGAGACGATCAGCAGCACCAGCGTGCTGGCCTCGGCCAGCGGCTGGTAGGCGAGCCGGTACAGCATCGGCCCGAGCGGGATGATGACCAGCAGCGTCAGCGCGATCTGCGCGACCATGGGCAGCGGCTGCGCGCCGTATTGCTGGACCACCCAGTGCACCGCCAGCGGGAACACCAAGTACTTGCCGGCCAGCACCGCCAGCCGCTGGCCCAGCGTGCGCCGCAGCTCGGCGCTGCGCAGCACGGTCACGGTCTCATAGATGAAGGTCAGCGCGCCCATGGCCAGCAGCAGCCAGCTGGTCTGCGGCGCATGCCCGGCCTGCATCGCCGCCAGCGTCAGCGCGCCGTAGGCAACGAACTCCCCTTGCGGGATGAAGATGACGCGCGTCACCGAGAACACCAGCACCAGGGCCAGTGCCAGCAGCGCGTAGATCGCGCCCGAGGTGATGCCGTCCTGCGCCAGGATGGCGGCGATAGATAGGTCCATTGTCTCCCCGTATCGTTGAAATACCTGCCTGCTTCGAAGGGGGCCGACAGGGCGCTGCGCGCGTTGGGATTTACGAAATGGTAAACGGGTTGCTTATTGCAGAAATACTCCGCAACCCTAGGTATTGCCGTGCGAACAGAAAAAAGGCGCATGGCATAACCCATGCGCCCTGCTTCACCTCTGCTTCACTGTCCCCAGGAATTCTGTGCAGCGGCTTATTTCAGCAGTTTCCACTTGCCGTCGACGATCTGCACCATCACGCGTGCGCGCTGGTCGAAGCCGAGGTGGTCGGTGGCGCTCATGTTCATGATGCCGTGCGACACCGGCAGGTTCCTGGTCTGCTCCATGGCGTCGCGCAGCGCCTTGCGGAATTCCTTGGTGCCGGGCTGGCCCTTCTTAAGCGCCTCGGGGATGGCGTGCTGCAGGATCAGGCCCGCATCCCAGGCATGGCCACCGAAGGTCGAGACCTGGCCGCCGAAGGCTTTCTCGTAGGCCGTCTTGTAGGCCATGGCCGGCTTCTTCACCGGGTTGCTGTCGGGCAGTTGTTCCGCTACCAGCAGCGGGCCGGCAGGCAGGAACGTGCCTTCGCAATCCTTGCCGCAGACCCGCAGGAAATCAGCATTGGCAACGCCGTGAGTCTGGTAGACCTTGCCCTTGTAGCCGCGCTCCTTCAGCGTCTTGGCCGGCAGCGCCGCGGGCGTACCCGAGCCTGCGATCAGCACCGCGTCGGCGTTGGCGCTCATCATCTTCAGCACCTGGCCGGTCACTGAAGTATCGGTGCGGGCAAAGCGCTCGTTGGCGACCACCTTGATCTTGCGCATGTCCGCCACCTTGGCGAATTCCTGCGCCCAGCTGTCGCCATAGGCATCCGCGAAGCCGATGAAGGCCACCGTCTTCACGTTATTGTTGCCCATGTGCTCCGCAATCGCGGTGGCCATGTGCGAGTCGTTCTGCGGTGTCTTGAAGACCCAGGCGCGCTTGGCATCCATCGGCTCGATGATGCGGGCCGAGGCGGCCATGGTGATCATCGGCGTATCGTTCTCGGCGACCACGTCGACCATGGCCAGGGAGTTCGGCGTCACGGTGGAACCGACCACCACGTCAACCTTGTCTTCGCTGATCAGCTTGCGGGTGTTCTTGACCGCGGTGGTGGTGTCCGAAGCGTCGTCCAGGACGATGTACTCGATTTTCTTGCCCGCGACTTCCTTCGGCATCAGCGTGAAGGTGTTCTTCTCCGGAATACCCAGCGATGCCGCCGGACCCGTTGCCGACACCGTGACCCCGACCTTGACCTGTGCCTGGGCGGCACCGGCAACCAGGCTGGCCGCCGCGATTGCCAGCAGGCTGGCGCGCTTGAAATCCATCTTGTCTCCTTCGGTTCCTGAAACGGAAAGGCATCCGTCCGGCGTCCACCGGCGGATGCCCATTTTTGCCGACCCCTCGGGTCCACGCAGGCACATCGCCGGCACCTGCGCTACTGCCAGGAACAATGACGCACGTTCCCCATTTCCCGTCCACGCCGAGAACCGCTCGCCGCTGGCGAACCGGCCCCATTTTCCCCGGAACTCCCCGGAATTGGCGCTTCTGTCATTCGCCGACCGTGCGGTCGGGAATGCGAATCGAGTCTATCACAGCGACTTGACGCGAAAAGCAGGATTAACCCGCATCAAGACTGCGCTCAGCCGCTCAGCGCGCAAAGGCATCCCACGCCGTCTTCAGGATCAGCGCGCTCACCACCACGATAAACACCTTGCGCACGAACACGCTGCCATGGCGCAGCGCCAGCCGGCTGCCCACCTGGCTGCCCGCGACATTGGCCACCGCCATCACCAGCCCCAGCTGCCACCAGATATGGCCCTTGCTGGCAAGCAGCAGCAGCGCCGCCAGGTTGGTGGAGAGGTTGACCAGCTTGGTCGACGCCGCGGCATGCAGGAAGTCGTAGCCGAATACGCGCACGAACACGATCATCAGGAAGCTGCCGGTGCCGGGACCGAACACGCCATCGTAGAAGCCGAGCACCGCGCCGGCAAGCAACGCCGCGAGCCGTTCCCGGCCGCCTTTCAGCGTCGGCGCATGCTCCGCGCCCAGGTCCTTCTTGGCCAGCGTATACACCAGCAGTATCACCAGGATGAACGGCAGCGCCTTGCGCATCGGCTCGGCCGGGATCATGGTCAGCGCCCACGCGCCGGCCATCGAGAAGACAAAGGCCGCCACCACAGCCGGCGCGGTCGCGCCCCAGTAGATGCGCACGCTGCGGCCATAGCGCAGCGCGGCGTTGGCGGTGCCGGCGATCGACCCTACCTTGTTGGTCCCCAGCAGCGTTGCCGGCGCCATGCCGGGATAGGCGGAGAACAGCGCCGGGATCTGGACCAGGCCGCCGCCGCCGGCGACCGCGTCGATCATGCCGGCGAGAAAGGCGGCAACCGCCAGGAATGCAAACTCCATCATTGCAGGAACAGGGAAGAAAAACGCGAGGAGGAAAAGACGGGATGCGTCAGCCGCGGCTCAGCCGAGCACCTTGGCCGCCGGCACCAGGCTGCGCAGCCACATGCCGCCGGCATGCGGGGCAAAGCCGGGCGGCGCGCCGCCGTGGGCGCCGGCCAGCGCCGGGGCGAGCAGCGCATGGCGGATGCCATGGGCGCGCCCCCAGTCGGCCAGCGTCGCGCAGCTGGCGTCCAGGCAGGCGCGGGCCATGCCGGCATCAAGGCCGGGGCGTACCCACCATTCCGTGGCCAGGGCGGCGAGACCCGCCAGTTCCAGGCTTGGCACCAGCGCCACCGGCAGGCACGCCAGCACGTCGTCCGACGCTGCGCCATGGGCCAGCAGGCAGATCCCGCGCCCGGACTGCGCCAGCAACTCGTCCAGCATCAGCCGCCGCGCCCTGGCCGCCGGCACCGGCACCGGCTGCACGGCAGCCAGCCAGGCCTCCAGCATGGCGCCATCGGCACTTTGGCCCGCGCGTACCCACACCTGCGGCATGGGCTGCAGCGGTGTGGCGTCGGGAGAACCCGAGTCGCCTGGAAGCGGCGGATCTTGGGAATCGGGGGGATAAGCAGGCATGGCGGGCAACGGAAAGCGCCCGCATTGTCGCATGCGGCGGGGACCGGGGTGATGCCGATCCGGCATGGATGCCCGGAAATGAGGCAAGTACGGCACCGAGGGGAAATCGAGGGCTCACTGCCGTCGTGGGCGAAGCACCAATGAAAAAAGCGTTGCCGAGGATCACCCGGCAACGCCCTTTATTTTATAACGCTGCTACCCGACACCGGGTGCGCGCCTGTCGTCTCCTCGCTTCCGCCTCCATTTAACCTGCGAAAACCGTATGTGGAATGTAACGAAGCGGTGCACTGAGGACAAGCTAGAAAAAACCCTAGCCCCAGAATCGGGCATGTCGACCCACGATCACTCGTGCTTGCGGCCGAACCGGGCCAGCAGTTCGCCCATGATGCCACGGCGGAAGGTCAGCACGCAGATCACGAAGATCACGCCGGTCACCATCGTCACCGACTCGCCCAGCGTGTTGAACCACTGCAGGCCGGTGGCCGAGGCCAGGAAGCTGCCGATGTCGCCCAGCTTGTTCTCCAGCGCCACGATCACAAAGGCGCCGACGATCGGGCCCGACAAGGTGCCCAGGCCGCCCACCAGCGTCATCAGGATCACCGAGCCCGACATCGACCAGTGCACGTCGGTCAGGGTCTCGAAGCCCAGCACCAGCGCCTTGATCGACCCGGCCAGGCCCGACAGCGCCGCCGACAGCACGAAGGCGGTCAGCTTGAAGCGATCGACATCGTAGCCCAGCGAAATCGCCCGCGGCTCGTTCTCCTTGATCGCCTTCAGGATCTGGCCGAACGGCGAATGCACCGTGCGCACGATCAGCGCGAAGGCCGCGACGATGATCACCAGCGCCACGTAGTACAGCGTCAGGTCGTCAGACAACGGCAGCACGCCGAACAGCTTGCCGCGCGGGATGCCCTGCAGCCCGTCCTCGCCGCCGGTGAACGGCGCCTGCAGGCAGATGAAGAACAGCATCTGCGCCAGCGCCAGCGTGATCATCGAGAAGTAGATGCCCTGGCGCCGGATCGCCAGCGAGCCGACCACGTAGCCGATCAGCGCGCCGGTGGCCGTGCCCAGGATCAGCCCGATCTCCGGCGTCACGCCCCAGGCCTTCATGGCATGGCCGGCCGCGTAGCCGGCACCGCCGAAGAAGGCCGCATGGCCGAACGACAGCAGCCCGGTATAGCCGATCAGCAGGTTGAACGCGCACGCAAACAGCGCGAAGCACAGCACTTTGAGCACGAATACCGGATAGGCACCCGCGAGCGGCGCGGCGATCAGCGCCAGCAGCAGCAATCCGTACAACAGTTTCTTCTGCACGCCCTGTCCCTTTCCTGCCTGGCCCGCGTTGGCAGCCACCGCGGGCTGCGTCGATGATGTGGTTGGTGCGCTCATCACTTCTCCTTCCCGAACAGCCCGGCCGGGCGCAGCAGCAGCACGATCACCATGATGAAGAACACCACCGTCGACGATGCTTCAGGATAGAACACCTTGGTCAGGCCCTCGACCACGCCCAGCCCGAGGCCAGTCAGGATCGAGCCCATGATCGAGCCCATGCCGCCGATCACCACCACCGCGAACACGATGATGATCAGGTTCTGGCCCATCAGCGGCGAGATCTGGATCACCGGCGCGGCCAGCACCCCCGCAAACGCCGCCAGCGCCACGCCGAAGCCGTAGGTCAGCGTCACCATCAGCGGCACGTTGACGCCGAAGGCCTCGACCGTCTTGGGGTTCTCGGTGCCGGCGCGCAGGTAGGCGCCCAGCTTGGTCTTCTCGATCACATACCAGGTGGCAAAGCACACGATCAGCGATGCCACCACGACCCAGGCGCGGTAGTTGGGCAGGATCATGAAGCCGAGGTCGGTCGCGCCCTGCAGCACGTCCGGCGTCGAGTACGGCAGCCCTGACACGCCGTAGATCGAGCGGAAGATGCCCTCGATCACCAGCGTGATCCCCAGCGTCAGCAGCAGGCCGTAGATGTGGTCGAGCTTGTAGATCCAGCGCAGCATGGTCTTCTCGATCACCACCCCGATAGCGGCAACGACCAGCGGCGACAGCAGCAGCATGATCCAGTAGTTGAGCCCGGCGTACTCCATGCCCATCCAGGCCAGCACAGCACCCAGCATGAAGAGCGCGCCGTGCGCGAAATTGATGACGTTGAGCAGCCCGAAGATGACGGCAAGGCCCAGGCTCAGCATCGCATAGAAGGCGCCGTTCACCAGCCCCAGCAACAGCTGGGAAAGCATGGCAGGCAGGGGAATTCCGAAGATGTCCATGGGCATCGATTGCTGGTTGTTGGCAGACACTAAGCGGAGCCAACGGTTTTGGGTGCACCAAAGCCGCCCGAGCTAGCCTAAGCAAGGTGTTCTCCCTCTCCCCTCACGGGGAGAGGGTTGGGGTGAGGGGCGGTTTAGCGAGGAACCACATGAAGCGAAGCCTTCGGTTTGTTCCAGCATAGCGGCCTTGGCAGGGCCAATGGTGGTTAGCCCACCGGCCTCAGCCTTTGGCGCTCAAGCCCTCACCCCCTGCCCCTCTCCCGCAAGCGGGAGAGGGGAGCAAACCGTCGCAGTGTCGACGGCTCTTACTTCTTCAACATCGCGCACTTCGACTCGGCCACCGTCGTAAATGCCTGGTCGCCCGGGATGGTTGCCACCACCTTCAGGTAATCCCACGGCTTCTTCGACTCGGCCGCGGTCTTCACCTGCATCAGGTACATGTCGTGGATGCCACGGCCGTCCTGGCGGATATAGCCCTTGGTGTAGAAGTCGTTGATCTTCATCTTCTTCAGCTCGGCCATGACCTTGTCCGGATCGTCGGTCTTGGCGGCTTCCACCGCCTTCAGGTAGGTGCTGGCCGCCGAATAGTCCGCCGCCTGCAGGCTGCTAGGCATCTTCTTCATCTTGCTGAAGAAGCGGTTGGCGAACTTGCGGGTGTCGTCGTTCATGTCCCAGTACCAGCTGTCGGTCATCAGCAGGCCTTCGGTGTTCTTCAGGCCCAGGCTATGGATATCGTTGATGAACATCAGCAGGCCGGCGATCTTCATCGACTTGGTGATGCCGAATTCCTTGGCCGCCTTGATCGCGTTGATGGTGTCGCCACCGGCGTTGGCCAGGCCCAGGATCTGCGCCTTGGACGACTGCGCCTGCAGCAGGAACGACGAGAAGTCCGACGCCGACAGCGGATGGCGCACCTGCCCCGCCACCGTGCCGCCGTTGGCCTTCACCACCGCGGCGGTGTCGCTTTCCAGCGAGTGGCCGAAGGCGTAGTCGGCGGTCAGGAAGAACCACGACTTGCCGCCCTGCTTGACCACCGCGCTGCCGGTGCCCTTGGCCAGCGCCACCGTGTCATAGGCGTAGTGCACCGTGTACGGCGAGCACTCTTCGTTGGTCAGGCGCGCGGTGCCGGCGCCGATGTTGATGTAGACGCGCTTCTTTTCCGAGGCGACCTTGTTCATTGCCAGCGCGGTGCCCGAGTTGGTGCCGCCCAGCAGCATGTCCAGGCCCTGCTGGTCCATCCATTCGCGCGCCTTGGAGGCGGCGATATCCGCCTTGTTCTGGTGGTCGGCGGAAACGATCTCGATGGGCTTGCCCAGTACCTTGCCGCCGTGGTCCTCGATCGCCATCTTGATGGCTTCCAGGCCGCCGGGGCCGTCGATGTCGGCGTACAGGCCCGACATGTCGGTGATATAGCCGATCTTTACGGTGTCGCCGGATACCTGCGCGGCAGCGCCGAACGAAACCGCACCCATGGCAATGGCCGCCATCGCGGCCGCGAGCCGAGTCTTCTTCATCTCTTTGTCTCCTGATTTGCGGCGGCGTGCGCCACCCGTTCCTGCCAAACAGCAATCATCGATCCCGGATCAGGATCAGACCCCGAGCAGTTCGTGCAGCACCGGCATCTTGGCTTCCAGCTCATTGGCCGCGAAGCGTTCGACGATGCTGCCGTGCTCCATCACGTAGAAGCGGTCGGCCAGCGGCGCGGCGAAACGGAAGTTCTGCTCCACCATCACCACCGTGTACCCCTTCTGCTTGAGCATCAGGATCATGCGCGCGAGCGCCTGCACGATCACCGGTGCCAGCCCTTCCGAGATTTCATCGAGCAGCAGCAGGTTCGCGCCGGTGCGCAGGATGCGCCCGACCGCCAGCATCTGCTGCTCGCCGCCGGAAAGACGCGTGCCCTGGCTCTGGCGGCGCTCCTTCAGGTTCGGGAACATCTCGTAGATCTCGGCCTCGCTCATGCCCTGGCTGGTGTCGGCCCCCTTGAGCACCGGCGGCAGCATCAGGTTCTCTTCGCACGACAGGCTGGAGAAAATCGCGCGCTCCTCCGGGCAATAGCCGATGCCATAGTGCGCGATCTTGTGCGTCGGCAGGCCGATGGTCTCGTGGCCATTGACCTTGATCGAGCCCTTGCGCGCGCCGGTCAGGCCCATGATCGCGCGCAGCGTGGTGGTGCGCCCGGCGCCGTTGCGGCCCAGCAGGGTCACCACTTCGCCGCGGTTCACGGTGAGGTCGACGCCGTGCAGGATGTGCGATTCGCCGTACCAGGCCTGCAGGCCCTTGATTGCGAGGGCGGGCGTGTTGTTCGTGCTCATCGTACTCATTTGCTCATCCCCCGCTTCAGTGCGCGCCCTGCAGCTCGGCATCGGCCGTGCCCATGTAGGCTTCCATCACGCGCGGGTCCTTCGACACCTCGGCGTAAGGGCCCTCGGCCAGGATCGCGCCACGCTGCAGCACGGTGATCTTGTCGGCGATCGACGAGACCACGCTCATGTTGTGCTCGACCATCAAAATGGTGCGGCCGGCGGAGACCTTCTTGATCAGCTGCGTGACGCGGTCCACGTCCTCGTGGCCCATGCCCTGCGTGGGCTCGTCGAGCAGCATCAGCTCGGGCTCCATCGCCAGCGTGGTGGCGATCTCCAGCGCGCGCTTGCGCCCGTATGGCAGGTTCACCGTCAGCGTCCGCGCGAACTCGGTCAGCCCCACCTGCTCGAGCAGCTCGATGGCGCGGTCGTTGAGCACATCGAGCGAGCGCTCGCTGCGCCAGAACTGGTACGCCGTGCCGAGTTGCCGCTGCAGCCCGATGCGCACGTTCTCCATCACCGTCAGGTGCGGGAACACGGCCGAGATCTGGAACGAACGGATCACGCCGCGGCGCGCGATCTGCGCGGGCTTTTCGCGGGTGATGTCGATGCCGTTGAATACGATGGTGCCGGTGGTCGGCTCCAGGAACTTGGTGAGCAGGTTGAAGCAAGTGGTCTTGCCTGCGCCGTTGGGGCCGATCAATGCATGGATCGAGCCGCGGCGCACCTGTAGGTTGACGTCGCTCACCGCGGTGAACCCCTTGAACTCCTTGGTGAGGTTCCGCGTTTCCAGGATGGTTTCCTGCTGGTTCATGTCTCCTGCCCGCCCTTCGTTGTACGCCGGGTGATGCCCGGCACTGACTGATGGTCCGAACCGGCCTGTAGGCCCTGTGCCGCGTCCGTCAGGCACGTCCGTGGTCGCGGCGTGCTGCGGTGTCTTTGTCATGGCTGTGCGGGGCGGCTCCCGCCGGAGAACAGGGGCACGCACAATGTGCTGCCCGCGCATCCTCCGAGGCGTCTATTGTGTGCGCCTGTTGCATCGCAAAACATCGGGGTTTGCACTATGAAACATGAACCAAGTGTCAGTTTTTTTGCAGGCGCACATGATCAGCAAACGCCACCTGGCGCCTGCGCGCTTCTGCCCGCGATTCCCCATGCTGCGCAGCCTGCCGCCTTCAGGCGCTTTCCGCCGCGGCGAGTGGCGCCGGCGCCATCACTCCCGCGGCTCCCGCGCCGCGCCGGCGGTCTTCGCGGATCATGTCGCTGGCGCGTTCGGCAATCATGATGGTTGGCGAATTGGTATTGCCCGAGGTGATCAGCGGCATCACCGAGGCATCGACCACACGCAGTCCCTCGATGCCGAACACCCGCAGCCGGTTGTCGACCACCGCCATGCCGTCGTCGCCGCGCCCCATCTTGCAGGTGCCGACGGGATGGAAGATGGTGGTGCCGATGCTGCCGGCGGCTTCGGCCAGCTCTTCGTCGGTCTGGAACGCGGCACCCGGCAGGTATTCCTCGGGCTGGTACGGCGCCAGCGCCGGCGATGCCACGATGCGGCGTGTCAGGCGCAGCGAATCGGCGGCGACACGCCGGTCTTCGTCGGTCGACAGGTAGTTGGGCGCGATCACCGGCGCGTCGCGGAAATCGGCGCTGCGCGCATGCACGCTGCCGCGCGACGTCGGCCGCAGGTTGCAGGCGCTGGCGGTGAAGGCATTGAATGCGTGCAGCGGATCGCCGAACTTGTCGAGCGACAGCGGCTGCACGTGGTACTCCACGTTGGGCCGCGCCTGCGACGGATCCGAGCGCGCGAATGCGCCCAGTTGCGACGGCGCCATGCTCATCGGCCCGCTCTGGTTGAAGGCGTACTCGACACCGATGCACAGCTTGCCCCACAGGCTGGAGGCCCGCGTGTTGAGCGTACGCACGCCGTTGACCTTGACCACGGTGCGCAGCTGCAGGTGGTCCTGCAGGTTTTCGCCCACGCCGGGCAGGGCGTGGCGTACGTCAATGCCGAGTCCGCGCAGCCGTTCCGGCTGGCCGATGCCGGACAGCTCCAGCAGCTGCGGCGTATTGACCGCACCGGCAGAGAGGATGACTTCATGCCGCGCTGCCGCGGCATGCGGCTGCCCGCCGCCAATATATTTCACGCCAGTGCAGCGGCGCCCATCGAAGGTGAGCGCGCTGACTTGCGCGCCGGTGACGATGGTCAGGTTCGGGCGCTCCGACGCGCGCCGCAGGAAGGCCTTGGCGGTGTTCCAGCGGATGCCGCGGCGCTGGTTCACTTCAAAGTAGCCGACGCCGAAGTTGTCGCCCTGGTTGAAGTCCTCGGTACGCGGGATGCCGGCCTGTTCCGCCGCATCGGCAAAGCGCTCGAGGATGTCCCAGCGCAGCCGCTGCGCTTCGACGCGCCACTCGCCATGGGCGCCATGGAATTCGCTCGGGCCGCGGTGGTGGTCTTCGCAGCGTTTGAACAGCGGGAGCACGTTGTCCCATTTCCAGCCGTCGTCACCGGACAGGCGGGCCCAGTCGTCATAGTCTTCGCGCTGGCCGCGCATGTAGATCATGCCGTTGATCGAAGAACATCCGCCCAGCACGCGGCCGCGGGGATAGCCCAGCGAGCGGCCGTTCAGGCCGGCTTCGGCTTCGGTGCGGTAGAGCCAGTCCGTGCGGGGGTTGCCGATGCAGTACAGGTAGCCTACCGGGATGTGGATCCAGTGGTAGTCATCTTTGCCGCCGGCTTCCAGCAGCAGGACGTTGATGTCCGGGTCCTGGGTCAGGCGGTTTGCCAGGACACAGCCGGCTGAGCCGGCGCCAACGATGATGTAGTCGAATGTATCCATGGCTTTCTTGTGGTTGGGATGCGTGCTTTGTGGCCGCAGCAAAAACACAAAGCAATCAAGACCTTACTTGGCCACCGGCATCGTAAACTCTGCCCCCTTGGCAATGGAATCCGGCCACCGCTGCATCACGCTCTTGTAGCGCGTGTAGAACCGCACCCCTTCTTCCCCATAGGCATGGTGGTCCCCAAACAACGACCGCTTCCATCCACCAAATGAATGCCAGGCCATCGGAACAGGGATGGGAACATTAATCCCAACCATACCTATCTGTATCTGCCGGGCAAACGCCCGCGCAATCCCACCGTCGCTGGTATAGCAAGACACCCCATTGCCGAACTCATGCGCATTGATCAGTGCAACGGCTTCGGCAAAGTCATGCACCCGCACCACCGACAGCACCGGCCCGAAAATCTCTTCCTTGTAGATGGTCATGTCGGGCTTCACATGGTCGAACAGCGTGCCGCCGACATAGAACCCGTTCTCATGCCCGTCGACCTTGTGCCCCCGCCCATCGGTCACCAGCGTCGCCCCTTCTTCCACGCCTTTGGCGATATACCCCTCCACCTTGGCCTTGTGCGCCCCGGTCACCAGCGGACCCATTTCGGCGTCCGACTCCATGCCGTTGCGGATCTTCAGCGCACGCGCGCGCTCCGCCAGCCGCGGCACCAGCTTGTCCGCGACGTCACCGACGGCCACGGCAACGGAAATCGCCATGCAGCGCTCGCCAGCCGACCCATAGGCCGCACCGATCAGCGCATCGACCGCCTGGTCGAGATCCGCATCAGGCATCACCACCAGGTGGTTCTTGGCCCCGCCCAGCGCCTGCACCCGCTTGCCGTGCTTCGTCCCTTCCGTATAGATGTACTCGGCAATCGGCGTCGAGCCGACGAACGACAACGCCTGCACGTCCGGATGCGCCAGCAGCGCATCGACTGCTTCCTTGTCCCCCTGCACGACGTTGAACACGCCATCGGGCAAGCCGGCCTGCCGCAGCAGATCGGCAATCAGCAAGCTCGGCGACGGATCCCGCTCCGACGGCTTCAGCACGAAGGTATTGCCGCATGCCAGCGCCACCGGGAACATCCACATCGGCACCATCACCGGGAAGTTGAACGGCGTGATCCCCGCCACCACGCCCAGCGGCTGGCGCAGGTTCCAGTTGTCGATGCCGCCGCCGACGTTGTCGGTGAAATCGGTCTTCAGCAGGTTGGGAATGCCGCAGGCAAACTCCACCACCTCGATGCCGCGCGTGACTTCGCCCTTGGCGTCGGAGAACACCTTGCCATGCTCGCGCGTGATCAGCGCGGCCAGGTCGTCGTGGTGCTGGTCGAGCAGTTCCTTGAACTTGAACAGGATGCGCGCACGGCGCAGCGGCGGGGTCTCGGACCAGGCCGGAAAGGCGGCCTTGGCGGCGGCCACCGCGTCGGCAACGTCCTGCGTGGTGCCGAGCGCCACGCGCGCGGCAACTTCGCCGATCGCAGGGTTAAAGATATCGGCCAGGCGTTGCGACGCGCCACGCGTCTGCCGGCCCCCGATGAAATGTCCAACGGTAGTTTGCACAGCGCTGGCTTCTGCAAGGATGTCTTCCACTTCCACTCCTGCTTGATACTGGATATCGAGGATCGGCCCCCATCATTGCGCGCGGTAATAACATCGCCGCAACATCGTCTGCCGCGCATGGCGCAGACGGGCCGTGATGAGCGCAAGCTTGGTGCAGTTGCACCGCCCCGTCCAATGATTTATCGTCAAGCGCAATATAAGCCGCGCTAAATATTGCGCCGCACCACCGGCCATCGAACCGCCCCCATTGCCTTGGACCTCCACCACCTGCGCGCATTCGTCGCCGTCGCCCGCGAGGGCAACCTCACCCGCGCCGCGCAGCGGCTGCACCTGACGCAGCCCGCGGTCAGCCTGCAGCTCAAGGCGCTGCAGTCGGCGTGGCATATCAAGCTGTTCGAACGCACCGCCGCCGGCCTGACACTGACCGCGGACGGCGCCGCGTTGCTGCCGCTGGCCGAACGCATCCTCGACGGCGTCGGCGACCTGCAGCACACCGTCAATGCCATGCATCACACGGTGCGCGGGCGCCTGGCGATCGGCACCATCCTCGACCCGGAATTCACGCGGCTGGGACCGATGCTGCGCACGCTGGTCGAGCGCCATCCGCAGATCGGCACGGAACTGCGCCATGGCATGTCAGGCTGGGTGCTGCAACAGGTACGCAGTGGCGCGCTCGATGTCGGCTTCTACCTCGGCCAGCCGCCCGACGCGAGCTTCCATGCGCTCACGCTGACGCCCTTCTCTTACTACGTGGTGGCGCCCAAGGGCTGGAAGGAGCGCACCGCGCTGCGCTCATGGGCGCAGCTGGCGACACTGCCGTGGATCTGGACGCCGCCCGAGTCGGCGCATAACCGCCTGCTGTGCGAGCGCTTCGCGCAGGCGGGCGTCGACGCGGCCGGCGTACCCAAGGTGGCGCACGTGGACCAGGAAGCGTCGATGCTGGATTTGGTCCGGTCCGGCGTGGGACTGTCGCTGGTGCGCGATTCGATTGCGCTGCGCGAGTCGCATGCGCACGGACTGGCGATCGTCGAGGGCATGTCGGTGCAGACTGAGCTGACGCTGGTGTGCCTGGCAACGCGCCGCGACGACCCGGTGGTGGCCGCGGTGTTCGGCGTGGCGGAGTCGGTGTTCCGGACTTAGGCCGGTGGCGGCCTGGCGGTTGCAGAAGGTTGCAGGTGCCGCTGCAGCCAGTCGCTCAGCGCCGCGAACACTTCGCCACGCAGCGGCTGCGCTTCATTGAAGATCTCGTGGTAGCCGTGCGGATACCAGACCTCGTCGCGCAGGTCGGCCGGCGCATTGTCGAAGAAGCTGCGGCTGCCAGCCGGATCGACCACGCGGTCGGCGCCGCCGACCAGCATCAGCATCGGCGCCTCCAGCCGCGCGGCATCGGCCTGTGCCTGCGCCATGCCGCGGATAAAGCTCTCCAGCACGCTGGCGGTGATGGTGGTCTGCACCAGCGGGTCGGCGCGGTAGGCCGCCACCACGGCCGGGTCGTGCGACAGGTGCCGCGCGTCGATCGGGTTGGGCACGCGCAGGCGCGGCGCCAGCGTCAGCAGCACGCGGTGCAGCGCCAGCACCGGCTGCGCCAGCCGCAGCGCCAGCGCGGGAGATGACAGCACCAGCGCGCGCACCGGGCGCACGCGCGCGGTGGCAAAGCGCGCCGCGATCAGCCCACCCATGCTGTGGCCGAGCAGGATCGGCAGTTCGTTCCAGCCATGCAGCGCGGCATCGTAGATCTCGGCCAGGTCCTCCAGATAGATGTCGGGATGATCGGCCACCATGCGCGCACCGCCGCTGGCGCCGTGGCCGCGCAGGTCGAATGCGCGCACGCGCAATCCCGATCCGCACAGCAGGTCGGCAACGTGCTGGTAGCGCCCGGCATGTTCGGCAAGCCCGTGCACCAGCAGCACCGAGCCAAGCGGTTCCGCAAAGCGGCCGGGATCGGGGAGCCAGGTGCGCAGCAACAGTTCGGTGCCGTCGCGCATGCGCTGGCGGCTTGGCACGGGTGCGTGCGCAATGGCGGGGCCAGGGGCTGTAGCGGTGCCTGCGGCCTCGGCAGCGCCAGCGGAAGCCGGATCGTCCGTCATCGGTTGTGCCATGCGCTACGGTCTCCTCTGCGGCCGGACCGGCGTGTGCGCCGGCATTGTTCTTTGTCTTGCTGCGTGACTGCACCAAACGCCAAAAGGCGATCAGTGACAGCCCTGTTCTTCCCGCGCCGCGTGGCACGCGTCGCCAGTGCCAGGCACATCCGCGATATCGGCCAGGATCGGGCAATCCGGCCGCTCGTCGCCGCTGCAATGCTGCGCCAGCTGCCGCAACGTATCGCGCATCGCCGCCAGTTCAGCGATGCGCTGCTCCAGGTCGGCCACATGCCTCAGCGTCAGCGCCTTGACGTCGGCGCTGGCGCGGCCGCGGTCGCGCCACAGCGACAGCAGGTCGCGGATCTCGTCGAGCGAGAAGCCCAGATTACGGGCGCGCCGCACGAAGCGCAAGGTATGCACCGCGCGTTCGTCATAGCGCCGGTAGCCGCCCTCGGTGCGCGGCGGTGTCTCCACCAGCCCGATCGATTCGTAGTGCCGGATCATCTTGGCCGACACGCCCGACGCTTGCGCCGCTTCGCCGATATTCATCGCTTGCCTCTCTGTGCCGTGGCTGCCGTTCTGGACTGCGGGTGCCAGCGCCGCAGCAGCAAGGCGTTGCCGACCACGCTGACGCTGGAGAAGGCCATCGCCGCGCCCGCCACCACCGGGTTCAGCAGCCCCGCCGCCGCCAGCGGGATGCCGACCACGTTGTAGAAGAATGCCCAGAACAGGTTCTGCCGGATCTTGCGCACGGTGCGGTGCGAGACCGCCAGCGCATCGGCCACCAGCGCCGGGTCGCCGCGCATCAGCGTGATGCCGGCGGCGTGCATGGCCACGTCGGTGCCGGTCGACATGGCGATGCCGACATCGGCCGCCGCCAGCGCCGGCGCATCGTTGATGCCGTCGCCCACCATCGCCACGACCGCACCGCCCTGGCCCAGCGCCTGCACGCGCGCGGCCTTGTCCTCGGGCAGCACCTCGGCCTGCACCTCGTCGAGGCCGAGCTCGCGCGCCACCCGCGCCGCCGCGCCGGCGTTGTCGCCGGTCAGCATCACGGTGCGCACGCCCGCCGCGCGCAGCCGGGCGATCGCCTCGGGCGCGCCCGGCTTGATCGCATCGCCAAACGCAACCAACCCGACGACGCGCGGCGGCGTGGTCTCGACCAGCCACGACACGGTGCGCCCTTCGTCGCGCAGACGCTGCGCCACCGGTGCCAGCGTACCCGCTTCAGCAGCGAGCGACTCGCGCAGGCGTTCGCTGCCGAGCTGCAGCGCCTGGCCGTCGACCACGCCGGCGATGCCGCGGCCCGGCAGCGCCTGGACGTGCTCGGCCCTGGGCACGGCGATGCCGCGCGCCTGCGCCGCGGCCAGCACCGCGCGCGCCAGCGGGTGCTCGCTGCCGGCCTGCAGCGCGGCCAGACGCGCCAGCAGCGTGCCGCCGTCGGCGTCGGAAGCATCGGCAGCATGCAGCGCCACCACCTCGGGCTTGCCGACCGTCAGCGTGCCGGTCTTGTCGAACGCCACCACGCTGACGCGATGCGCCACTTCCAGCGCCTCGGCGTCCTTGATCAGGATGCCGGCACGCGCCCCCGCGCCGGTGCCCGCCATGATCGCGGTGGGCGTGGCCAGCCCCAGCGCGCACGGGCAGGCGATCACCAGCACCGCCACCGCATTGAGCAGCGCCGCTTCCCAGTTTCCGCCCAGCAGGCCCCAGCCCAGCACCGTCGCCAGCGCGATCACCAGCACCACCGGCACGAACACCGCGCTGACCTGGTCCACCATGCGCTGGATCGGCGCCTTGGCCGCCTGCGCATGCTCGACCATGCGGATGATGCGCGCCAGCACGGTCTCGGCGCCAACGGCAACGGTGCGCGCCACCAGCAGCCCTTCGAAGTTGATCGCGCCGCCGGTCAGCCGGTCGCCCGGCTTCTTGGGCACCGGCACGCTCTCGCCGGTCAGCATCGATTCGTCCGCATGGCTGCTGCCTTCGATCACCTCGGCATCGACCGGGATGCGCTCTCCCGGGCGCACCACCACCTCGTCGCCGACGCGCACCGAAGCCAGCGGCACGCTGGCTTCCTGGCCGCCGCGGCGCACGCGCGCGGTATCGGGGCGCAATGCCGCCAGCGCGCGGATGGCCTCGGCGGTCTGGCGCTTGGCGCGCGTCTCCAGCCACTTGCCGAGCCGCACCAGCGTGATCACCACCGCCGCGCTTTCGAAGTACAGGTGCGGCATGGCATCGGCAGGCGTGCGCCACATCAGCCACAGCGACAGACCGTACGCCGCGGTCGTGCCCAGCGCCACCAGCAGGTCCATATTGCCGGCGCCCGCACGTACCGCCTTCCAGCCAGCCTTGTAGAAGCGCCAGCCGAACACGAACTGCACCGGCGTCGCCAGCAGCCACTGCACCCAGGCCGGCAGCATCCAGTGCACGCCGAACCATGCCAGCACCATCGGCGCGACCAGCGGCAGCGACAGCGCGGCCGCGATCGCCACCGGCCAGGGGCCGTCCCAGAACGCAGGCGTGCGTGTGGCTTGCGCCGGTGCCGCTGCGCCACCACCAGCCGCCGGCGTGGCGCCATAGCCCGCGCGTGCCACGGCGGCAGCCAGCGCGGCATCATCGGCGGTGCCGCGCAGCACCGTGACCGTGGCGCGTTCGGTGGCCAGGTTGACCTGCGCCTGCACCACACCCGGCACCGCGCGCAGCGCCTTTTCCACGCGCGCCACGCACGACGCGCAGGTCATGTCGGTGACTTGCAGTTCGACGCTGTCCTGCGGCACCGCATAGCCGGCATCGGCCACGGCGCGCGCGGCGGCCGGCAGCACGGCAGCGGAGTCGGCATGCAGGGTGGCGGCCTCGGTGGCAAGGTTGACGGCCACGTCGTGTACGCCCGGCACACGCGCCAGCGCGTTCTCCACGCGGCGCACGCACGAGGCACAGGTCATGCCCTCGACCGGCAGGCGCCATTCGGGCGTGTCATCCAAGGGCTTGGCGGGTTGCGGGGCGAGCACAGCGCTGGAACTTGTCATGGTCCTGGATCATCCACAGTGTCGATATCAGCATCATGGACCTTACCATCATGGGAAGGTCAAGGGCGGAGCCGCATGTCTTCTGCGCCACTTCAAAATCCCCTTGCGCTTCCCACCATGGCAAGGTTCACACTATGTCTGTCGCGGCCGTGCCGCCATTCAACCCTTCAGGAGGTTTCCAGCATGATCCAGTTCCAGGTCGAAGGCATGTCCTGCAACCATTGCGTCGGCGCCATCACGCGTGCCGTGCAGGCGGTTGACCCGGCTGCCAAGGTCAGCGCCGACGTACCGACCCAGGCCGTGCGCGTGGACAGCGGCGCCGACACGCAGGCATTGCGGCACGCGATCGAAGACGCTGGCTATCCGGTCAAGTCGGTGTCGTAGGCGGCAGGCTTGCAGCAAAAAGGGACGCCCCCGGGCGTCCCTTTTTTATATTGGCCGTGGCGCTGCGCTCAGAAGCGGTAGCCCACGCTCAGGAATGTCACCACCGGGTCGATCTTGATCTTGGTATGCGAAACAATCGTCACCGGCCCGGCCTGCGTGGTCAGCGTGGCGGTGGTCGACAGCGGCAGGTACGACACCGACAGGCCGACGAACCAGTTGTCGTTGATCGCATAGTTGGCGCCGACATTGAACACCGGGTTCCACGACGGCTTGGCGCTGGCGGTCATCGTGGCGCCGGGGATGCCGAACGCGCCATCGACGAATTGCTGGTTGGTGATGGTTTCGTTGGTAAACCAGGTGTAGTTGACGCCGATGCCGACATACGGGCGGAATTTGGTCCTGGCGTCGAAGAAGTGGTACTTGACCAGCAGCGCCGGGCTCCACTGCTTGACCGAGCCGAGCTTGCCGTACTTGGCATACTCGCCGGTGCCCGTGACGTCATGCTTGGGCGGAATGCCCGCGACCAGCTCGCCCGAGATGTTGTCCGTGAAGAAGTGCGTGAACGCCAGGCCGAGGGTGTCGGCGGTCTCGATATCGGCGCCGGTGTTGGCGCGGGTCATATTGACCGGCCGGCCATTGATGCTGTCGACGGTCATCGGGTCGGCGGAGCTGTTCGGCATCACGCGGAACCAGCCCAGGCTGACGATATTGCTGCCGGCCGACTGTGCTTGTGCGGCTCCCGCCAACGCCATGACAGCGCCGGCCGCCAGCATCTTCTTCTTGTAGGTCGATTTCATAGTCCTCTTACTCCTCATTCATTTACTGCCGCATGCATTATCCGGCGTGTGGGAGCAGGACTGTTTCACCGACGATACAGATTCGTAGAGGCCCCTTCCTAAAGCAAGGGTTAACCACTAAGAAACCCGGGCAGGAAGCGTGTCCAGGCCGGGTAAACGCTGCGTCGGCGCAACGCTTTATGCCGCGCGCCGGAAAAAACCCTGAATGATACGGGGGTTTAGAGGCAAGCCGCGCAACAGCGGCCGCCTGCCCCCTCCCGCGCGGCGGACCCGCGCTCAGGGTGTGACAATGGCGAAGCTCGGCTCGAACTTGTCCATCAGCGCCATCCATGCAGCGAGCGCCTGCGGATCGCCATCGACTTTGGCGCGGCCGGCCTGGGTCTCCGCCTGCAGCGTGGTCTGCCCCGAGAGCACGCCGGTCAGCACCGCGCGCGGCATCGTCAGCGTGGCCTGCGGTGCGGCATGCCGTGCGCCTGCCTTGTAGCGGAACACGCCGTTCTCCACCGTCAGCGCGTAGCGCTTGCCGGTGTCGGGCTGGACCCAGTTGATCGCCACGGTCTTGCCCGCGGCGCGGTCTCCGTTCAGGCTGATCGCCAGGTAGTCCAGGAACATGGTGTCGGTCATCGCCCGCAGCACGTCGGGGCTGCCGGTGCGGCGCGTAGACTTTGGCGCGCCGTCGCGCAGCTCGGCCGCGCCGGTGAGGTAGGCATTGCGCCAGGTCGAAGACTCGGCCTGGTAGCCGAGCTGCTCCAGCGCGTCGGCCTGCAGCTGGCGGGCGGCCTGGTTGTCCGGGTCGGCAAAGACCACGTGCTTGAGCACCTCGGCCACCCAGCGGTACTCGCCGCGCGCATACGACGCGCGCGCCTGCTCCAGCACGCGCGCCGCGCCGCCCATGTACTCGACGTAGTGCTTGCCGGCATCCTCGGGCGGCAGCGGGTTCAGGTTGGCGGGATTGGCGTCGTACCAGCCGAGGTAGCGCTGGTAGACCGCCTTGGCGTTGTGGCTGACGGTGCCGTAGTAGTCGCGCAGGTGCCATTCGGAGGCCAGCGACGGCGGCAGCTTCACGCGCTCGGCGATCTCGGCCGGCACGTAGCCCAGGTTGGCCAGCCGCAGCGACTGGTCGTGGATGTACTTGTAGCCATCGCGCTGCTTGCCCAGGTAGGTGACGATGTTGTCGCGGCCCCAGGTCGGCCAGTGGTGCTGCGCAAACAGCACCTCGGTGCGGCCGCCGAAGCGGTCGATGGTCTCGTCCAGCGCACGCCACCACTGGTTGGCGTCGCGCACCTGCGCGCCGCGGATGGTGTAAAGGTTATGCAGGTTGTGGGTGGCATCCTCCGCCGCGCACAGCGCCTTCCACTGCGGCAGGTACATCAGCATCTCCGCCGGGGCCTCGGTGCCGGGCGCCATCAGGAATTCGATCTGCACGCCGTCGATGGTTCGGGTCTCGCCGGTCCTGGCGATCAGGTCGGTCGGCGGCACCAGCGTCAGCGTGCCCTGCGCGACCGCCTTGCCCAGCCCGGCATCGACCTGGCCGGTGGCCGAACGCTGCAGGTTGGTGCCATACATGTACTGGGCGCGGCGGCTCATCGCGTTGCCGGCAAAGACGTTCTCGCTGACAGCCTCTTCCATGAAGCCTTCGGGCGCCAGCACCTTGACCTTCCCCGCCTTGACGTCGTCTTCGCTGATCACGCCCTTGGCGCCGCCGAAGTGATCGGCATGGCTGTGCGTATAGATCACCGCCACCACCGGCTTCCTGGGGCGGTGCTTGTAGTACAGCTCCAGGCCGGTGCGGGCGGTCTCGGTGGCGGTCAGCGGGTCGATGATGATCAGGCCACTGTCGCCTTCGATGATCGTCATGTTGGAGATGTCGAAGCCGCGGATCTGGTAGATGCGGTCGGTCACCTGGAACAGGCCGTGGTTCATGTTCAGCCGGGCCTGCCGCCACAGGCTGGGATTGACCGTCGCGGGTGCGACGTCCTTGTCGATGAAGCGATATGAATCCAGCGACCACACCACCCTGCCCTGCGCATCGCGGATCTCGCCGCTGTCGATGGTGCCGATGAAGCCGCGGCGTGCGTCCTCGAAATCACGCTGATTCTGGAACGGCAACTGCTGCAGCACGGCGGCCTGGGCGCGGGCCGTGGCGTCGCTGGCCGGCTTGGCCGGTGTAGAGGCGGCCTTGGCGGATCCGGAAGAGCCGGCGAAAACAAATGCTGCGGCAACGGCCGCGGCAGTGGCGGTCAGGTACGACATGCGGGTCTCCTTTACGCGCTGCCAACATGGTCGCGCGATACTATTGTGCTGAACGTTCAGTACAATCATGGAGTGTGCTGGCAGAGCTTCTCTACTGTCAAATCTCCGCCCGCCTGAAAATTCTGAAAATCTGCCCCCGCCCCGTATGCCGTCTTCAATGCCCCCGTCCACCAAAGTCCCGCCGGCAGCGCTCAAGAACCGCCGCGGCCTCGAAACCCGCGACCGGATTCTCGCCGTCGCGCGTGAGCTGATCAGCGCACATGGCTACTCCGAGGTGACGCTCGACCAGGTTTCCGCCCGGGCCGGGGTGGCCAAAAGCAGCCTGCTCTGGCACTTCGGGAGCAAGGAAATGCTGCTGGCGCAAGCCGCGACCAGCCTGTTCGAAGACTTCGGCCATGACCTTGGGGGTGTCGCCCGGCATGCCGGCAAGACGCCGCCGCAGCGGCTGGAAAACCTGTTCGACGAACTCGCCGACTATTTCACGGCCAATCCGGAGGCCAAGGGCGTGGTGCTTGGCCTGCTGTTCTCCGGCGGCGTACCGGCCAGCGTGCGCGAGCAGATCCGGCACAGCTGGGACGCGCACGTGCGCGACCTGGCCGAGGTGCTGTCAGTGCCGGGCCAGCCGCTGCCGCCCGAGATGTCGCGCCTGATCGTCGCCACGCTGCATGGCTGCTATGTCCACTGGTACGCCAGCGACCGCAGCGAGCCGATCGCCGGCTTCCTGGCGCCGGCGCGTACCTTGTTCAGCGACTGGCTGCGCGCCCGGGCGGGCTGAGCCGGGGGGACGAGCGGCGTGCTGATCGGCGCGCGTCAGGCGCGGCTGGCCAGCACGCACGCCGCCAGGTCCCACAGCGCATAGCCCACGCTCTTGAACACCAGCGGGCTGCCACTGCGCGCGCGGATGGCATCCGCCTGCAGGATCGCCGTCTCGAACGGCTGCACGGTGCCCCAGTCGATGCCCGCCTGCAGCAGGTCACCCGCCTCTTCCTCGATGCCGAACAGCGTATCGGCCAGCAGGCGCCCATGATCCGCGGCCGCATGGCACAGCTGCGGCGGCAGCTCGCACATGTCGGGGCGGAAGGCACCGACGGCGGCGATGAAGTGGTCGTCGCGCCAGAGGCCGCTGTCCAGGTCCGGCAGCACCGGGCTGCGGCTGGACGTGACCGTGACCACCATCGACACGCGCGGCAGCACCGCGGCAACGGTGTCGGTCACTTCGGCATCGACGCCCAGCGTGCGCGCCTGAGCAGCCAGCGCCGCGGCCTTGTCGCGCGTGCGCGACTGCAGCCACACCTTGCGCGCGCCCAGCCCGGCAACAAAGGCCTCCAGGTGCGTCAGCGCCTGCACGCCGGCGCCGACGATCAGCAGTTCGCCATCGGTGCGCGCGGCGAAGCATTGCGCCGCCAGCAGCGACACCGCCGCGGTGCGCCGGCCGGTCACCGTCGGCCCGTCGAGCATGGCCAACCGCGCGCCGGTATGCGCGTCGGCCACCACCACTTCGCCGAGGATGCTGGGCAGCCCGCGCCCCGGGTTGCCGGGGTGCACGGTGATGTTCTTGGTCATCACCAGGCTGCGGTTGCGCGCCGGCATCACCAGCAACGTGCCCTCGCCGTGTTCCGCATCGCCGACCGGCAGCGCGATGCGCGGCGGCGCCATGGCCGTGCCGTCGCGCAGCTCGGCCAGCATATCGGCGATGGCGCGCGCCAGTTCGGGATACGGCAGGCGGGCCGCCGTGCTGGCGGCATCGAGGGGAAGCAGGGACATGCGGGCGCTCCGGCTGGATGGTGAAACAGCGATTATGCGCGACGGCCCGCGCAGCGATATCAGCGCCTGGCAGGCGCGGATGGCGCCCGCACCGAGGCGCCGCGCACCTCGATGCCGATCCGGTCCACCACCTTGCCCGCCGCATCGAGCAGTTCCACCTGATGGCGGCCCGGCCACGGCAGCCACGCCACCTCGGCGCCGCGGCCGAGCGGCTTGCCGTCCATGCGCCAGCTGACCGCGCGCGCGGACTGGCCGGCGATGCCTTCCGCCTGGAACCAGACACGCTGCGACACCGGCGGCATGTCGGGGTCGAGCGCGAACACGGTGCCGTTGGCCGGGTTGGCGATCGCCGGCGCGGTGCTGGCCGCTGCCGCAAGCTTGCCGACGCTGACGCGCGCGATGGCCGTCCCGGCGAGAAACACCTCCTCCCGCGCGGGCTCGAGGCCATCGTCGAATTGCAGCGCCGCGCGCTGCACGCCCGCGGGCATCTCCGGCGCGCGGCTGCCTTGCTCGCGATGCAGCGCTTCCATGACTTCATGCCATACCGGCGCCGCGCCGGACACCCCGGAAACATCGCGCATGGCCGCGCCGCTGGCGTTGCCGACCCACACGCCCACGGTATAGCGCTGCGACCAGCCGATGCACCAGTTGTCGCGCATGTCCTTGCTGGTGCCGGTCTTGACCGCGGTCCAGAAGCGCGTGGTCAGCGGGCTGTCGAGGCCGAAGGTGCGCGCGCGCGCGTGGCGGTCGGCAAGGATATCGCCGATCACGTAGCTCGCGGCCGGCTGCATGACCGCGACGGGCGCAGCAACCGGTGCGCCTTCGCGCAGCCGCGGCGGCGCATGGCGCCCGCCGCTGGCGAGCGCGCGGTAGGCATTGGTCAGCGCCAGCAGCGACACGTCGGCGCTGCCCAGCGCCAGGCTGTAGCCGTAGTAGTCGCCCGCCTCGGCCAGCGGCAGGCCCAGCGCCACCAGCCGCTTGTGGAAGCGGTGCGGCGTCACCATCACCAGCGTGCGCACCGCCGGCACGTTCAGCGATGCCGCCAGCGCCGCCCGCGTGCTGACCCAGCCGGCGTAGCGGTGGTCGTAGTTCTGCGGCACATACAGTCCGCCGCCCACCGGCAGGTTCACCGGCCGGTCGTCGAGCAGCGACGCCGCGGTCAGGCGCCGTTCCTCCAGCGCCTGCGCGTACAGGAAGGGCTTGAGCGTCGAGCCGGCCTGCCGCAGCGCGGCGGCGTGGTCGACCTGCGCGGCCGACGACAGCGCGCCGGACGATCCCACATAGGCCAGCACGTCGCCGCTGGCGTTGTCGATCACCACCACCGCGCCATCCTCGACATGGCGCCCGGCCAGCTCGCGCAGGTGCCGGTCGAGGCTTGCCACCGCCGCGCGCTGCAGGCGTGCGTCGAGCGTGGATGTGATGCGCGCTGGCATGGGCGCGCCCGGCGCCAGCTGCGCGCGCGTGTCGCTGACCAATCGGCGTGCGAGGTGCGGTGCGAGTTGCTGCGTCATCGCAGGCGCCAACGCCGTGGCATTACGCTGCGCCACCGGCCCGGTACGCAGCAGCGCCAGTTGCGCGAAGCCTTCCAGCCCTTCGCATTGGCGCGGCAGCCGCATTTCGCGCAGGATGCCGCAGGCCCGGCGCGCCACCTGTGCGGCCGGCGCGTTGGGCGCGCGCACCAGCGCCACCGCCAGCGCCGATTCGCGCGCATCGAGCCCTTCCGGGTATTTGCCGAACAACACCTGCGACAGCGCCGACAGCCCGACCAGTTCGCCGCGGAACGGCACCAGGTTCAGGTACGCCTCGAGGATCTGGTCCTTGCTCCAGCTGCGCTCCAGCAGCGCCGCGCCCGCGGCCTGGCCGACCTTCTGCGTGAAGCTGCGTCCCTGCGCCGCCGCGCCGGGCCGGCGCAGGTCGTCGTCCAGCAGGCCGGCCAGCTGCATGGTCAGCGTCGAGGCGCCGCGCGTGCGCGTGTTCCACAGGTTGGCCCCCGCCGCCGCGGCCACGCCCTGCCAGTCGACGCCGCTATGCGCATAGAAGCGCCGGTCTTCCGACAGCACGATGGCCGTGCGCAATGCCGGTGAAGTCTGCGCCAGCGTGACCCAGTCGCCGCGGCGTGCGCGGAAGTCGTCGCGTACCCGCCCGACCACATCGCCGTGGCGGTCCAGCACCACTACGTCAGCACTGCGCCATTCGTCGCGCACCTGCGTGAAGGCCGGCAACGCGGCGGCGTGCGCACTCCACAGCAGCGGCCACAGCGCCAGGATGGCAAGACGCCTGCCGCGCGCCTTCATGGTTGCGACCGCCCCGACACGATGCCCGCCACCAGCAGCACCTGCGCCGCGGCATAGGTCCACCAGATGCCCAGCGCGAAGGTCTCGAACGGCACCAGGAAACGCGCGATGCCGATCATCATGTCCGACGCGGCAAAGCACAGCGCGCCCAGTGCCGCCAGCGGCGTCGGCAGCCGCGCCACCAGCGCGCTGCACGCCATCGCCGCAAGCACGCCCACGTACAGCGACACCGGCACCGCCAGCGTGCCGAGATTAGGCCAGAAGCGGCCCAGCATGGTCCCGGCCACGCCGAGCATGGCGCCGCAAGCGATCAGCCGGTGCGGGCGCAGGTCGCCGGCCAGCGGCACCAGCAGCCGCAGGTAGGCAAGGTGCGCGAGCAGGAAGGCGCCCAGCCCGCCCACGAACGAGAACGACAGCGCCGGCACCGCCAGCAGGAAATCGCCGATGGCCGAGCACACCAGCGCCGTCACCAGCCAGCGCCGTTCCGGCAGCGGCCGGTGGAACCACGCGGCACGCGCCAGCAGCAGCGCCATCGCGGTCTTCCACAACGGCTGCATGGCGATCTGCCCGGTCAAGGGCGCGCCCTCGGGCAACTCCATCGACACCTGCACCAGCAAGGCGCCGTAGATCACACCCGCCATCGCACCCGCGAGCCACCACTCGCGCACCCGCGCCGGCATCGTCAACGCCAGCCAGCTCATGGGCGCGCTCCTACCACCAGCCGCGCGTTCGGCGCCACGCCGAATACATCGGGCGCGTACATCGCTTCGACGCGCGACGGCGGCAGCGAGAATTCGCCGGCGTTGTTCAGGCGCACCGTGTACTCGACCGCCACCGTGCCCTTGGGCAGGTAGCCGAAGTACTCGCGATACGCCTGCGGCGTGCGTTCGGTGTAGGCCGGCCAGGCCACGCCCTGGCGCCGCTCGCCGCGCGTGGCGATCTGCGAATCGCGGCCCAGGCCGCTGCCGAGAATGGTGGCGCCGGCGGGCACCGGGTCGCTGACCACCACCCAGGTCATGTCGGCCTGCGCATCGATCTCGAGCTTGACGCGGTACACGTCGCCGCGCGACCACTTGCCGGGCACCGCCTGCTCCTGCGGCGTCACGGTGCGCTTGATGCGGTAGCCCGCGGCCAGCGGCGCGGTGACCGGCACCGCGGCGAGCGCCTGTACCGTCGCCCACGGATGGCCGGCCCCGGCCTGCTCCACCTGCAGCGTGCCGCCGTCCGCGCCTGCCGGCCACGGCAGGTCGACACTGCCCTGTGCCACGCCGTCGTTGCGCTGCGCGCGCGCCCAGTCGAAGCTGCGCGTGGCATCGGCGGCGTTGCTCACCGAGACGCGCGTGCTGCCCGCCACCGGCGTCTTCTCGAACACCTGCGCAAAGCGCGTCACCGCCAGCATGCCCCACGCATTGGCGGTGGTGGTGCCCCAGGCGCCGCGCACCTGCCGGCCGATCAGGCCGGTGGCCAGCTGCGGCGCGTCTTCCTTCCAGCCCGGCAGCTCGGCGGCCAGCGTCAGCAGCCGCGCGGCATTGGCATCGCCTCCGGCCATCATCCACCACCAGTTGTCGTTGCGCTCGGTGGAGAACGCCAGCCGCGTGCCTTGCACCGTCAGGCGCGAGCGCAGCAGCTGCTGCGCCTCGGCCAGCCGCTGCTCGCGCTGCGGGATATCGGCCAGGCGCGTCAGCAGCAGGGTCCAGTCGAGCAGTGCCGAGGTCGGCCACTGCGCCGGCAGGATCTGGATCGCATCCAGCATGCGCGCCTGCGCGTGGCCGGTGCGCGACAGCGCTTCGAGCGCGGCCAGCTTGCGCGCCTCCAGGTACTGCGTGCCGCCCACCGGCGACCAGCTGTCGCGGCGGATGCGGCCTTCGACGAAGTCGGTCAGCGCGCGCTCCATCTGCGCGCGCTGCGCGTCGGGAATGCGCAGCGCCAGGCCGGCGCGCGCGGCCTCGTCGCTGACCGCCAGCAGGTAAGCGGTCAGCACCTCGCTGCCATGGTCGCTGTCCGAAGCCAGCGGGAAATACGAAGCCAGCCCGTTGGCATCGAGGTACGACGGCAGCTGCGTCATCAGTGCTTCCCACGCGGCCGTGTCGTTCAGCCCGATCGCCTTCGACGCACGCTGCTCCAGGCAGGTGAACGGATAGTTGCGGAACCATTCGCGCACGCCCGGCATGCCGCCCGCCAGCGACGACTGGAAGTTCACCTGCAGCCCGCCGCGCACCTTGCCGACAGGATCCGCCAGCGCGCCGGGCGGCGCCTTGACCGGCACCGACAGCGACGGCGCCACCTGCGCCAGCGTGGCCTGCTGCACCGTGACCGGCACCGCGGGAACGATCTGCTGCGAGACCTTGATGCGGTCGCCGGCATTGCCGCCGCCCTGCTCGCTGGCCTGCACCTCCCACATCACGGTGCCGCTGCGCGCATACGCCAGCAGCATGGGCGCGGTCACGTCCCAGCCGATCTCGCGCGCTTCGCCCGCGGGAATCTGCACGGTCTGCGCGGGCAGCGTGCCGTCGTTGCCGAGCAGCGTGGCGCGCGCGCCCGCCTGCACCGTCATGGCGCGCTTCGTGGTATTGCGCAGCGTGAACATGGCGCGGTAGCGGTCGTCCTCGCGCACCAGCAGCGGCAGGCCGGAAATCACCTGCAGGTCCTGCGTGGCGGCAATGGTCGCGCTGCCGGTGCCGAAGCGGCCCACGCCCAGGTCGGCCACGGCGACGATGCGGAAGCTGGTCAGCGAATCGTTGAGCGGCACTTCCAGGCTGGCGCGGCCTTCGGCATCGAGCTGCACGCGCGGGTTCCACAGCAGCAGCGTGTCGAACAGCTCGCGCGTCGGGCTCTTGCCGCCGCCACCGCCGGCGGGCACCGCCTTGCGCCCATAGTGCCGGCGACCGATGATCTCCATCTGCGCGGTCGACGTTTCCACGCCATAGCCGCGCCGCTGCAGCATGGCGTCAAGCAGGTCCCAGCTGGTGTTGGGCATCAGCTCCAGCAGCGCCTGGTCAACCGCCGCCAGCGCGACTTCGCCGTTGGCGGCGGGCTTGCCGTCGGGCAGCCTGACCTGGATCGCCACGCGCGCCTTGCCGCGCACCGGATAGGTGGTCTTGTCGGGCGTCACCGCGACATCGAGCCGGTGCCCGGCGTTGCCCACGCTGATCTCGGCCAGCCCCAGCCGGAAGGCCGGCTTGGACAGGTCGACCAGTGCCGTCGGCGCGGCATATTCGCGGCCTTCGCTGCGGAAGGCGCGCCACCACTCGCCCGGCTGGCGCCAGCCCCAGGTAAAGAACGAATACCACGGCACCTCGTGCAGGCGCCCGCGCAGCGCCAGCACCGAGACGTAGACATTGGGCCCCCACTCCGGCTTGAGCTGCACGCGCACCGTGGGATCGCTGCCATGCAGCTCGACCACCTGGGTCTGGTAGATGCCCTCGCGTTCCACCGCCACCAGCGCGGTGGCGTGGCGGAACGGCATGCGCACCTGGAACACCGCGGTGTCCCCCGGCGCGTAGGACTTCTTCTCCGGCAGCAGGTCGATGCGGTCGTGGTTCGCGCCGCCGAACCACAGTTCGCCCCGGCGCGTGACCCACACTGTCGAAGCGGCCTGCGCGGTGCGTCCTTCCTTGTCGCGCGCGCTGGCCACCAGTTCGACCTGGCCGGCCTGGTCCAGCGCCACCTCGCAGCGCGCGCGGCCGTGCGCATCGGTGCGGGTCTCGCACACCGTGCCGAGCTCGCGCGTCTCGGTGCGGTTGTCATAGCGGTAGAAGCCGCCGACCACGCGCTTGCGCGCCGAGGTGGTGATGCGCGCGCGCGCATTGAGCTTGACCGGGGCATCGGCCACCGGCTTGCCGTTGAGGTCCAGCACCACGCCGTGCACCGCCAGCTTCTGCTTCACCGAGACCCAGCCTTCGGTACGGATGCCGACCCCCACGCCGGCCGGCCACAGCGGCACGGTCTGGCGCAGCGTCTGGATCTCTCCGTTGGGGTCGGCAAAGCCGGCTTCGAGCACCAGGTCGCGCGGCGCGTCGGTCTTGGGCAGCTTGCGCAGCGTGACGGTGCCATTGCCGTTCTTGTCCAGCGTCAGCGGCAGCTTGTCCGCCACCAGTGTCTGGCTGCTGTCCGCCTGGTCGGCCTGGTCGGCGTCATCCATTTCCTCGTCGCCGCCCGCGCTTTCGCGCTGCGGACGCGGCGGGTTGAACGAGAACTCGTCATAGCCGGGGAAGCTGACGCTCTTGTCGCGCAGCAGCGCCGATACGCGCACCGGCAGGCCGGCCGCGCCGCCGCCCGACAGGTAGTGGATTTCCACGCCGACCGGCAGCTCGGCCGGCGCGATCGCGGCGCCGGCCTTGCCGGCCAGCTGCAGCGTGCCGGCCAGCACGGGCAGACGAAACGCTTCGACGCGGAAGCTGCCGCTGGGATAGGTACGCGAGCCTTCGTCGCGGCCGTTGACGCCCCCACCCTGCTGCGTCTGCTGCGCTTCCAGCTCGACGGTATAGATGCCCAGCTTGGCCGCGGGCGGCACCTGGAAGGTGCTTTCCGCGCTGCGCCCGCCGGTCGCGGTCTGGCGCCACTGCAGCGGCAGCTCGTAGGTCTGGCCGCTGCCGTCGTGACGGATCGTCACGCGCGTCGGCAGCGGGCGGCTGGCCGGCGGCAAGGCAAAGCCCTGCGCGGTCTCGGCGCGGATCAGGTGCTTCATCGACACGGTCTCGCCGGCGCGCAGCAGCGTGCGGTCGAAAATGGTATGCGCGCGCACCGTCGGTGCAGTGCTGGTGTCGGTGGGCACATTGAAGCGCCAGGATTCGATGCCGCGGTTCCAGTCCGACATCACGAAGGCCATGTCGGCCTTGCCGCGCGCCTGCGGATGCCCCGCGGCGATGCGCGCGGACACGAAATAGCCGGACAGCCCGTTCTGGTCGCAATTCGATTCCGGCACGGCGTCCAGCCTGGCAAAGCGCACCACGCCGCCGGCGTCGGTGCGGCCCTCGCCCAGCAGGCGCCCGCTGCAATCGCGCACGGCGACGGCGGCGTCGGCCACCGGCTTGCCGTCGTCGAGCGCCGTGACCCACGCCAGGCCGCTGCGGCTGCCGTCGTCCTCGCTGCCCAGGCTGCGGCCGAGCTTGAAATGCACGCCCAGGTTGGTCACCAGCGCAGTGGTGCGCACGTACATCGGCGCGCGCTTGCCGAGCAGCGCCTCGCCCAGCATCGGCGAAGCGATCTCGACCACGTGGAAGCCCGGCTCGGGCAGCGGGATGCCGACCACCTCGAACGGCCGCGGGCCGTCGCCCGATGGTTTGGGTACGGCCAGCTTCTGCACGCCGGGGGCGCGCTCGAGCAATGACACGGAGCGCGTTTCGATCGACATCGCATTGCGCGGGTTGCTGACACGATAAGGCGAGCGGCCCGCCAGCACCGCGTCGAGCTCGCCGCGGGTATAGCTGGACTCATGCATGCGGCGCACCAGCCCCAGCCATTGCATCACCGCGGCATCGTCGTCTACGCGCAGCTTCATCACCGTGCCGGCACGGGCCTGGATGCCGCGCACGGCAAGGTCGGCCTCGACATTGCGCAGCGTCACCGGCAGCAGCGGCGGATAGTCGGCCGGCGACTTGCCGCGCGGCAGTTCGCCGAAGCGCTCCACCACGCCGAACGGCGCGGCGGCGAACTTGGCCAGCGGCGGCATGGACGCCGTGGCGACCTTCAGCGGGAACAGGTCGGCATTGGACAACGTGCGGCCGCTGTCGTCCTTCAGGTCCTTTGGTACCTCGACGATGAACTGTGCCTTCTCGGCGAACGGCGCGGCAAAGGTCAGCGCGCTGACGCTGGCATCCGGCGCGAGGTCCGGATCGAACTGCGGCGCGCGCCGGCCGGAGGGCGTCTTCAGCAGCACCTGCTCGACCTGCTTGCGCGGCACCGGGGCCGAGAACGTGACCGACATCGGCCGCAGCGGCGTGCACGGCGACTGCGCGTGCTCGCGCTCGCAGCTGAAGCTGGCGGTAAACGGTTCGCGCACGGTGTAGTCGAAGCGGCGCTCGTCGCGCGCGGCCACACCCGACGGCGTGGCGATGCCCGCGCCCAGCACCAGCTGCACGCGCGCCGCGGCCGGCAGCCGTTGCTGGCAGGCAAGCAGATGCACGGCATCGGGCGCCGGCCTGGCCAGTTTGGTCCAGTGGATCGCCTCGAGCAGGTCGTCGCGTTCCTTGCCGGTGAGCAACCGTACCGGGATGCGCTCGCCCAGCCCTTGCGCCTGGCACCAGGCATGCTCGCGCACCGACGCCGGGGTGGCCGAACCGTTGAAGCGCAGCGCGAAGACCTGGTCTTCCTCGATCTCGCCGCCGGACGGCCGGCTGGCGATCACGGTCGGGCCGCCGGTCTCGAAGCGGTATTCCGGCTTGCCGGCATAGGCGGTGCCGGCGACGCTTTTCAGCCCGGTGCGCATGCGCACGCTGCAGCGCACCCCGGGCGGCAGATCGCTGGCGAAATCGTAGACCCAGTTTTTGGCATCCACCCAGCGAGCCTGGCCGCTGGTGCTGGCGCCGGTGCATGACACGGCGGCCGGCGCTGCGGCCTGCACGTCGCCCATCGGCACCATGGCCTCGTCGAAGCGGATCGCCACCTGCCGGACCTGGCCCACCGTGCCTTCCGGCGAAAAGCGGGTGACCTGGGCGGCATCGGCGGGCTGGACGGCGGCAAGCAGCACGAGCGCGGCGCCCAGCGCCAATGCCGCGGCGCATGACGCGCGCGCTGGCTGCCTGCTGCCAAGGTACCGATCGGCTCCGGCAACGATTCCCTTCATCCTGCCATCCTCCCTTTTCCGCCACTTTGTGGCACCCGGCGAGGGTGACACGCACGCCACAGGAGCGCAAGACCGGCGCGCAATCCTGCAACGCGCCCTGGGAAAGACGCGCGGATCTCGTGTCAGCGCAGGTGCGACAGCGGCAGCGCCCCCTCGCACTTGATCGCGGTCAGCACGATATTGGAACGCACGCTCTCCACGCCGGGCACGCGCATCAGCCGCTTCATGGTGAATTCCGCCAGCGTGGGCAGGTCCGGCACGACCACGCGGATCAGGTAATCGGCCTCGCCCGCCACCGAATAGCACTCCTGCACCTCTTCCAGCAGCAGGATTTCCTCGCGGAAGCGCTCGACGATGGTGTCGCCGTGGTGCGCCAGCTTGACGCTGATAAAGACCAGCACGCCCAGCCCCAGCGCCTGGGTCGACAGGCTGACGCGGTAGCCGGTGATGACGCCATCGGCTTCCAGCCGCGCCAGGCGGCGGCCGACCTGGCTGGGCGACAGGTGCACGCGCTCGGCCAGCTGCTGGTGGGTGGAGCGGCCGTCGGCCTGCAGGGCGGCCAGCAGGGCCAGGTCGAAAGGATCGAGAGAGACGCTTTGGGCAGTCATACACAAATTCCGCATTGAGCCATCGCATGACGCACGTTACATGCGCGATCGATCCAATACAAGCCGATTTTGCGGCGTATATGCGGCATGCCGTCACTAAACTACGCAGTAAATCCGCATTTCAGGCTGCCGTGCCGCAGCGACCACGCATAACAGGAGACACAAACCCATGTCCGCACCCGCCATGGCTGCCACCGAAGCCCCCGCCGCCTTCCAGGGCACCCTCACCGACAAGCTGCGCGAACAGTTCGACGCAGGCCTGCTGTCCGGCCAGTCGCTGCGCCCCGACTTCACCATCGAGCAGCCGGTGCACCGCTACACCAGCACCGACCACGCCATCTGGCGCAAGCTGTATGAGCGCCAGGCGTCGATGCTGCAGGGCCGGGTCAGCGACGAATTCCTGCAAGGCCTGGCCACGCTCGGCATGGAAAAGGACCGCGTGCCGGATTTCGGCCAGCTCAACGAGACCCTGATGCGCGCCACCGGCTGGCAGGTGGTCGCCGTGCCCGGGCTGGTGCCGGACGAGGTGTTCTTCGAGCACCTGGCCAACCGCCGTTTCCCGGCCAGCTGGTGGATGCGCAAGCCCGAGCAGCTGGACTACCTGCAGGAGCCGGACTGCTTCCACGACGTGTTCGGCCACGTGCCGCTGCTGATCAACCCGGTCTTTGCCGACTACATGGAGGCCTACGGCAAGGGCGGCCTGAAGGCGGCCGGCATGGGCGCGCTCGACATGCTGTCGCGCCTGTACTGGTACACGGTGGAGTTCGGCCTGATCCGCACCGGGCAGGGGCTGCGCATCTACGGCGCGGGCATCCTGTCGAGCCAGGGCGAATCGATCTACAGCCTGGACTCGGCCAGCCCCAACCGGATCGGCTTCGACGTGCGCCGCATCATGCGCACGCGCTACCGCATCGACACCTTCCAGAAGACCTACTTCGTGATCGACAGCTTCGAGCAGCTGTTCGACGCGACCCGGCCGGACTTCGCGCCGCTGTACCAGGAACTGCGCGCGCAGCCCACGCTGGGCGCCGGCGACGTGGTGCCGGGCGACCAGGTGATCCATGTCGGCACCCGCGAAGGCTGGGCCAGCACCGACGACATCTGATGCCGGGGGCGCCTGCCCCGCTTCCCGCTTTGTGAAACAATGCCGGCATGCCCGCCGCCACGGCGCGGGCGGGCCGGCTGTCCGCTCTGGCGGCGTCCCCGGACGCTGCCTGCCGATTCCCCAAGACCCAGATCGAGCCCACCATGACCCCTCTGTCCCCGCAAGCCCGAGCCACGCTGCTCGCCGAACTGCCCGGCTGGACCACCGTCCAGGACCGCGACGCGATCTTCAAGCGCTTTACCTTCCACGACTTCAACGCCGCCTTCGGCTTCATGACGCGCGTGGCGATCCAGGCCGACAAGGCCGACCACCATCCCGAGTGGTTCAATGTCTACAACCGCGTCGACATCACGCTGTCCACCCACGATGCCAACGGCCTCACGCAGCGCGACATCGACCTGGCCCACTTTATCGAGCGCGCCGCGGCGGCGCTGGTGGTGCCCGGCTAAGACCTGGCGCGGCAGCAGATAATCCGGGCGGATGTAGGCAAACCGAAAGGAAGCCGCGGCCCGCGCCTAGTACAATCTGCGGCAGGCCCGCACCTGCGTGTGCTGCATGGGCCCTCCTCCAGCCATGCCCAACCTCCTGCCCGAGCCGCCATGCGTATCCTGCTGATCGAGGACGACCGCCAGATTGCCAGCGGCGTCGAAGCCGGCCTGTCCCGCGCCGGCCACCAGGTACGCGTCGTCCACGACGGCGTCTATGCCACCGAACACCTGCTGCGCGAGCAGCACGACCTGGTCATCCTCGACCTGGGCCTGCCCGGGATCGACGGCATGACCCTGCTGGCGCGCTACCGCGCCCGCAACCGCACCACCCCGGTGATCATCCTGACCGCGCGCGACGAGCTGGAAGACAAGCTCTCGGGCCTGAACGCCGGCGCCGACGACTACCTGATCAAACCCTTCGCCCTGCCCGAGCTGGAGGCGCGCGTGCGCGTGCTGCTGCGCCGCAGCCAGCACGGCGAGGCCGCGCCCGAGCGCGACGTGCGCCTGGGGCGCCTGCGCCTGTCCGGCAACGACCGCCGCATGTTTATCGACGCGCGGCCGCTGGACCTGTCGCCGCGCGAGTTCGCGGTGCTCGAGCTGCTGCTGCAGCGCCAGGGCCGCGTGGTCAGCAAGGCGCAGCTGCAGGACCACCTGGCCACCTTCGCCCACCCCGCCGGCGAAGGCGGCGATACCGTGGGCGACACCGCGATCGAGGTCTACGTGCACCGCGTGCGCAAGAAGCTCGAGGATTGCGATGTCGAGATCGTGACCGTGCGTGGCTTCGGCTACCTGCTGCAGATCCGCGCCGGTCAATGAAAGCGTTCCTGCCGCTTGCGCCGCCGGGCGCACGGTCCTGATCCCAGGCCCTGTTTCTGCCCCCGCTGGCAATGTGGCCCCGCTCCCGCACCTCCTCCCGAGTTTCCTGGCGCACCGCCTCGCGCATCGCAACGCGGAACGTGCCTCCCGCTTCCGCCGCGGCTGACACCGCCGGCGCCGCGGCCGCATCGACGCGCCAGGCCACTCGCCCCGGCTCCAACATCAGCCTGCGCGTACACCTGCTGCGCGCGCTGGCGACGCCGCTGTTCGCGCTGGTGCTGACCAGCGGCTCGCTGTCCTACTGGCTGGCGGCGCACTACACCACGCAGGTGTTCGACCGCGCGCTGTACGGCGTGGCCAACAACATTGCCCAGCAGATCCGCATCGCCGGCCCGCGGCTGGAGCAGGACATCCCGATGATCGCGCAGACGCTGGTCGAGGCCGAGGGCACCGACCGCATCTACTGGCGCATCCACGGGCCCGATGGCCTGATCGGCGGCATGGACACGTGGCTGGGCTACGGCACCGGCCAGACCACGCTGCACGATGCCCGGCTGTTCTATGCCTGGTTCAGCGGGCGCCAGGTGCGCGCGGTGCGGCTGCCGGTGATGCTGCCCAGCGCCGCGGTGGACGAGCTCGGCACCAGCGAGGCCGGCAAGCCCGCGCGCGGGCCCATCGTGGTCGAGGTGGCCGAGCTGCTGGACCGGCGCGAGACCGCGGCCAACGAGATCCTGCTGTCGGTATCGGTGCCGCTGATCCTGCTGCTGCTGGTCGGCAGCCTGATCCTGTCGCACGTGCTCAAGGAAGAGCTGGTGCCGCTGCAAATCCTGGCCGACAAGCTCAACCGGCAGACCGCGCGCTCGCTGGCGGCACTGGACGAGACCCAGGTGCCGGCCGAGGTGGCGCCGCTGATCCGCGGCCTGAACGCGCTGCTGGCGCGGCTGCGCGACGCTCTCGATGCGCAGCGCAAGTTCATCGCCGATGCCGCGCACCAGCTGCGCACGCCGCTGACGGCGGTCAAGCTGCATGCCGACCGCGCCATGGAAGCCGATTCGCCGGAGGTCGCCCGGCATGCCCTGCGCGAAGTCCAGACCGCCGCCGACCGTGCCGTGCGGCTGTCGAACCAGCTGCTGTCGCTGGCGCGCGCAGAGCCCGGGCTGTCGCTGGAGCGGCTGGGTCCGGTGGAGCACTTCGATTTGGCCGAGCTGGCCTTCGAGATCGGCGCCGAATGGGTGCCGCAGGCACTCGCGCGCCGCATCGACCTGGGTTTCGAGATATTGCCCGGGCCTACCTTTACCGGCAGCACGCCCGCGGTCGTGCGCGGCAACCGCCTGCTGATGCGCGAGGCGCTGTCCAACCTGATCGACAATGCGGTGAAGTACGTGCCGGCCGGCGGCCGCATCACGGTGCGCGCCGGCGGCGAGGCCATGGGTCACCGCGGCATGGCGGTGGTGATGATCGAGGACAACGGTCCCGGCATCCCGCCGCAGCGGCGCGAAGAGGTGTTCAAGCGCTTCTTCCGCGGCGACCGCGCGGCCCAGAGCGGCGGTGCCGGCCTGGGGCTGGCCATCGTGCACGAGATCGTGACCCTGCACCAGGGCACCATCCATATCGAGGACGTGCCGCAGCAGCGGGCCAGTTCCCAAGGCGCGGAAGGCACGCCGGAGCGCCGGCCAACCATGCGCTTCGTGATCCGGATCCCGTGCGAGCCGGCCGGGTCGGCCGCCTGAGCCGCCTTCGGCCTTACTTCTTCTTTTTCTTGTCCTTCGGCGCCAGCATGGTGCCGCGGCATTGCGGGCTGCCACAGCGGCACTCGAATTCCTTCTTCAGCTTGGCCGTATAGCGCGCCTCGATCACCAGACCGTAGTCATAGAACAGCTCTTCGCCCTGGGCAATATCGCGCAGCGCGTGGATAAAGACGCGGCCCTTCTTCTCGCGCGCCTCGCAGTTGGGCTCGCAGGCGTGGTTGATCCAGCGCGCGCGGTTGCCGCCGAACTTGGCGTCGATGACGCTGCCGTCGTCCAGGCTGAAGTAGAAGGTGTGGTTGGGATCGCTGGGATCGTGCGGGTGGCGCTCGAGCGCCTTCTTCCACGAGATGTGCTCGCCCTTGTACTCGATCACGCGCTCGCCTTCGGCAATGGGGGCGATGGCGTAGACGCCCTTGCCGTGCACGCCGGACTGGCGCACCTCGATCCGGTCGCTTGCTGTCTTCTTGCCCGCTGCCTTGTGCTTTGCCTTGTCCGCCATTTGCCTTTCCGTGCGTGTCGCTTGCCTGTGCCGGCCGTTCCGGCGCGATCGGCATGATACCGGCGTGGCTGCGGCACGTATACGTAACCATGGGTAACCATGGGTTAACCGATCGCACAAGCGCCCTGGCGGGTATACGACCCGGTTACGCAAACCTCCCTATGTGGATAACCCCGCCTCCTTCTGTGGAAAAGCACGCGGATTCGATGTGGGCTGCCTGGGGCTCGCATGGGGATGCCGCGGGCATAAGTCGGAGGCGTTTACCGCAAGCCCTCCTGCGGAAGGCTGACTCATCCACTGCGACCAACACTGGATACGACCACTTCTCGTTTACGTAAACCGTTGACGGCAAAGACGTTTACGTGGTTTTCCACAGGCGGGGGCGCTGTTTACCTACTACCACTATTTGTATACATGAAAGAAAGATGTAAACCGAAAGGCAGGCCAGGCACAGCGGCAAAAATCCCGGCGTATACCGGTGCCCCGGGAACGTTGCGTATACGCTCGGTTGGACTGCCCAGGTCCGGGCATGCACGAGCCGAATACCCTGTCCCTCGAACGCAACCCTGCGCCTGTCCGGCATGCAACATAGTGCAGTTGACCTGTGGGGCTCCTGAGCGCGAGCAGGGCGCGTTTACGTGCGGGAGGCTTCCCTTGCCCTCTGTCGCGATCGCCAAAGGCCTGTAAACGCCTCTAAAGCGCTTCGTGGCCTTGTCCCGACCCCCAGGGGCTGCTCTGACGTGGCGGCATCGCTGCATGCCCGTGCAGCCCCATGTGGCTGTCTCTGCGCTCGATGCCAGGCGCTTGCGCCACAACGGCAGTGTTCGGAACCTGCCGCGCCGCCGCGTCGATTTGCCGCCAGCCACGGCCTGATGCGGCCTCGCGCAACACTGCGGGTAACAATCTGTTCCCGGTGCGCCTTGTCCGACACGGTATCATGTGGCCCGCGGCGTCTTTGCCGGAGCGGCGCCAGCCTGGCTGCCGCCGACCGGGACGCCTGTGTTTTATCAACTCGATACGGAGTGAAGCATGACGAAAACCGAACTGATCGACGCTATCGCAGCCGGTGTGGACGGTCTCACCAAGGCCAAGGCAGAACAGGCACTGAACGTGACCCTGTCGGCCATCATGGACGCCGTGGCCAAGGGCGATACGCTGAGCCTCATCGGCTTTGGCACGTTCAGCAAGGGCGAGCGTGGCGAGCGCATGGCGCGCAACCCGCGTACCGGCGAAGAAATCAAGGTGGAAGCCGCCAAGACCGTGAAGTTCAAGGCTGGCCAGAAGTTCAAGGACGCTGTCAACCAGTAAGCCTGACGGGCTGCACTGCACGGCCCGTATTTGTTTGACCCCGCCATGCCGCCGCCGGCCGCAAGGTTCGACCAGGGCGCAGGTGAGCGCCAGGCGGGGGACGTTATCCACAGCAGGGATCGACGTTTTCTGCAGTATCCGCCGCATCGCTGAAGCCATGCCGAAGCGGTTGCGCGCCAGGTCTTCCAACAGGCGTCCAGCCTAGGCCGATGCAAGGCCGGACGGGGCGCCGAGCCATGTGGGGCTTCCATGTTCGCCCGTCCATTGCGCCGTCCATTGCGCCGCAGATCTCCACAGCGTTATGCACAGCGCTTTCCACAGCGGCTTCCACAGGTTTCTCCACAGGCAATTTGCGCCGCCGCGGCGCTGGCGCTGCTGAGCGCCTGCACCACCGTCAGCGAACCCGCGCGTCCGCAGGCACGCCCGCTGCCCGACAACGAGCGGCCGGTCACCACGCCCGGCGCCACCCCGCGTGAGCGCATCGTCGAGATCGCCACGCAGGAATGGGCACGCTGGGGCGGGCAGGTGGTGCGCCTCGGCCGCGACGACAGCGCCTGCGTCACCTACAGCCCGGTGCCGGCGCCCGACCTGCCCCCGGCCCTGCCCGAACCGCCGGAGATGCAACCCGACGACCCGGCCAATACCGGAGCGCCCGCCAGCGGCACCAGCGCCGACACCGACAACAACAGCGTCAAGTGGCCGCGCGCCGATTGCATGACCTTTCCGGACGGCACCGGCATGGAGGCCACGCCGGTGGGCTGCACGCTCGCCCGGCGCTACTGGGGCATCGTCGGCGAGACCCCTACTTGCCAGCAGGTCACGCAAGGCGCGTGGGCGTGGTCGGCGGTGTTTATCTCCTGGGTCTTGCGCAAGGCCGGGCTGGATGCGCAGCAGTTCCTGACCGGCCAGTCACATTCGATGTATGTGGTCGATGCGCGCGACGGCATCCTTGCCCATCCCGCCTTCCGCATCGAACCCGTTCCGGCCATGCCCCGCCCGGGCGACATCGTCTGTTCC
Organism: Cupriavidus oxalaticus; assembly: GCF_016894385.1. Classification (NCBI taxonomy): domain Bacteria; kingdom Pseudomonadati; phylum Pseudomonadota; class Betaproteobacteria; order Burkholderiales; family Burkholderiaceae; genus Cupriavidus; species Cupriavidus oxalaticus. The sequence goes on from NZ_CP069812.1 coordinate 3,779,877, forward strand.
GGACGCGGACGCGACCGCTACCTCGAGGATGTGGCCGAGATCGGCTTCGGCACCACGCCGATGCATTGCGACATCGTGGTGGCCGTCGATCCGGCGGCGCGGGTGGTGCGTGCCATCGGCGGCAATGTCCAGCAATCGGTATCGATGGAGGAAATCGAACTGGGCGATTCGGGGCAGATCGATGGCGTGACCAATTCGCATATGCCCTGGGTGCTGGTGATGCGGAACAACCTGCAATAGCCCGTGCATTTATTAGCGTGACTAATCGCTTGATGGTAGAAATCTACCTGGTGATTATTCGTGCGAATGATCCTGGTGCCACTCGAACAGCTCGAGCTGGGACTGATCCCGGTGGCTGGTAGCCACCCCCACCCCCAGCAACCGCACCGGCAGCCCGCGCCGGGCGTGGCCCTCTGCCAGCAGGCGCGCATAGACAGCACGGTCGGGCGCCTGGCCGCGGCATTCCACCGTGGTCTGGCGGAAGTCCGAAAAGCGCAGCTTGACCGTCAGCTTGTCGATGGTGCCGTGCGCCTGCGCGCGGGCAATGCGCGCCTCGAGCATGGCGATCAGCGGCTCCAGTTCGGCCAGGCATGCCTGCAGGTCGGGCAGGTCGTCGGCGTAGGTCTCTTCCACGCTGATCGACTTGCGCTCGCGCTCGGGCGTCACCTCGCGCTCGTCCACGCCGCGGCACAGCTTATAGAGGCGCGCCCCGAACGCGCCGAACTCGCGGTGCAGCCGGTCCGGCGACCACGGCCGCAGGTCGCCGCAGGTCTGTGCGCCCAGCCGCAGCAGCTTGGCCGCGGTGACCTTGCCGACCCCGTGGATGCGATCGACCGGCAGCGCGGCGACGAAGGCATCGACCGCCGCCGGGCGGACCACGAACAGCCCGTCGGGCTTGTTCCAGTCGCTGGCGATCTTGGCGACGAACTTGCTCGGCCCCACCCCGGCGGAAACGGTCACGCCGACCTGGTCGCGCACGCGCTGGCGGATTTCTTCGGCAATGCGGGTGGCGCTGCCGGCGTGCTGCGTGCAGAGGCTGACGTCGAGGTAGGCCTCGTCCAGCGACAGCGGTTCGACCAGCTCGGTGTATTCCCGGTAGATCGCAAAGATCTGGCGCGACACCTCGCGATACTTGTCCATGGCCGGGCGCAGGATCAGCAGCTCCGGGCAGCGCTTGACCGCCTGCGCCGACGCCATGGCCGAGCGCACGCCGAACGCGCGCGCTTCGTAGTTGCAGGTGGCGATCACCCCGCGCCGGTCGGGCGAGCCGCCCACCGCCATCGGCCGGCCGCGCAGCGACGGGTCGTCGCGCATCTCGACCGAGGCGTAGAAGCAATCGCAGTCGCAATGGATGATCTTGCGCTGGAGCGGGGGCGTGGCATCAGGCGGCGCTAACATTGCCGGGCACCAAATTTATCTACGTGAAGAATGAATGATTTGTTGATTTAGATCGATTCATTAGTCCTCTGGATGGAATTCGCCTTTTGCCCCTTCTGTCGGCTGTTCATCCACAACCCTTCCGCCGCGTACAGCGCCAGCGAAATCCAGATCAGCGCATAGCCGGCCTGCTTCTGCACGGGGAATGGTTCATGCCACAGCCACACGCCCAGCAGCAGTTGCAGCGTCGGCCCCGTGTATTGCAGCAACCCCAGCAGCGACAGCGGGATGCGCCGCGCGCCGGCGGCGAAGAACAGCAGCGGCACCGCCGTTACCGGCCCGGCCATCAGCAGCAGCAGTTGCGTACCTGGCGCTGCGTGGGTGAAGCCATCCTGCCCCGTGGTGAACAGGTAGGCCAGCATCGCCGCGGCAAACGGAAACAGCAGCAGCGTCTCCAGCGACAGCCCTTCGAGCGCGCCCAGCGCCCCCGTCTTGCGCAACAGCCCATAGCCGCCGAAGCTGGCCGCCAGCCCCAGTGCAATCCAGGGCAACTGGCCAGCGGCTACCGTCAGCCACGCCACCCCGGCTGCGGCCACCGCGATCGACAGCCATTGCACCGGGCGCAGCCGCTCGTGCAAGAACACGACGCCCAGCAGCACGCTGAACAGCGGATTGATGAAATAGCCCAGGCTGGCATCGACCACGCGGTTGGCCGACACCGCCCAGATATAGAGGAACCAGTTGGCGCACAACAGCGCTGCGCTGGCGGCGAACGACAGCAGCAGGCGCCGGTCCTTCAGCTGACCAAGCCAGGCCCACTGGCGCCGCCAGGCCAGGATCAGCCCCAGGAAGGCCAGCGACCACACCATCCGGTGCAGCAGGATCTCCGTCGGCGCAATGCCGGGCAGCGACTTGATATAGAGCGGGAGCAGCCCCCAGATGGCATAAGCCAGGAGCGCGTAAAGGATGCCGATTTGCATAGGGAATTCCGGTCGATGCCGGCGATTCTACCGGCGCCGGGGAAAGCTCGCCGGGCAATAAAAAACCCCATGCCCGCAGACAGGCATGGGGTTTGTGCCCGGCACCGGCCGGAACGTGCTTAGAGCTTGCGCGCGAAGCTGAACTGCGAGAACGCCTGCTCGGCCACGTTGAACCAGGCGGCCTCGTTGTTGCGGAACACGCGCCAGTCGTCGTAGATCTTCTTGAACGACGGGTTCTTGGCGGTCTCGTCGGCGTAGGCTTCCTGGGTCGCCTTGAAGCAGGCTTCCATGATTTCCTTGGAGAACGGGCGCAGCTTGACGCCGTTCTCCAGCAGGCGGGCCAGCGCCTGCGGGTTGACCGTGTCGTACTTGGCCATCATGGTGGTGTGGGCCTCGATGGTCGCCGTTTCCAGTGCGCGCTTGTACAACGCGGGCAGCTTCTCGAACTCGCTGGCCGAGGCGTAGAACGACAGCTGCGCGCTGCCTTCCCACCAGCCCGGGTAGTAGTAGTAGGGCGCCACCTTGTAGAAGCCCAGCTTCTCGTCATCGTACGGGCCCACCCACTCGGCCGCGTCGATGGTGCCCTTTTCCAGCGCCGGGTAGATGTCGCCGCCGGCGATTTGCTGCGGCACCACGCCCAGGCGCGACAGCACCACGCCGGCGAAACCGGCGATGCGGTACTTCAGGCCCTGCAGGTCGGCCACGGTCTTGATTTCCTTGCGGAACCAGCCGCCCATCTGCGCGTTGGTGTTGCCGCCCAGGAAGTTGACGACGTTGTATTCCTTGAAGAACTCGCGCATCAGCTTCATGCCGTTGCCCTGCAGCATCCAGGCGTTCTGCTGGCGCGCGGTCAGGCCGAACGGCACGGTGGTGTCGAAGCACAGCGTCGGGTTCTTGCCGAAGTAGTAGTAGCCGGCGGTGTGGCCGATCTGCACGGTGTTGTTCTGCACCGAGTCCAGCACCTGCAGGCCCGGCACGATCTCGCCTGCCGCGAAGACCTTGATGTTGAACTTGCCGTCGGTCAGTTCCTTCACGCGCGCCGACAGCAGCTCGGCGGCGCCGTAAATGGTGTCGAGCGACTTGGGAAAGCTCGAGGCCAGGCGCCATTCCACAGCCGGGTTGCTGCCGACCACGGCCGGTGCTGCCGGACCGCTGGCGGCGGCCGGCGCCGCTTTCTCTTCACCCTTGCCGCACGCGGCCAGTGCCCCGGTGGCGGCAACGGCCGACGCTTTCAACAGAAAGGAACGACGTTCCATCTCTACTTCTCCTCTTATAGATTTTGGTTCGGATGCTAGCGCGCGGCTCGCTTGAAGCCTGGCGCCGGACCGTGACGCACATGCCGCCGGCGATCGTGTCGATAGGCGGCCTGCGCACGCTGTGCCTGTTGCGAACGGGCACGGCGGCGTGCCCTGCATGGCCGGGACTTGCGTCGCACGGCGAGGGCTGTCTTACCCGAAAGACAAGCCAGCCGATTATAGCGGTGGCCCTTTCGGCACGGAGCATCGCGCCAATGCGGGTTTTCGCTAGTCGATTGCGACAATGCGCGTGTGATTTTCGCATTGTGGGACGAGCAACACTGCGATGGATTTTGTAACCCGGCTTGCGGTCAAATGGACCGACTGATAAAAAACAGTCCCCGCCATTGGCGGGTTCCTGTTCGCTCCGGCCGAGGGATTGGCCCGCTGGCATCGTTGTTTGTTGTCCGTCTTGCCGTTCGTCTTGCTGCCCGTCTTGCTACCCGTCTTGCCGTCCCCTTCCCGCCGGCATACCGCCGTCCTGCCCTGCCCGAGCGCTGCCGCCGGGCCGCGCGGCTGGCCCGTGCGCCGCTTCGGCTTTGCCGTGCTGGCCGCCTGGGGGCTGGCGGCATGCGCGCAGGCGGGCGGGCCGCTGGCGGTGGCCGCAAGCGATGGCACGCAGCCGCCGCGCATTGCGCCGCGTCCGGCGGTGCCGCCGCTGGTGCTGGCCGCGAATACGACGGCAGTTCCCGGGCAGTCGACCGTCCAGCCTGGCGCTGCGGCCCCTGCGGGCCAGGACGACCCGCTGGCGGCGCTGATTGCCGGCCATGGGACCCCGCCGGCAGCCAGCGTGCCCGATCCCGGTTTCGTGGGCCCGCCCGAGCCGCCCGAGCCGCCCGCGCCCCCGCAACCGCCGCTGGTGCTGTTCCCGCCCCGGCTGGGCGAATTCCAGCCCGATCCGCCGGCACAGCTGGCAGAAGCCAGGACGGATGCACCGGCGGACGCACCCGGGGACGCCGCGGCCGTCAACACGGCCCAGGCACCTTCCGAAGCCCCGCCTGTGCTGCGTTCGCAACTTCCCGCCGACGATCCCGCGGGCGACTCGGTGTGGCGCCTGGGCTACAGCGGCCGCGCTGCGGTCGAAGACCGCCCCGCCACCATGCGGGCCTGCCCGGGCGGCGCGCTGTCGACCGGCATCGGCAGCGGACTGGCCTGCCGCAGCGCCGGCGAAGTGAAGATCCGCGAGTCGGTACTCGACCTCGATGGCGGTGCGCAGGTAATGCTGATCGCCCAGGCGCGCGGCACCGACGCCACCACTGTCAACGGCCGCCCTGCCGCGATCGATCCCTACGCCCTGGTGCCGCAGTTCTATACGGCCGTCAGCGGTCTGGCGGTGCTGGACGGCGCCACCATGTGGGCCGGCCGGCGCGACAACGCGCCGTTCCTGATGTCGTCCGGGCTATTGCCGCCCAATTCCACGGCGATGCGCTTCGGCGTCGACAATGCCAAGGTGATCGGCGACATCGGGCTGAGCTACCAGTACACCGCGCGCGCCGACCAGAACGGGCAGAACCTGCCGAGCTACCACTCGCTGCGCACCGCGCCGATCCCGACCAACGACAAGGGCTCGGTGCAACTGGGCTTCACTCGTGTCGAAGCCCAGCCGATGGTGGATGACACCGGCGGCGCATGGTGGGCGTCGGCGCTGCACGAGCAGAAAGGCGTGCTGTACGGGACCAATCGCCTGGGCATGCAGTTCGGCTCGGGCTCGCGCAATGCCATGACCGGCTATACCGGCATGGGGCCGTCGCTGTCGCGCATGCGCGTGGCGGAATCGATCGAATGGAGGGGCCGCTCGGGGCTGGGCGGCGCGGTGGAGCAGAGCCTGCAGTTCGATCGTTCGCCGGTCGGCACGCTGCAGTGGACCACCACGCGCGTACGGCCTACCTATGTGGCGAGCGACCAGTTCCGCCTGAACTTCGAGGTATCGCACGACCAGATTTCGTCGGGCTTCGGCGTCGGCGGCCAGCGCACCGCCCTGACGGTGGCGCCCACGCTGACGCTGGGCAAGTCGGCCGGCAACGCCAACCTGCGCGCGTTCTATACCTACAGCCGCGCCAGCGACGTGGACGGCATCGGCTATACCGCGCCGGCCGACGCGTGGGCGTCGCAGGCCAGCGGCTCGATCTTCGGCTTGCAGCTCAATCGGCGCTGGTAGCGCCAGTCTGCCAGCTGCGCCGAGTGGAGGCGGCGGTCGCTGCGCTGTCGGCAGCCGCCGGCTTGCGGCACAGCCAGTGGAACACCAGCGTCGCCGCCAGGCCGCCGCCGAGCTGCGCCAGCACGAAGCCCGGCACATCGACCGGCCGGATCCCGGTGAAGGTATTGGTCAGCGCGCAGGCAATGGTCAGCGCCGGATTGGCAAACGATGTCGACGACGTGAACCAGTAGCCCGCCGTGATATAGCCCCCCACCACGAACGGCACCAGCTGCGGCCGGCTGCGCAGCGTGCCGATGCCCACGCCGACCAGCCCGAAGGTTGCCACGCATTCGCTCCACCACATCGATGCACCGGTACGCGCCTGGCCCGACCACGCCAGCGCCGGCTCGCCGAACATCGCATGCGCGGCCAGCACGCCGCACACGCCGCCCGCCAGCTGCACCGCCACGTAGCGCAGCGCATCGCGCGGCGACAGCGTGCCCTGCACCAGCGCGGACAGGCTCACCACCGGGTTGAAGTGCCCGCCGGACACCGGCCCCAGCGAGACCAGCAGCGCCACCAGCCCGGCGCCGGTCGCCAGCGAATTGGCCAGCAGCGCCAGCGCGGTATCGCCGGCGGCAAGGCGCTCGGCGCGGATGCCCGAGCCGACCACGATCGCCACCAGCAGCGCCGTGCCCAGTCCTTCGGCCACCAGGCGGCGGGCGCGCGTACTCATCGCTGCGCTCCGATACCGGCGCGGTGGCCGGCGGGCAAGCGCAAGGTAGCGCCAACGGGGGCGAGACCGGTGGGGAAAGTTTGCAGCGGCAAGATCGACAACGTCGCCTGAGACGACGCCTCATACGGTGGCATTCAGCGGGAGAGGTCCGCGCGAAACTGGAGCGCGATGCCCGGCGCGGACGCGACAGTGTTCCGCCGGCGCCCCGGAGCGTCAATGCGCGGCCGCTCTGTTGTGTGCTGACGCCGGGTATCGAATCGACACCGCGGGGTGGCTCTCGTCGCCGCAGGCTCTTGCCAAAGCTGTCCGGCTCATGCGGCGACTCGACAGCGCCCGACCTGAGTTCGCGTCAGCGCAACAGGAACGCGATATCGTCCACGCCGATCTGCGACACCGGGATGCCCTTGCGGCGCTGGAACAGGATGTGCTGCTGCACGCGGCTGCGCTGCCCGGCGAAGACCGCCGGGTCGATCGGCGTCCCGAGGCGCATGTAGTGCTGCACCAGCAGCTTGTAGGCGCGATGGCGCACCTGCATGGCCTCGGCGCTGGCACGCAGCCGCCGGATCTCGGCCGGACTGCGGTCCACCGCCTGGTGCAGTTCGTCGACGGTGCGGGCGTGGAGCTCGCGATAGACATCGCGTTCCGCCTCGGCGTGGTGCAGCGCATCGCGCAGCTCGCGGATCTTGCGCTGCAGCTTCAGCGCCTGCGTCACCGCCTGCTGTACCTTGCCTGCCGCGCCGAGCGCTTGGCTCGCCGCCGTCATGGTGCTCTTCCACAGGCCGAGCTCGCCGGCCGACCCGATCAACGTATTCATCTGACCCCCCGGTAGAAAGGACTTCCTGGGCCGGGTACCGCATTGTTCTGCTGCCGAGTGCGGTTTTGCCGGCGCGCGACGCCCTGCCGGGTGAGAAGTGGGATGGCAGGGCGTCAGGCAATCCTAGAGATACCTATAACGGGTGCCAAGTAGAAGATATTTACTTCTGGGTTGGGTGTTGCGTGGCAGACAAGGACATTGGCCATGTTGCTTGTGGGCCGGCGAATGATCGACGCGGTGTCCCAAGGCAAAAAGCCCGGCTGTCGCAGGTTCCGGATCATCGGGAATCCCACGAGGCTGTGGGCGCGCAGCAGACTCCCGAACCGCTTCGATAGGCGCCGCTGGTCCATCGGAACGATCACCTCAAAGGCGTCGTCCTTGCGGATCCATTCGGATGGCGGATTTTGCCGATGCTTGATCTTGAGCTTGAAAGAGGTGCGGTTGTAGACGTTGTTTCCGATGTACTTTTCGTTGGTCAGAATCTGGTGGATGGAGCCACGGGTCCATGGCCGGTCGACATCGTTGCGGATACCTTCCCGATTGAGCCCGAGGCGATGACCCGCTCGGGCATTCCGCCTTCGAGGAACAGGGAGTAGATGCGATGCACGACGGCAACTTCCTCAGGCGGAACGGGGATCAAGAGGACACGATCCGTCTGAATGCTCTTCTTTTCGCCACGCCGGAGGATTCCCTTGATCGGATGATCTTCGTCCAGCAGCTGGCGCCGCAGGCCGAACCCGCAGGTCCTCCTTGCCGATAGCCACCATGCAGAATCAGCGTCCGATGTCCGGCGAAAACTTTTACCGATAGTGTGGCTCAATAGATTGCCACCCTGACTTGCCGGCTTCCACAGGTTCCTGATGTGCTTCGCCGATGACAGTCGAACACCGGCGGCGCGACTAGAGTTCGAGCACATGCATCGTTCGCTCGCCCTGCGGCGCCAATTGATGTAGCACCTTGCCGTTGAGAACCGTGGCCTTCAGATCGTCCAGCACTTCCTTGGCGCCATCATAGGGCGCGATCAGGTCAATGAGGAACACCCTATTGCCAGATTTCCAGTCGCCCGGCGCCAGTTGGTATGGCGGCTTGGCAAAGCGCTCGGCCACGGCATCAGACAGACAGGCCCAGGTCACGAAGGCCGTAGGCATCTCCCCCCGCATGTACAGCTTGGCCTGTTCCAGGATCAGCGGCGGCATCACGCGCCACTCCAGATCGGCAAAGAAGCTGTGGCGGGTGGTCGGGTTGTTCATCATCAGCCAGGACACCGGTCCCAGCAGCGGAATCTTCTTGATGACGCGCTGTGCCTGTTCGGCTGCAAACTGCATCAGCTTTTCGTTGTCGGTCGGGATGGTCATTGGATGCTCGTCCTTGGTTGCTTGGTATTGGAGGCTGTGGGCATGGCAGGCACCGTAGGCGTTTCCTGTTCCAGATTGTTGGTCAGCAGTGCATTGACAGCTAGCACGTCCGACTCGGTCAGCGTGCCGGCGGCTGCCTTAAGGCGCATGCCCTGCAGGATCGTGTCGTAACGGGCCCTCGCAAGGTCGCGTTGCGCCGCGAAAAGCTGCTGTTCGGCATTGAGCACGTCGATGTTCACGCGCGTACCGATCCGGTAGCCGATCTTGTTGGCGTTCACGGAATCCAAGCTCGATGTGACCGCCGAGGTCAGCGCCTCCACCTGCGACAATCCGCTGGTCACGCCGCCATACGCTTGCCGAGCCTGCGTGGCTGCCTGACGTCGCGCCGCTTCGAGTTCAGCCCGCGACTTGTACCGGTTGGCAATTGCCTCATTGACCCGCGAATTGACCGCGCCGCCCTGGTAGAGCGGGATCGTCAGTTGTAGCCCGATGGTGCCAGAGCGTACCCGGTTCTCGATGTCCGCCGGTGAGGTCATAGAGCCCGAGGTGTAGTTGTTGCCATAGCCGGCCGTGAAGTCCAGCGTCGGCAGGTGCGCGGCCCGGTTCTTCGACACCTCCTTCTCGGCCACTTCGGTGGCCGCCACCTGGGTGCGGACCGCCGGATTGTTCGTGCGGGCGTTGTCCATCCACGCCGCCACGTCCATTGGTTCGGGGCTCGGCAGGCTGACGTCGGCTCTGAGGCCCGCCAGCGGCTCCGGAAGCGTGCCGACAATGCGCTCCAGTTCGGCCTGCCTGGCCTCCTGGTCGTTGAGCGCCTGCACCAACTGCGAGCGCCCTAGATCGTGCCGGGACTGCGCCTCGTACACATCGGTAATGGTGGCTTCGCCCACGTCATAGCGGCGCTTGGCCAGTACTCGCTGTTGCTCGACCGCTTTCAGCTGCGCCTTGGCGACCGTTACGCTGTCGCGCGCCGTCAGCAGGTCGAAGTAGGCCTGCGACGTGCGCACGATCAGGTCGCTCTCGGCCTGGGCGAACTGAGCCTGTGCCTGCTCGACCTGCGCGCCGGCCTGCGCTACGCCGAGCCAGTTGGCAACGCGGATCACGGGCTGGGAAAGCTGCAGGTTCCAGGCCCAGTTGTTGACATTCCGGTCCTGGTACGGGCTGCCGGCAAAGCTGGCCTGCCCGTTCTGGCGCCCGCCATTGCCGTTCAGGTTCACGGTCGGCAGCACGCCGGCGCGGGCCTGTGGAAGCTTCTCTCGGCCGGCCTCCAGCGCATAGCGCGCCGCCTCGAAGGTCGGATCGCCACCCTGGGCGAACCTGTAGACGGACAGCAGATCAATGGCGGTGGCAGGTGTAGCGGTCAGCGCCACCAGCACCGTCAGCGCGGTGCCAGTCAAAATATGCTGTCTTGCCATCACCGCTCCCGCAACGCTTCGTCCTTGTAGCGCAGCAGCGGCGACAGGAAGTAAGAGATCATGCGGCGCTCGTCCACGCGGATGTCCGCCGTCACGCTCATGCCGGGCGTGAGCGTGCCCTTGCGCCCGTTCACCGAGTTCGGCGTGGCCGCCGAGGCGAGCCGGATGCGCACGGGATAGATCGGCCCCAGCTTCTGGTCATTGATGGCGTCGGTGCCCACCCATTGGACTGTGCCTTCGATGTAGCCAAAGCGGGTGAAGTCGAAGGTCTCCACCTTGGTGATGACGCGCTGGCCGGGCTTGACGTAGCCGATGTCCTTGTTCTGCACCTGGGCATCTACTTCCAGCGCCGTGTGCTCCGGCACCACGGTTGCCACCGGCTGGGCCTGCGTGACCACACCGCCGACGGTGGTCACGGCCAGTTGCTGCACCACGCCGTCAATCGGGGCGCGCAGGATCTGCAGGTCGCGGCGCTGGGTGGCCTTGACCAGTTCCAGTTCGGCGGTCGCGGCTTTGCGGCTTTCCTCAGCCAGTTCCGCCGAGTGGCGCGCGGCGAACTCAGCCACGGCCTGCGCGCGCTGCTGCTGCGCGGCGTTCAGGCCGGCGTTGGCCTCGGCCAGCCGGTTGGTCTGCAGGGCCAGTTCCTTCCGCAGGTTGATCAATTCCAGCCGGGTCTCGATCAGGCCCGTCTCGGCGATGTGGCCGGTCTTGACCAGCTCCTCGCGCATGTCGTTCTTCTTGGTCACCAGCGGCAGGCTCGCGTGAATCTGCTCCAGGCTGGCGGCGGCACCATCGCGGTCGGCGCGCTTGCGGGCGATCTCGGCGTCCAGTGCGGCCATTTTGGCACGGTGCTCGGCCAGCGCGCTGGTCAGCAGCGCCTGCTGCGTCCTGGCGATGTCATCAGGTAGCCCCTCGATAGCCGGCATGGTGGCTTTACCGTCGAGGATCGATGTCAAGCGCCGTATTTCGGCTTGGGCTTCCCAGTGGTCCCGTTGCAGACGGTCGCGGTCGGCGGCGGTCGTGGTCGGGTCCAGTTCGATCAGGACATCGCCGGCCTTCACACGCTGCCCGTCGCGCACGTAGATCTGGCGCACGATGCCGGCTTCGAGCGGCTGTATCACCTTGGACTTGCCCGAAGGGATGACCTTGCCCTGCGCGGACACCACCACGTCCATCCTGGCGAACACGGCATGGGTCAGCGCGATGGCAGCCATGCCACAAACCATCAGGGTAATCCTGCCGGCCTTTCCCGCCGGGCGGCGGCTGCGCACGCCGCTCGCGGCGCGCTCGAAATCGTCCAGCACCGGGTTCGGTGCGGGCTGTTTGTCAGACATGGAACTCTCCGGCGTTGGGGAACGTCTGCACGGCTTTGTGGTTGAGGGAAGAGAGTGGCTTGCTGAGCGCTTCAAGCGCGCGCGACGCCTCAAACAGCGAGCGGTAACGCCCTGGCTTGTCGATCAGGCTGGTGTGATGGCCCGCCTCGACCAGCTTGCCGTCTTCAAGCACCAGGATGCGGTCAGCCATGCGCAGCGTCGTCAGACGGTGCGCCGCGATGAACACGGTGCGGCCCGCGCAAATCTGGCGCAGGTTGTTGTGAATCACCTGTTCGGATTCGTAGTCGAGGCTGGCAGTGGCTTCGTCCAGCAGCAGGATGCGCGGATCGGTGGCCAGCGCCCTGGCGATGGCGATGCGGGCGCGCTGGCCGCCCGACAGCAGGCAGCCGCGCTCGCCGATCACCGTGTCATAGCCTTGGGGCATCACGTTGATGAAGTCGTGCGCGCCTGCCAGCCGCGCAACGTCCATCACGGCCTCGAAAGAGAGGCTGGGCTGGCCGAGCGCAATATTCTCCATTGCTGTCAGGTTGAAGAGCGCAGCGTCCTGTGCGACGACACCCACCTGCGAGCGCAGCCAGTGCGGGTCAGCCGACGCCAGATCGATGCCATCCACCAGCACTCGCCCGGACTGCGGCACATAGAGGCGTTGCAGCAGGCGCATCAGGGTGGTCTTGCCCGCCCCGGAAATGCCCACCACGCCGATGATCTCGCCGGTCCTCACCTTGAAGTTCACGTCGGACAGGACGGTCGGGCCGTTCTCGTGGTACTTGAAGCTGACGTTGTCAAACGCGACTTCGCCAATGATGGTTGCACGCCTGTTACCGGTCGTGGCGGCTTCGGGCTGCGCATCCATGATTTCCGCCAGGCGCTTGACCGAGACACGCATCTGCGTGAATTCCTGCCACAGCGATGACAGCTTGAGGATGGGCGCATTGACCCGGCCAGAGAGCATGTTGAATGCGATGAGCCCGCCCACGGTCAGGTTGCCATCGATGACCTGCATGGCGCCAACGCCCAGCAGGATCACTGTTAGCAGCTTGCTGGCGGTCTGGATTACCAGGTTGGTCCAGTTGGCGGTATGCCCCGACTCGAAAGCCGAGGTGACATAGCGGGCCAGGCGCTTTTCCCAGATGCGCCGCCAGCTCGACTCGATGGCTTGGCCCTTGAGGGTTTCCATGGCGCCCAGGGTTTCGGCAAGGAAGCTCTGGTTCTCCGCGCCCAGGGCGAACTTGTCTTCCAGCTTCTTGCGCAGCAGCGGGCTGACCAGATACGAGGCGCCGAAGAAGATCGGCAGGAAAGCCAGCACGATGAAGGTCAGCAGCGGGCTGTAGTAGAACATCACCGCCAGGTAGACCACGGCGAACAGCAGATCCAGCCAGGCGGTCAGCGCCTGTCCGGTCAGGAAGTTGCGCGCAGACTCCAGTTCGCGCACACGGGCGATAATCTCGCCCGAATTGCGGCTGTTGAAGAACGACATCGGCAGGCGCATCAGGTGTGCGAAGAGTCGCGCCCCCAGTTCCACGTCTACGCGGTTGGTCGTATGCGAGAACAGGTAGTGGCGCGCGCCCGACAGCAGCATCTCGAAGAACGCTACACCGGCCAGGGCGATCAGCATCACTACGAGCGTAGCCTGGCTGCGGTGGGTGAGCACCTTGTCGATCACCACCTGGAACGCCAGCGGGGTCATCAGCGCGAAAATCTGCACGAAGAAGGTTGCCAGCAGCACCTGCGCCATCTCGGTCTTGTACTTCGACAGGGCATGCCAGAACCAGGCGAAGCCGAACTTGCGGCGCTCCGGGTCGAGCTTTGCCACCACCGCATCGGTGCTGAGGGTACCGCTGACCCAGGTACCGGAGAACTCGCGGGCGAAGTCTGCTGCCTTGACCGTCTCGGCCTTCTCCGACCCGACACGCTGGATCAGCAGGTCATCCCCCTCCGCACGGCCCACTATCACCGCATCGCCTGACTGGTCGAGGGCGATGACCGGCAGTGCTGCCTTTGCCAGTTGCTGGACTGTGCCGTGATGCATACGAGACTCGAACCGCAGTTCGCGCAGCGCGTACTCAATGGATTGGGCAGCGGCCTCGACGCCCTTGCCAAAGTTGCGCCAGTGCTGCTCAATCTCGCCACCTGCAGCCACCTCCTGCAGTCGTGCGAAGAAGGTGACCACCTGCGCGTTGCGCTCCGGCGTTGAGGCGGCTTGAGGAGCCGCAGAAGAGGAAACGATATTACTGGACAAAAAAGCGCTCCCTACGGAATGGGCGCGACGCGCCCATTCCGGCCTTGGTTGATGCATTAAGAATGAAGCGGGATCAGTTCTGGTAGCCGGCCCCCATGGCGAGGTCGTTCAAGCCCGCCTGCGCGGCGCTGGCAATGATTTCTGCCGGCGTAGGCTCGTGCGGCGGCACATAGCCGAACTGCCCCATATCCTCACGCGGCAAAGCGGTATTGCATGCCTGGATGAACACCGCCACCCACCGGTTCATCTCATCGTCTGACGGCCATCTCGACGCCCATCCACTTTCGTTAGATGCTTGCGCTGAGTGGGCCTCTTCAACCTGTGCTATTGCAACCTGGTCTGCGGCCAGCGCAGAGTGGTCATCTGGCTCTGCCGGCACGATGCCGGCATGGACTTCCTCCAGGTACAGGGCGAAGCTCGGCAGCGGCACGTCCTTGCCCGCGAACATCACGTCGGCGGCTTCGCTCTTGCTGCCGTCGGTGTGCGTGATCTCAATGGTGCCGAACACCACATTGCCGTGATCGAGGTGAGCGTCGCCCTTGCGGTCCAGGCCAATCGAGGCAATCCCGGCTTCGTCGAGAGACGTGTGCTCGGCCTGAGTGAATTCGCCGTTGCCGTCAACGTCCTGCACCACCTTGAACCGGCTCCAGCCGGCATCCGCCTGGTTGATCTTGCCATCGTGGTTGGTGTCGAAGGCCGCCAGCGCTTCCACGTCGGTCTTGGCTCCTGGCGCGAAGTTGGTCAGGCGCGTTTCCTCGATGGAAATGCGACCGTCGCCGTCGGCGTCGTAGCCCAGCACGCCATCGGTCGCTGCCGCCCAGCCGATCTGCTCGGTCTTTCCGTCGTGATTCACATCCGCCTTGACCTGCGACTGGTCGGCGGCCAGCAGTTCCGTCCCGTTGCCGTTCAGGTCCAGCACCACCGGCGTGAAACCGCCGCTGGCATTGGTGCCCTTGTGGGTGGCATCGATCACAACATCGGTGTAGCCCCCCTGGGGGTCCTGGACGCGGATGGTGAAATTGTCCGCGCCGTTGTACGGGTCGCCACGGTGGCTGAGATACTGCCAATAGTCGGTCGCCGGCAGGAGGTGCCCGGCCAGCCAGGTGTGGCCCTCATAGCTGGGCGTGAAGGTATCGACGTAGGCATTGGCATAAGCGTGCCCGTGCTGCGGCCCCTGGGCAATCGAGATGACGATGGCAGCCGAATCGCCGTCCGGGTCGTAGGCGACGATGCGGCCCATCTGCCGTTGCGGATCATCTGTCGGCAGAACGTAGACGGCAAGGTCTACACCGCCCGAATTCGCCTGCGTGAAGCTGTCGATCTGATCCAATGCGAGCGGCTTCAGCATGCCGTTCAGGTACTGGGCCGGCGTGTACGGGCTGCCATTCGCGCCGAGCAACTGGCCCTGCGCGGCCAGCGACTTTGCCAGCGCCTCATCATAGAGCGGCTGGAAGTAGTGCAGGTCCCGGTTGTGATCGGCATCGTAGGAAGCCCAGATCGGCCCGCCACCGTCGACCGGTGCTTCGGAGCCGACCTGCGGCGCAGGCCCGTAGTAATAGCCGAAGATCGGACGGCCATACTCGATGGCCTCGATCACCGGCGCATCGTTGACCGCTGCCACGTTCAGGTATGCGGTGGCCCAGGTCTGGCCGCCATAAGGATCGGACACCAGGTACTGGAACGACGCCTGCCCGTAGAAGTCGGGGTCCGGCGTGAAGCGCACCTGCCCGTCGGCCTGGATTTCGACCGTGCCGTGCTGGGCGTTGGCGACCTGGGTGACCGACAGGGCATCGCCGTCCGGGTCCGCGTCGTTGCCGAGGAACTGCGCGGTGTTGATGATGAACGGCGTGTCCTCGTAGCCCGAGAAGCCATCATCGACCGCGACCGGCGTGGTGTTGATCTTCTCCAGGTTGACCGCCGTGGTGGCGGTGGCGAAGCCGCCCGCGCCGTCCGAGATGGTGTAGGTGAAGTGGCCCTGCGCGCCGGGGTAGCCGCCATAGCCGGGCTCGGGCAGGAAGGTGACCGAGCCGTCGGCGTTCAAGCGCACCGTGCCGTGCTCGGCATCCGACACCCCGACAATGCGCAGATCACTATGCGCGTTGTCGATATCGAAGTCATCGGCCAGCAGGGCCGCCGCCGTCATGGTGATGGCGATGCCCTTGCGGCCATCGACCACGTTGTCGTTGGCAATCGGGGCGTCATTGACCGGCGCCACGTGGATCGTCGCGGTAGCGGTCGAGGTGGCCCCGGCCGCGTCGCTGACCTCGTAGGTGAAGCTGGCATCGCCAAAGAAGTCCTGGTCCGGGACGAAGCGGATCGTGCCGTCCGGGTTCAGCGAGACCGCGCCGTGGGTGGCGCCGTTGACACGGGTGATCGTCAGCGCTTCGTGCGGGTCATCCACGTCTGCATCGTTGGCCAGCAGCGCCGCCGCCTCGATGGTGAGCGCCGTGTCCTCGGTGCCATCGATCACGTCGTCACGCAGACGCGGGGCGTCATTGACCGGAGCCAGGTCGATATCGACTCGCGCGGTGGTGGTGGCGCCGTGCGGGTCCGAGACGGTGTACTCGAAGCTGGCCGGCCCGAAGTAGTCGGCTTCCGGGATGAAGCTGACCGAGCCGTCCGCGTTCAGCCGGACCTCGCCGTGCTGGGCGTTGCCGATCGCCACCAGCGTGAGGGAGGATTGCAGGTCGTCCACGTCGCGGTCGTTGCCCAGCAGGCTGGCCGCCGTGAAGGTGGGCGCTTCATCTTCGTTGCCGCTGAAGGTCTCGCCGGTCACAATCGGCGCGTCGTTGACCGGCGCCAGGTCCACGGTCGCCATGGCCTCGGTGTAGCCGCCCGCGCCGTCGTAGACGGTGTAGAAGAAGGTGGCCGTGCCAAAAAAGTCCTGCTCGGGCACGAAGCGGATCTGCCCGTCCGGGGTCAGTCCGACCGTGCCATGCTGGCCGTTGCGCACGGAGAACACCGTCAGGTCCGAATGCGGGTTGTCCACATCGGTCTCGTTCGCCAGCAGCGTCGCCTGGTCGATCAGCAGGACGGTGTCCTCGTCGGTGGCGATGGTCTCGCCCGCGACCACGGGCGCGTCATTGACCGGGCGAATCTCCAGGTTGACGGTGGCAGGCGTGAGGCCGCCATTGCCGTCCGAGACCCAGTAGACGAAGCTGGCCGGACCGAAGTAGTCACGATCCGGCAGGAAGCGGATATTGCCGTCGGCATCGAGCCTGACCAACCCGTGCTGGGCATCCGACACGCCCAGAATGCTGAGCACGTCGCCGACCGTGGGCGTATCCACGTCGAAATCATTGGCAAGCAGCTGGGCGGACGACAGCAGAATCCCGACGTCCTCGTCCATTGCCACGTTCTCGCCCGCCGTGACCGGCGCATCATTGACCGGGGCAATGTCGAGGTAGACGCGCCCGAGCGACTGCAGGCCATACTCGTCCTCGACCACGTAGCGAAAGAGCGTCGGCCCCCAGTAGTCGCGGTCGGGCGTGTACACCACGCGCTGGCTGCCGTCGGGCTGGACCACGATGGCTACCGTGCCATGCTCGGCGCCGAACACCTCGACCAGCCGCAGCGGCTTGGTGATGAAGTTCTTGGTGGTGTCGTTCGCCAGCAGTACCGCCGCGTCGAAGGCATAACGGGTGTCCTCTACACCGGCCACATGCTCGTCCATCACGTCGGGCGGGGCCAGGCGTACGTCCTCACCGTTGGGACCGGTAACGGTCCGCTCGGGCAGTGGAGTAGTGGTTGCCGTGCCGGAACCTGTGCCATCCGGATTCTGTTGGGGTGCCACCGTCTCGATCTGGCTCGGGGCCACGTCCACCGTCAGGACTTGGTCCAGGCCAGAGCTGGCAGGGCGGCGGCTGGGCGGCAGCGACTCGACCGGGGGCGCTACGAACAGGGGCGGCGCGGCGGAGGCGATCGATGCGTCGGTTGCATCCGTGATGCCTGATACGCGGCTGACGGTGTTGTTGCCGCTGGTATCGACGGCCAGCGACGCATCCGGCTCAAGGCTGCCCGCAGCCTCGGCGCCGGTCACGCCGGCCACCATGCCGATGCCCACGCCAACCAGCGCGCCGGCGCCGCTAAGCGGGCTTTCGCTGCTCTTGATCCACTCATCCCGGATCGCGGCGTAGGCGTCTGCGGGATTCGTCGGCGCCGCGCTGGTGACGCGGCCATCGTCCGGGCGGACAGTCTCGGTGCGCTGCGGCGGCCTGCTATTGCTGGCGTTGCCCTTGGAGGTCAGGCGGCCATCGCCGGCATCGACATCCGTGGCCGTGGTCTCGCCTGACGTGAGTCCTTCGCCGTCGGACACGCGAATGTCGCCGACGGCAATGACGTCCTCGGCCAGGACCTGCTCATGCTGCTTGTCGCTGGCGGTGCGGATCGTGGTATCACCTTCCTCGACCCGCATTTCGCCGCTGGCGTCCTGGGCGGCCTCACCCCCATGGGTATGGCCGGCTTCGCCGGTGTAGTCGTGGGTGACAACCGCGTTCAGGACCGTCTCGCCGCCTTCCTTCGTGTGCAGCACTCCGGCAAAGGCGTCGAGCTGTCCGTCGCCGTCCGTGTCCACGAACGCCGCCTGATAGGCGTCGCCGCGTACATCCGCGGTCAGGTGCTGCTCGGTGACGCTCATGACGCTGCCGTCGGCGGCCCGCAGCACCGGCGGCGTGCTGGTGAAGTCCAGACTAGCGATACCCCGGTCGAGGAACGAGGCGAACTCGCCCTTGTCCGTCTGGCCGTTGCGGTTCACGTCCAGCCAGATGCCCAGCGCGGCAAAGGCAGGGTCGGACGCGTCCAGCCTTCCATCGTGGTTGATGTCCAGCCACTGCAGGCTGTTTCGTGCGTGACTAGCAGCCGCATCCGGGTCATTGGTCAGGATTTCGTTCTGGCTGATCCTGCCATCCCCGTTCACATCGATGGAAAGGATGCCCTGGTTGGCATTAACCCAGTCGGTTTGCTCGATATAGCCGTCCAGATCGACGTTCTTGCCGATCCGCCCGGGGTTCGCTGCAGCGGGCAGTTCGGGCTTGAGATCAACGGTCAGCGCGGTGAAGTGCTGGTGGACGCCGTCGGCGTCCTGCTCGGGCATGCCGGCTGCATCGTCGGGACTTTGCCAATCCTGGTTGTGCAACTGCTGCGCGACGCGCGCCCGGTTCTCGTCAATGCTGCCCGTGCCCGGAGGCGTCAGTGCCCCGTGTTCGTTCATGGCGGCCAGCACCGTCTCGGCCTCCCAGGCCGGCACAACTGCCTTGAACGCATGCGCTATGAATTCCTGCATCAGCGATGCCTGGCCTTCCTGGCCACGACTGCCGGCGCCATCGTAATAGCGCGTCTGCTCCTGACCGTTCTCGTCAATCCATTTCAGGTACAGGTGACCGGGCGCGCCGCCCCCGTCGCCGGCGATGTTGCCCAGGTAGCTATCCGGATCGTAGGCGTAGCCGATCGTCGGCAGGCGCTGCGGAATGATGGCGTAGAGCGGATCGCCGTTGGCATCGACCTGGGCGGCAAGCGACTGCTGCAGGCTATCGATGAGGCCCTGCAGCATCTTGGTCGGCGTGTCGCCGCCTTGCTCGGTATCGACGGTGGTCAGCACATGGATGCTGCCATCCGGATTCCAGACGGCGGTCGCTTCGCCTTCGAGCGTCGGGATATCGTCGTCGGTAAATGCCGCGCCAATCATCGCAACGGCCATGGCGGCGAATGCCAGCGGTGGGCAGTAGGACGCGTAGACCGTGTAGCCCATGTAAGACGCCGTGGCGCATGCTGCCGCAGCGGTGCCGAGCGTGGTGCTGGCGATCTGGTAGCCGTTGCCGTCCTCGATGGCCATCACCAGAGATACGATGCTCGCCACCAGGGCCAGGCCGCTTGCCGCCTGGCCCATTGTTCCCGCAAGGTCCAAGAGGCTGCCCGCTTCGGCAGCCCCAGCCTGGAACAAGGCCAGCCCTTCATCCTTGAGGAGGTTGGCGTAGATCAACGCTGCCTGGCTACCCAGGTTTAGGCCGGACGCCGCGATGCCCAAGCCGTCGCCATCCTGGATGGCGTTGTACAGGTTCAGACCCGCTGCCAGCGCGTTAAGGCCCGTCCCAACGCCGTTGGGCAGCAAATGTACGTCGGTGCGCAGCGCGTCCAGATTGGCCAGCATCGCCGCACTGGCGGCCGCGATGGCCACCGTGTTGCCCGCGTCGATGGCCTGGATGAGCGACAGCATGCTTTGCACGCTGCCGAGTACCGCAGTTGGGGTGACTGGTGATTCCGGTTCAGGTGTCACCGAGGGTGTCGTTTCAGGCGTCGTGGGGATTTCGCCGGATGACAAGCCATCTGTCGCCGGGCCGGCTACGGCAAGTTGGCCGTCCGCCTGGACCGAGACTATCTCGCCATGGAGACCTGTTAGGCGAACATCGCCGCCTTCGATGGATACAGTGGCAAGCACCTTTTGCTGTCCGTCGACCAGAACCCGCGTGCCGTCATCCAGCGTGTAAAGGGAAACGTCCCTACCGTAGAGGCGCTCGATGGTGCTTTGCCAGTTGGCGGTTCGTTCAGCGAAAGCCTGTCGCTGAGCAAGAATCGCCTCCTCTGTCGGCGTCGCCGCGTCGGAATAAGTGCCGCCATTGTCGACCAGTGGAATACTGTCGCCGCCGAGTGCCGCAAGCGCATTGCCGACACCATTTGCGCCGGTGGCATCCGAAAACAGTTTGTCGAAGATATGCTTGAACTGGTCCTCGACTTCATTGCGGATTTGCTGAAGTGTATTGACTGCATCCACCCCAATCGAATCAAGGAAGCCTACCTTATCCAACTGGGTGACAGCGTCGAGAAGATTCTGAAGCTCTTTTCCCGATGTCACCCCGGGGGCCTTTTCCAGCCAGTCCTTGGCCATGGCGCGGATGGAGGGATCAGGTGAGGATGCGGCCCCATACATGACCCCGAGCGTGTAGATGTTGGCTGATAATGCATCGCCGTAGGCACCACCCGTGTCGCGCAGCATATTCCAGTACTGCTCGACTTGGGCCGGGCCACCCATTTTTTCTATCACGCGAAACGGCGTGTCCAGGGTCCAAGCCCCGGGCCGAAGACCATTGTCCTCAAAGACCTTGCTGTGAAAATTCCACACCTCACGACTATTAATATCGCGCGTGACGGGCAGGCTGCCTTCATTTGTTTGTTGATATAGCGCGTCGAGATAGCCTTTCGCCATATCAAGCTTAATTCGCTCAATCTGCACGCCGGTTAGCGGCTTGCCTAACTCCTTGGCGAAGTTTTGCATGTAGGTCAGTGCCGACGCCCCTGCGATAGTATTAGCATCGGCCACGCCACCGGCCCATCCCGCGTATTTGTAGCCATACTGTTCAAACTGGCTGTAGACCTGAGATGGCGTTAACTTGCCAGAATTGAGTTGAAATCTAATTTCATTTAACGATTGTGCTGAGATGGACTTTGGCATGGGTGTACGCTTTTATTTTTGTTGACGAGCAGGTATGCCTGCACCCTTGCTGGGCTGCACGCGAAAGCTCAAGATCAGTTCGCGCGCCTTGCGTTGGTACTCCATCCACTGACTCAATGTGCGAGCGTCATACTGGAGAGATACTTCTGCCTTTATGGCCGGATACAAGGAAAACCGATGTGTGCAAACATTGCGACGGCTTTCTTCAAATGGCTCTCCATTAGCATTGCACTCAATAAATGCAACATCCTTGCCGCTGTCTGTGAAAAAAAACAGGCGCTCCTTTTTGGTGGCGGGGCCGCTCGGATAATGCACAATCTCTTCTGATCTGTATTCAGTTAATCCATAAATCGTCTCGGCCTTCAGATCGTATCGCTTGTTGCGGAATTTCGACAGCCCTTCGATTTTCTTATTTTGATCATATAAATTTCCGCTTTCTAATTTTTCATCACTCAAATTCAATGACGTGCTAGCGCTGATCCCGATAGGCAGCCACTCAATCGGCGCTGCGATTGACTTCTGCGTCCGGTAATAGCTAGCTTCGTTCTCAGGGGTCCTCGGCGCAAAATCTGGCAAATGCACCATCAGCGGTAACGAGTTGATCTTTGAGGCGAAGGTGCGGACTGGCGGCGTCCACTTGCGGCGTTCCGGGTCGAATACGCTTGGATCGCCGTCGTATTCGGTCACGAGGTGGATGTAGTTGACAGGGACAGAAACCGGCACACCCCCGAGGTCGCCAATAATGGGATCATCCCCCTTGGGGAGATCAAAGGGGCCGGCCCACGAGGCCGTTCGGGGGCCAACTACTACCGTCGCAGCCACTACGAACAGTACAGCAAGGGCGGCAAACAGCGGGCGCCTGAACCTCGCTCGCTTCGTTGATGAATGACTCCACATGCTGCATCGCCTCCTTGCTTCTTTTCATGCCGACGGCAACTGCTATGCCGCACAGGGACACCGGGACACCACACGGCAAAAATGCCCGGCCCCCCTTTGATGGGGCTCGGTTGCAATGGGGGGGAAGAGTCCGCCGTGAGCGCGCCCGGGAACCCGGCTAATAAGCCGGGCATTGAATCATATCGGCATCGCGCTGACCGAGATTTAGGAACCTTCCTAGAATGCCATCTCAGGATTCAGATTATAAAATTTAATATCAGATTTAATTTATTTTAAGGTCAGCCGCAGATCGTCTGCAACCGCAGCTCCGCGCTAGACTACCGCAAGCGGTTCGGTGCGGTAGGTGTAGCGCGGCGCAAGAACGGGGTGAGGCATTGACCCATGCATTCGGCCATTCGGCTCGACGTTGCTTTTGTTGACGGGGTTTCCGCCTTGATGGGAATACTCCCACCTCGCACTGAGTTTCCATGTGGATATAACAAAAATCCACATTTCGTTGTCACCGCGCAAAAAAGCCAGGCTGCCGCGAGTAGCAGCAGCCTGGGCGCGAGGACTGATAGGCGGGGTCAACCAGCTACCAGCGAAGGGGTCGACTCGCGTGAGCAAGTGACAGGGCAGAACGCATCCGTGGCCACTTCGGTAGGTTTTCTCAGGCCGACGCCTTGAACCGCCGCTTGGGCCGTTAGTTCGCACCGGTACGCTAACCTCAGTACGCAAGGGGTAACCGCGGCCAGTCCAGACGAGGGAAACGGTGAAGTCCCTTTCCGTAGCGCCGGGCCGGCCAACATCTAGGCATTCTCGAACCTAAGGCACCCCGAACATTTTCTCGATCACTGTGCCGGCCCACTAGTCTTGGTAGCAACGCCCAAGAAACCATCGCTTCGGTCAGGCAATAGCCCAACCGCATACAGCGTGGTGGCTCCCCCGCCAGTCGTGTCGGCGATTCCATAGCCCGAGACCGTACTCGTGCCCATACTGCAAGCGCCGCCTTGATATTTCACAGTGAGGTTATAGATCGCCTTACCGGTAGCCCGAGGGGCAATCGTGCCCGAAAAATCACAGACATTCGGACTAGTACCGGCGGACCCAGAAATCGAGCCATCGGCATGGACCGTAAGTGTCATCGGCGACGAGCCATTGATGACTGCGGAAGCGCCGGAGTAGTTGCCTGCAAGCGCACTGACGGGTGTCTGAATGTCGTATGCAGAGTCGTAAGTGCCGGTGAAGGTCACGCCTTTAGCACCCGCGTTCGCGGTACCTTGGGGCATCGAAAAGCTATCATCAATCGTCTTCAAGCGAGTGTTTGCGCAGGAAAGCAGGAACCTCGACATCCGTCCGAGGGGGACGCTCCGAGAGAGGGCGACGCACGATCCAGCGGATGCCATTCGGCCCGTTCGGGCCATACTCGCAGACGGTGATGCAGCCGGACTTCTCTCTCGCTGCCCACTCACGCCGGCGCCGCCGGTCGCCAATGGCGCAGCCTATCCGTACGACCAACCATAGACCGGCTGCTCCCAGCACGATGAAGCCAAGGGCAAGCGCTGCAGTAGTGTGCATGGGCATCTCCGTATCGATCCAGGAATGGTAGGTCGACGGGGAGGCGGTATCCAGCCATCGGTATCCACGTTTTGGCCCCCTTCCCCGTGGATGTGTAGTTTGTCTGGCCCGGATGGCAGTCGCGCTTGCGCGAAGGCAGAGGCATCCCCCGCCAGCTCTGAGAGGCCATTCGACGGGGCTACGTGGACCGCGGAGCCCGCGGTAGTCGCAGTGGTGGACTTGTGATCGGTGTGCGACTGGGATTCGACGCTCGGCGATTTCCCCTAAATCGGGTAGGGACTTTTTCTTGTCGCGGGGCGAGTTGGTGTTGGCGGGGGCTGGGCCGTTGCCGCAATCCGCTACAAGGTGGTTACACGGCGCCCAAAACGGACAAGGGGTTGCAACGCGATGCGCTGCAACCCCTTGATTTGTCTGGTGGCCTGGGACGGAATCGAACCGCCGACACAAGGATTTTCAATCCTCTGCTCTACCGACTGAGCTACCGGGCCAAAGAAGGAAAACTATAACGGTTATTTCTGACACCGTCAAGCGACATCTGCATCACCGGCCCACTCTCACTGCTCGGCCGGTTCGGGCTTGTTGCGGCCCAGTTCGACGCCGAGCTGCTTGAGCTTGCGGTACAGGTGGGTACGCTCCAGCCCGGTCTTCTCGGCCACGCGGGTCATGCTGCCGTGCTCGCGCAGCAGGTGGTACTCGAAGTAGGCGCGCTCGAACAGGTCGCGCGCTTCGCGCAGCGGCATGTCGAACGAGAACTGCATCTCGGCCTCGGGCACGCGTGCGGGGCTGCCGTTGGTGGTGGTCTCGGCCACGGCTTCCGGTGCGGTGGTGGTCCCGGCGGATTCGGCCGAAGGCGCGCTTGCCGGCGCGACGGCGGTGGCGGGGGCGCTGCGCGGACGTTCGATGCCGCGTGCCAGGCCCTGCTCCACCGCGGACAGCAGCTTCTGCAGCGCGATCGGTTTTTCCAGGAAATTCAGCGCGCCGATCTTGGTGGCCTCGACCGCGGTGTCGATGGTGGCATGGCCCGACATCATGATGACGGGCATGGTCAGCTGGCCCTGCGCGGACCATTCCTTGAGCAGGCTGACGCCATCGGTATCGGGCATCCAGATATCGAGCAGCACGAGATCGGGCGTGCCGGCCGCGCGGTATTCGCGCGCCTGCTGCGCGTTTTCCGCGAGTTCGACCACGTGGCCTTCGTCGCTGAGGATCTCCGAGAGCAGCTCCCGGATTCCCATTTCGTCATCGACTACGAGGATGGTTGCCATACTTCCCCTCTTAAACCCACCGCAGCGTTCCGGAGCGGACCGCCAAATGTTGACTATGTCAGCTTAACGAACAGGATCGAGATCTGTGCGCCGACGACCTCCGTACCTTCCATGCGATTGCGCAGCTCGATGCGCGCGCCGTGTTCGTCAATGATCTTCTTTACCATCGCAAGCCCGAGACCAGTGCCCTTGGCTTTGGTAGTCACGTAGGGCTCGAACGCACGGCTCAGGATCCGTGGTGCAAAGCCGGGACCATTGTCCGCAATGGTGAGCTTGACGGCCTGCCGGTTTTCGCCGGCAGAATCTTTGTATTCTACAGTCTCGGTGTTCAGAGTGATATGGGGCGCCGCCCTACCCGCCGCGACGTTCTCGGCCGCCGCATCCTGCGCGTTCTGGAGCAGGTTGTGGATGACCTGGCGCAGTTGCGTCGGATCGCCCTTGATCTCGGGCAGCGCAGTGCCCAGCGCCGGATGGATCACCGGATGCTCGTGCACCGCGGGATCGTCGATGCCATACAGATGCAGCACCTCTGACACCAGGCTGTTGAGCTGCAGCGATTGCAGCAC
Organism: Cupriavidus oxalaticus; assembly: GCF_016894385.1. Lineage (NCBI taxonomy): Bacteria > Pseudomonadati > Pseudomonadota > Betaproteobacteria > Burkholderiales > Burkholderiaceae > Cupriavidus > Cupriavidus oxalaticus. Next base: position 3,805,288 of record NZ_CP069812.1, read on the forward strand.
CGCGGGCGGCGTGCGCGCGTAGTCGCGGAAATCGTCGACCATGCGCTTCATCGCCGCCACCTGGCTGACGATGGTCGCAGCGCCGCGCTTGAGCACGTCGGCGTCGGTGCCTTCGAGCTTGGGCGAGAGCTTCATCTGCAGCCGCTCGGCCGACAGCTGGATCGGCGTCAGCGGGTTCTTGATCTCGTGCGCGAGGCGCCGGGCCACTTCGCCCCAGGCCACCGAGCGTTGAGCGGAAATCACATCGGAAATATCGTCGAAGACGATGACGTAGCCGGGCTCGTCGCGCTCGCCGCCGGGCAGCCGCGCGCCGCGCACCAGCAGCGTCAGCGGCTGTTCGTCCATGCCGCCGTGGCCCTGCGGCAGCTCGATCTGCTTCTGCCAATGCTCGGCGCCGCCCAGCATCTTGCTGGTGCTCTGGTCCGAGAACGCCTGGCGCACGATCTCGCCGAACGGGCCCATGCCCGGGATCTGTTCCACCGGCAGTCCCAGCACGGCGCCGAACGGCTGGCGGAAGATACGCTCGGCGCCGGGGTTGGCGGTGATCAGCACGAAGCGCCGGTCGAATACCAGCACGCCCGCGGTCAGGTTCTGCAGCACGCTTTCAAGATAGGCCTTGGACTGCTCCAGCGCCGCGCGGTTTTCTTCGACCGCCAGGCGCGCCTCGGCCAGCTGCCGCGTCATCTGGTTGAACTGCTGGGTCAGCATGCCAAGCTCATCGCGGCTCTTCAGTTCGCGCTTGGGCGACAGGTCGCCCTCGGCCACTTCCTTGGTCCCCTGCAGCAGCATCAGCAGCGGCCGCGCCAGCTGGCCGCCGAGCAGCAGCGCCAGCATCACCGCGATAAAGACCGCGAGGAACAGCGTCAGCGTCAGCGTCCCGATATACATCTTGCGCAGGCCGGTGCGGCCCAGCGCTTTCTCCTGGTACTCCTGGTAGGCGCGCTGGACTTCGTCGGCATTGCGCGCGAGCACGGCCGGCACCGGGTGCAGCACCTGCAGGTAGCGCTCCTCGCGCACGGTCTCGCCGACCAGGCCGAAGCCGCTCGATGGCGATTCCTCGGCACGGCGTTCCACCGACAGGCCCGACCCGGCCCAGCGCGAACGCGGTGCCGCGCTCGGCACGCTCGCAGCCATCTGCTCCTGCGCGGTGGTCGGCGCCGCGCCCAGCGGGATGATCACGCGCAGCCGGTACAGGTGGCTGCTGTCGACGCGCTCGGCGCCCTGGCTGTCCTGCGTCGTATCGGTGCCGCCTTCGACCGCGGCGTAGCCGCCCGCCAGCCGCGCCTGCTCGGCCAGCACGCCCGAGGGCAGGTCTGGCACCAGCGCCGCGTAATTGCTCGATGCGCTCGCCAGCACGCGGCCGCTGCCGGTGAAGATCGCCGCCTCCTGTACCCCGTACTGCTCGCGCAGCCGGCTCAGCTGCAGCGACGTTGACACGCCCGACGAACCGGCCAGCTGCTCGGCCATCAGCCGCGCCTTGCCCTGCAGGTCGGCCAGCGCGCTGTCGATGGTGGCGCGGCCCAGGTTGAGGCCGGCTTCGAGCGCGGTTTCCACGCGCACGTCGAACCACGACTCGATGCTGCGCGAAACGAACTGCAGCGACACCAGGTAGATCAGCACGCCCGGCAGCACGCCCACCACGCCGAAGAACACAGCCAGCTTGGTCATCAGCCGCGTGCCGAACTTGCCGCGGCGGTAGCGCAGCCACAGCGTCACCGCGAGTGCGCCGATGGTCAGCACCAGCAGCGCGCCGATCACCAGGTTCACCTTGAACAGCAGCGTGAAATAGCGGTCGAAGAATTCGGTATTGGCCGATGCTCCGGCCAGCAGCCCGACCAGCACCAGCGCCAGGAAAGCGATGATGCCCGCCACGACGCGATACAGCACGCGGCGGAAACGGCTGTCCCACAGCGAAGTGTTCATGGCTGGCTTGAGGCGGACAGGGCGGACAGGGCGGACAGGGCCGGCTGCGCCAGCAGCGCGGTCGACAGCGCGGCCGACGCCGCCTGCACGAACACGGTGTTGCGCGGGTCCACTGCGGCGGCGGGTGCGCCCGGCGCGGATGCGGGCGCAGGCACTGCCGGCACGACAGGTGAAGCGGGCAGCGGCGGCGAGGCCGGCGGCGGCGCCGGCACCGCGGGCACCGGCACCGGCGTTGGTACCGCGTTCAGGTCCGTCGGCACCGTGTAGATAAAGCGCCGCCAGTCCGAAGCCAGGTTCCAGTCGCGCGTATTGACCGCATTGATCTGGAATGGCTTGGGCAGTTGCGACAGGTCCAGCCGCATGCGCACCTGCGCGTGATAGCTCTCGCCGGGCTTGATCGCGTTGCGCTCGAACACGCGCCAGCCGCGTACCCGCTGGATAAACTGCAGCGCGCTCGTCATCCGCGAGAACGGCAGCTGCAGGCCGCCGGTGGAAATGCGGTATTGCCGCGTCAGCGGCTGGTAGGACAAACGCACGCTGCGGCTGGTGTTGACGGGCTTGTCATCGAACCAGTACCAGCGCGGCCGCGTCAGCTCGAAATCGACCACGAAATAGAGCGAGATGCCCTTGTGCAGGGCGTCTTCCAGCGCGGGCGGCAGGTCGAACTCGAAGCTCGCGGCCAGTTCGAAGCCGCCGTCCTGGTATTCGATGCGGGCCTCGGTGGCCTCGATCACCTGCGCATGGGCGGCAGGCGGCAGCCACAGCAGCAGCGCCAGCGCGAGCATCAGCACCACCCGCATGCGCGCCAGCAGGTGCGTCCGCAGTTGCGTCATTCCCGTGGCGAAATCCACGGTAACGCGGCAGTCTGACGGGCGCGGCGTGCTCAGCATCGGATCAGATCAGGCGCGTTTCTGGAAGCGGGCGTAGAAGAAGCCATCGTGATCCGATGGCAGGCTGGCGTGGCCGGGGTCCTTTTCACCTTGTTCGCCGGCCGGGGGCGTTGTCGTACGGGTGCCGGGCAGCAGCTGCCCCGGCGCCTGCAATCGTATCGCATCTGCCAGTTGCGCACCAAACCAGCGCGCCTGCTCCTCACCCTCCGTTGGGAAAATAGAACACGTGACGTAGACCAGGATGCCGCCCGGCTTGAGCAGCGGCCACAGCTGCGACACGATGCGGCGCTGCTCGGTGACCAGCTTGGCGATATCGGTTTCACGGCGCAGCCAGCGGATATCGGGATGGCGCCGCACGATGCCCGAGGCCGAGCACGGCACGTCGGCCAGGATGCGGTCGAAGGGCTGGCCGTCCCACCAGTCGGCGGGCCGGCTGGCATCGCCCACCACGACGCGGGCCTGCTTGCCGAGGCGCGCCAGGTTTTCGTTGATGCGGGTGGCGCGCTGCGGGTCGCTTTCCACCGCGGTCACGTCGATGTCGCCAAGCTCCAGCAGGTGGCCGGTCTTGCCGCCGGGGGCGGCGCAGGCATCGAGCACGCGCATGCCGTCGGCCACCTCGAGCAGCGGCGCGGCCAGTTGCGCGCCGGCGTCCTGCACCGACACCACGCCTTCGGCGAAGCCCGGCAATTGCGTCACCGGCACCGCGCGCACCAGGCGCACGGCCTGCGGGCCGACCACGGTGCCGGCCAGGCCGGCATTGGCCAGGTCGGTCTGGTATTGCTTCACGCTGACCCGCGCGGTGTTGACGCGCAGCGTCATCGGCGGGCGCACGTTGACGCTCGCGGCGAGATCGGTCCACTGCTCGGGGTACGCCTCGCGCAGCATGCGCAGCCACCACGGCGGCAGGTTCCAGCGCGCCTGTTCGTCGCGGTTGACCTCGGCCAGCAGCGCCTTGCGCTCGCGCAGGAAACGGCGCAGCACCGCGTTGACGAGGCCGCGCGCATGCGCGGTCTTGGGTTCCGAGGCGGCTGCGCTGACCGCCTGGTCGACCACCGTGAAGGTGCTGTAGCCGGCGCGGCCCGGGGTGCCCTGTGTTGCGCCCTGTGCCGCGTCCTGGCTGTCCTTGTCCTGCCGCTGGCCCGGCGCCTGCTCGAGCAGCAGCGCCAGTGCCACTGCCAGCAGCGAGTCCACTTGCGCGCCGGGCGGGCGCGTGACCAGCTTGGTCACCAGCGCACGCGCGGTGCCGAACTGGCGCATGGTGCGGTAAGCGATGTCCTGCAGCGCGCCGCGCGTGGCGGCATCGCGTACGCGGTCCAGGCGCAGCTGCGCGGCGGCGTCCTCGATCGCCTGCGGCAAGGCGGTGCCTTCGCTGACGGCGCGTACCGCGGCGGCGGCGCCAAGCATCTGGAAGGCAAGCGAATCGGGAGGCAGGCGCATATCGGTCAGGCAGCGGCGAGGCGGCAGGTAAGTCGTGAATCGGTGGACAGCCGGGCGAGGGCAACAAAAATGCCCGCTGGTCCATGTTGAAACCAGCGGGCAGTTTACCTTGTGTGGGAGCCGCGTTCCGGAATTGCCGCCACATCGGGTCCCCGGCGGGGTCCCCAAGGGCTTCGCAAACTACCGCTCGGTCAGGCGGGATAGGTCCCGGTCTGCGCCATCTGCATCAGGCGCGCGATGCGTTCCTCGGTCGCCGGGTGGGTCGAGAACAGGTTGGCGATGCCGCCGCCCGAAAGCGGGTTCATGATCATCATCTGCGCCGTGGCCGGGTGCTCCTCGGCCGCCTGGAACGGGATGCCCCGCGCATAGCGATGGATCTTGTCCAGCGCGCTGGCCAGCGCCTGCGGGTCGCCGCTGATCTCGGCGCCGCCGCGGTCGGCTTCGAATTCGCGCGCGCGCGAGATCGCCATCTGGATCAGCGAGGCCGCCAGCGGCGCCAGGATCGCCACCGCGATGCTGGCGATGGGATTGGTACGGTTGCCGTTCTCGTCGCGGCCGCCGAAGAACATCGCCATGTTGGCCAGCGCCGAGATCGCGCCGGCCATGGTCGCGGCGATGGTCGAGGTCAGGATGTCGCGATGGCGCACGTGCGCCAGCTCATGCGCCATCACGCCGCGCAGCTCGCGCTCGGACAGCACGCGCAGGATGCCGGTGGTCGCCGCCACCGCGGCGTGTTCCGGGTTGCGGCCGGTGGCGAAGGCGTTCGGCGCGTCTTCATTGATCAGGTAGACGCGCGGCATCGGCAGGCTGGCGCGCTGCGCCAGCTCCTGCACCATGCCGTAGAACTGCGGCGCGGTACTGGCGTCGACTTCCTGCGCGTTGTACATGCGCAGGACCATCTTGTCCGAGAACCAGTAGGAAAAGAAGTTCATGCCGAGCGCGAGCAGCAGCGCCATCATCATGCCGCTGCGTCCGCCGATCATGCCGCCGATGACGATGAACAGCGCCGTGATGGCCGCCATCAGCATGAAGGTCTTGACCCAGTTGAACATTGCGGTGATCTCCATGTAGTGGACCGCGCCGGCCGTTGCAAGACTTGCAGAACATGCCGGTGCGATGACCGTTAGATAGTGGCCAACACCAGAAAATTCAACTGCTTGCGGAGGATGCTACCCACCCGCCGCACCATGGCGCATGGCGCACACGAAGTGCTTGCCGCGCTGCCTTGACCCGCTGCCTTGACCGATTATGCCTGTGTCGTCCCATTGCCGGGCACCGCGCAGCGCGTGCCTGGCGGCAGCGGCATGGCCTGCAGGAACTGCTGCGCCGGCTGGCGGCGCCCGCCCGGCTTCTGCAGTTCGGTGACCTGCAGCGCGCTGCCGCCGCCGCAGGCGATGATGATGCCGCCGGCATCGGCCGCCAGCACTGTGCCGGGCGGGTGCGGCAGGCTGCTGGCCGCGGCCAGCGGCAGTGCCTGCCAGCACTTGATGACGGTATCGCCGACCTGCACGGTGGCGCCGGGGAACGGGTTGAAGGCGCGCACCTGGCTGGCCAGCGCCGTGGCCGGGCGGCGCAGGTCCAGCGGTGCCTCGTCCTTGGCGATCTTCTCCGCGTAGGTGACGCCGGCTTCGGGCTGCTTCGTCGCGGCCAGCGCGCGGCCCGCGGCCAGTTCCTGCAGCGCGCCGACGGTCATGCGCGCGCCCAGCGCGGCCAGCTTGTCGTGCAGCGTGCCGGTGGTGTCGTCGGCGCCGATCGGCATGGCCTCGCGCGTGAGCATGTCGCCTGTGTCCAGGCCTTCGTCCATCTGCATCAGCGTGATGCCGGTCTCGGCATCGCCGGCCTCGATGGCGCGGTGGATCGGCGCGGCGCCGCGCCAGCGCGGCAGCAGCGAGCCGTGGATGTTGAGACAGCCCAGGCGCGGCAACGCCAGCACCTCCGCGGGCAGGATCAGGCCGTAGGCGGCGACCACCATCACGTCAGGGGCGAGCTCCGCCAGCGTGTCCACGGCCGCCGCGGCCTCTTCCGGATACTTGCCGTGCCGGCGCAGCGAACGGGGCTGCAGCACCGGGCCGAGCCCGTTGGCCATTGCGTACTGCTTGACCGGACTCGCCTGCAGTTGCATGCCGCGGCCCGCGGGCCGGTCCGGCTGCGTCAGCACGGCCACCACGGGAAAGCCGGCGGCGTGGATGGCTTCAAGCGCGACGCGCGCGAACTCGGGCGTGCCGGCAAAGGCGACACGCAGGGGCTTGGCTTGAGACATGGCAGGTTCCGAGGTGAATACTGGCTGAAAGCGCGGGCTGAAAGCGCAACCGGCCGCTATCGCGGCCGGTACGTTTGTTCTTCGGAAGTCATAAAGATAGCAGACCCCGCGCGCGTGTCGAGCGCAGGCGGCGGATTCCGCCGTGCTGTTACATCTTCGCGGGCTTCTCGCCGATGCCGTGCGCGACTTACATGCGCGTGCGTTCGCGCTTCTGCAGCTTGCTCTTGATGCGGTTCAGCTTGAGCGGCGACAGGTACTCGACAAAGACCTTGCCGCGCAGGTGGTCGATCTCGTGCTGGATGCATACGGCCAGCAGGTCGTCGGCGTCCAGTTCGAAGGTCTCGCCCTTCTCGTTGAGCGCGCGCACGCGCACGCGGTCGGGGCGCTCGACGCGGTCATAGACCTCGGGCACCGACAGGCAGCCCTCTTCCCATACCTTGCGGTTGTCGCTGGCCCAGACGATTTCCGGGTTGATAAAGACCTGGAGCTGGTCGCGCGTTTCGGAAATGTCGATCACCACGACCTGCTCATGGACGTTCACCTGCGTCGCGGCCAGGCCGATGCCCGGGGCTTCGTACATGGTCTCGGCCATGTCCTTCACCAACTGGCGGATGCGGTCGTCCACGGCCGCGACGGGTTTCGCGACGGTGTGCAGGCGGGGATCGGGGTAGGTCAGGATGTCGAGTTTTGCCATGATGCTAGGGCGCAACGCCCGCGTCAGCGAGCGGCCCTGCCGCGTTGCGGCGTCGGGACTTTACATGCAGAATCGGGGCGCCAGTACAAAAAATCAAGGCGCGCCGAAGCAGGCACGCTCTCCAGGGTCAATCCGGCCGAACCACCGGCCGGTTCAGGAAAATGCGCGATCTTACCAAAGAACACCAGGCGGCGTCGGGCCGCAGGCTGCACGCGTTCACCCTTACATTGCTGAGTGCCGCCAGCATCACTGCCGCGGCGAGCCTGCCCGTCCGGGCCGCGGACCTGACGGTCACGGCGGCGCAGCAGGCCGAGGCCCAGCGCACTGCCCGCCAGGGTATCCCGATCGCCGATCTCGCCCCCAATGCGCCCTCGCAGTACACCGTGCGCAATGGCGATACGCTGTGGGGCATTTCGGGCCGATACCTGCGCCAGCCATGGCGCTGGCCCGAGCTGTGGGGCATGAACCAGCAGCAGATCCGCAACCCGCACCTGATTTACCCCGGCCAGATCCTTTACCTGATCCAGAGCGAGGGCCGCGCCTGGCTGTCGACCACGCCCGCCGGCAACGGGACCGTGCAGCTGTCGCCTCGCATACGTGGTGGCGACGCGGACGGCGCCGCCATCCTCAGCATTTCTGCCAGCGATATCGAGCCGTTCCTGATTCGCCCGCTGGTGGTCGATGAAGGCACGCTCGCAACGTCGGCGCGGATCGTCGCGGTGCCTGAATCGCGGGTGTACCTGGGCCGCGACGACAGCGCCTACGCGCGCGGCATTGCCGCCGATGCGCCAGCCGGCAGCGACTGGCAGGCCTACCGGCCAGTCACGCCGGTGCGCGATCCGGTCACCAACGCCGTGCTGGGCTATGAGGCCGAATACGAAGGCAACGTTCGCCTGGCGCGCGGCGCGCAGGGTCCCGATGCGGTTTCCACGCTGCAGGTCACGCAGGCCCAGCAAGAGATGGGCGTGGGCACGCTGCTGATGCCGCAGCCGGCGCGCGAAGCGGTGCGCTACATGCCGCATGCGCCCGATACCGAGGTCGACGGCCGCGTTGCCAAGGTCTATGGCGGCGTCGAATTCGGCGGTGCCAGGCAGGTGGTGGTGCTCAACGTCGGCAGCAAGGCCGGGCTCGAGCCCGGGCAAGTGCTGGCGCTGTCGCGCGCTGGCGAGACCGTGCATGACCGGACCGATCACAACCGCAGCATCCGCCTGCCCGACGAGCGCTACGGCCTCGCCTTTGTCTTCCGCGTGTTTCCCGGCGTGTCGTACGCGCTGGTGACCGACGCCTCCAATGTGATCTCGGTCGGCGATCGCGCCACCTCGCCGCGCTGAACCGGCCTTGGCGGATGGCATGAAGGCATTGCCCCTGGCTGGCGTGATTCGGCCAGACTCCACGCGGGAGCCCGCGGACGTGCTCGCATGGCTGCGGCTGGCCAACGCACCCGGCGTCGGCCCTGTGGCGATGCGGCGCATGATGGCGGCATTCGGGCTGCCGCAGCAGGTGCTGGCGCAAAGCGTGGCGGCGCTGTCGTCGGTGGTGCCGGCCAGGCTGGCGCGCGCCGTGCTGGCTGCCCCTGGCGCCGCGGTGTCGGCGCTGGCCGGCCGGACGCTACGCTGGCTCGACACGCCCGGCAACCACCTCGTCACGCTCGCCGACGACGCCTATCCCCGGCGGCTGTTCGATCTGGCCGATCCGCCGCCGCTGCTATATATCCAGGGCGATCCCGCCATGCTGGCCCGCCCCGCCGTGGCCATCGTCGGCGCGCGCTCGGCCACCGCGCAGGGCACGCGCGACGCGCTGACGTTCGGGCGCGGCTTGTCCGAGTCGGGGCTGACGGTGGTGTCGGGCCTGGCGCTGGGTATCGACGCGGCGGCCCATGCGGGCGGCCTGCGCGGCTGCGGCGGCACCGTGGCGGTGACCGGCACCGGGGCCGACCGTGTCTATCCCGCGGAGAACCTTTCATTGGCACGCGAGGTGGCGCAGCGCGGCGCCATCGTTACCGAGTTTCCCCTTGGCATGCGGGGGCTGGCGGCCAATTTCCCGCGGCGCAACCGGATCATCGCGGCGCTTGCGCGCGGCGTGCTGGTGGTCGAGGCGGCCGCGCGCTCGGGTTCGCTGATCACCGCGCGGCTGGCGGCGGAGCTCGGGCGCGAGGTGTTCGCGATCCCGGGCTCGATCCATGCGCCGCTGTCGCGGGGCTGCCACCTGCTGATCGGCCAGGGGGCGAAGCTGGTGGAGTCGGTGGGGGACGTGCTCGACGAACTTGGCGTCCCCGCCCCACCGCGGGCCGCCGTGGCCCAGGACCACGATGTCACCGGCAAGGCCCGACTTTCAGAACCGGCTGATATCCTGTTGCCGGCACTCGGCTACGATCCGGTTACGCTGGACGCGCTGTGCGAGCGCAGCGGCCAGCCCCCGGAGACGGTCGCGGCGCGCCTGCTCGAGCTGGAACTGGCCGGGGTGGCCGAACGTCTACCGGGAAACCTGTTCCGGCGCCTGGGCTGAACTAGGCGTGTGCCACAGCAACGGGGGGCACGGCCCCGTTACCGATACAATCGCCGGCGTCCGCATGCCGCGGGCGCCTCATGATTCCGATGCCATGACCGTTTACTTTCCCGAGCGTGACGCCGCCGCCATTGCCAAATGCCTGGCCGCGCGGCCACAGGGCCGCCTGGTGGCTTGCCTGTGCGCGCAGTGGTGCGGTACCTGCCGGGATTACCTGAAGGCGCTGGCGGCACTGGCCGGGCGCCATCCCCAGGACTGTTTCGTCTGGATCGATATCGAGACCCATGCCGATGCGCTCGGCGATATCGATATCGAGAACTTCCCGACGCTGCTGGTACAGCCGGCGTCGGGCGGCGCGCCGCAGTTTTATGGCACGCTGCTGCCGCATGTCGAGGTGCTGGAACGCATGCTGACGCGCGGTGGCGCGATGCCGGCAAGCGCGGAAGATGTGCCGCAGGTGCTGGACTGGTTACTTGCCGGAGGCCATGGCGCTGCCTAGGCGGTGCTGGCAACGACGACGGAGCTTGCTTGCACCGTCGTTGAAACCGCGCTTATTATTGGCGCCTCAAAGCCTCCCGGCGTTCTGATTACTACGTTTGCAGTGCAATAGCGGGTTGCCGGAAGCGGCTCGCAAGGACCCTTTCCCATGTCAAAAGCCCTCATCATCGCGGAAAAACCGTCGGTCGCGGCGGATATCGCCCGTGCCCTCGGGGGGTTTACCAAGCACGACGAGTATTTCGAGAGCGACGACTACGTGCTGTCCTCGGCAGTCGGCCACCTGGTCGAGATCGCCGCTCCGGACGAATACGAAGTCAAGCGCGGCAAATGGAGCTTTGCCAACCTGCCGGTGATCCCGCCGCATTTTGACCTGCGCCCGATCGCCAAGACCGAATCGCGCCTGAAGGTGCTGAACCGCCTGATCAAGCGCAAGGACGTGACCGGCCTGATCAACGCCTGCGACGCGGGGCGCGAGGGGGAACTGATCTTCCGCCTGATTGCGCAGCAGGCCAAGGCCAAGCAGCCGATCCGCCGCCTGTGGCTGCAGTCGATGACGCCGCAGGCCATCCGCGACGGCTTTGCCAGCCTGCGCGAGGACGAGGACATGCTGCCGCTGGCCGACGCCGCGCGCTGCCGCTCCGAGGCCGACTGGCTGGTCGGTATCAACGGCACGCGCGCCATGACCGCCTTCAACAGCAAGGGTGGCGGCTTCTTCCTGACCACCGTGGGCCGGGTGCAGACGCCGACGCTGTCGATCGTGGTCGAGCGCGAAGAGAAGATCAAGCACTTCGTCCCGCGCGACTACTGGGAAGTGCGCGCCGAGTTCATCGCCGCCGCGGGCCTGTACGAAGGCCGCTGGTTCGACCCCAAGTTCAAGAAGAGCGAGTTCGATCCCGAGGCGCGCGAGTCGCGCCTGTGGAGCGAGGCCGAGGCCAAGAGCATCGTTGCCGCCTGCCGCGACAAGCCGGGCACCGTCACCGAGGAATCCAAGCCGTCGACGCAGCAGTCGCCGGCACTGTTCGACCTGACCACGCTGCAGCGCGAGGCCAACTCGCGCTTCGGCTTTTCGGCCAAGAACACGCTGGGCCTGGCGCAGGCGCTGTATGAGAAGCACAAGGTCCTGACCTACCCGCGTACCGACGCGCGCGCGCTGCCGGAGGACTACCTGGACACGGTCAAGCAGACCATGGACATGCTGGCCGACAGCTCGCCCAACTACCTGCCGCACGCGAAGAAGATCCTGTCGCAGGGCTGGGTCAAGCCAAACAAGAAGATCTTCGACAACAGCAAGATCAGCGACCACTTCGCTATCATCCCGACGCTGCAGGCGCCCAAGAACCTGTCGGAGCCGGAGCAGAAGCTGTATGACCTGGTGGTGCGCCGCTTCCTGGCGGTGTTCTTCCCGGCGGCGGAGTTCCAGGTTACGACCCGCATCACCGAGGTTGCCGGCCACCACTTCAAGACCGAAGGCAAGGTGCTGGTCAATCCCGGCTGGCTGGTGATCTATGGCCGCGAGGCGCAAGGCGACAAGGACGCCGCCAACCTGGTGCCGGTGGCCAGGGACGAGAAGGTCAAGACGGACAAGGTCGAGAGCGTCGGCCTGACCACCAAGCCGCCCGCGCGCTACAACGAAGCCACGCTGCTGTCCGCCATGGAAGGCGCCGGCAAGCTGGTGGACGACGACGCGCTGCGCGAAGCCATGGCCGGCAAGGGCCTGGGCACGCCGGCCACGCGCGCCGCCATCATCGAAGGCCTGCTGACCGAGAAGTACCTGGTGCGAGAAGGCCGCGAGCTGATCCCGACCGCCAAGGCGTTCCAGCTGATGACGCTGCTGCGCGGCCTGGGCGTGCAGGAACTGACGCAGGCCGAGCTGACCGGCGAGTGGGAGCACAAGCTTTCGCAGATCGAGCGCGGGCGCCTGAAGCGCGACGAGTTCATGCTCGAGATCGCGCAGATGACGCAGCAGATCGTCAAGCGCGCCAAGGAATACGACAGCGACACCATCCCGGGCGACTACGCCACGCTGGACACGCCCTGCCCGCAGTGCGGCGGGCAGGTCAAGGAGAACTACCGCCGCTTTGCCTGCACGGCGTGCGAGTTCTCGATCAGCAAGATCCCGGGCGGGCGCCAGTTCGAGATCGAAGAGGTCGAGGAACTGCTGCTGAAGAAGGAAATCGGCCCGCTGCAGGGCTTCCGCAGCAAGATGGGCCGCCCGTTCGCCGCCATTCTCAAGCTGGGCAAGGACGACGAAGGCCATTTCAAGATGGAGTTCGACTTCGGCCAGAACGACGACGAGGGCGACGGCGAGCCGGTCGACTTCAGCGGCCAGGAGCCGGTCGGCACCTGCCCGAAGTGCGGCGGCGCGGTGTTCGAGCACGGCATGAAGTACGTCTGCGAGAACAGCGTGGCCAGCCCCAAGAGCTGCGACTTCACCACCGGCAAGATCATCCTGCAGCAGGAGATCAGCCGCGAGCAGATCGGCAAGCTGCTCCATGACGGCAAGACCGACCTGCTGACCGGCTTCAAGTCCTCGCGCACCGGCCGCAACTTCAAGGCCTTCCTGGTCAAGCAGCCGGACGGCAAGATCGGCTTCGAGTTCGAGGCGCGCGAGCCCAAGCCGGGCGCAAAGACCGCGGCCAAGACGGCTGCGCGGGGCGCCGCCAAGGCCGACGACGAGGCGGAAGCGGCGCCGGCGCCGGCCAAGAAGGCGGCGGCCAAAGCCCCGGCCACCAAGACGGCAGCAAAGAAGACTGCGACCGCCAAGACCACCGCCACCAAGACCGCGGCCAAAAAGGCGCCTGCCAAGAGCGCCGCGCGGAAGACCGCCGTAGAGGCCGGCGAGTAAGCCGGTCGAAAAGCTGGCGGGCACCGGCCGCCACGACAAAGGGGGCCCGCAATGGGTAATGCCGTTCAGTTAAGGCATCAAACACTACCGTCATTCCCGCGAAGGCGGGAATCCAGCGTCTTTTGAAGTCACTGGGTTCCCGCCTTCGCGGGAACGACGGTGGTTAACTGAACGGCATTAGCCCGCAATGGGTCCCTTTTCTTCCTGGTGCCTGGCGCTTGGCGCCCGGCCCTGCGAGCCCGGGAGGCCGCTACTGGCTTACGCTATGCGCGGCATGCCGCGGCTCGACGCCCTCCGCCTTGCCCTTGACCTGCCCTTCCTCGAGCAGGAAATCGATAAAGGCGCGTACCTTGGTCGGCAGGAACTTCCGGCTCGGGTAGACCACGCTGACGTCGCGCCGCGGCAACTGGTATTGCGGCAGCACGTGGACCAGCTTGCCGGATTCGATATTTGGCCGTGCGAGGTAGGAAGACAGCATGGCAACGCCCATATTGGCCAGCGCCGCCTGGTGCGCCAGCTCGGCGTTGCTGCACAGCAAGCCCGGGCGGATCGGCACCGTCACCTCGCCCTCCGGACCCAGCAGCGTCCACTCGTGCTCGGCGTTGGGCAGCCGCATGGCGATGCAGCGGTGGTGGCTGAGCTCATGCGCGTGACGCAGCGGTGCGTGCGCGGCCACATAACCGGGCGACGCGCACAGGATCACCTCCGCCGATATCAGCGGACGCGCCACCAGATGCGAGCCCAGGCCCAGGTCCGACAGCATCACGGCGACGTCGCGGCCTTCTTCGACGATGTCGACATTGCGGTCAGACAGCAGTACGTCGAACACCACATCCGGATAAAGCTGCTGGAAGCGCGACAGCAGTTCGGGCAGCAGGTGCAGGCCGAACATGACCGGCGTCACCAGCCGCAGCGTGCCAGACAGTGACTGGCTGCGCGCGGCGACCACGCTTTCGGCCTCTTCCACGTCTTCGAGGATCTGCTGGCAGCGCAGCAGGTAGGTTTCGCCGGCGTCGGTCAGCGACAGGCTGCGGGTGGTGCGGTTCAGCAGCCGGGTGCCCAGGTGGCTTTCCAGGTCGGCGACGTAGCGGGTGACCACGGCGTTGGACATTTCCAGCTGTTGCGCTGCACGCGCGAAGCTTCCCAGTTCCACCACCTTGGAAAACACACGCATCGATTGCAGGCGGTCCATGACATAGTCTCCCGTTTCTGCGCTGAATCCTTACGCGATCAGGCTATTTTATTGTTGAAATCAGAATTAATCATTGTGGATCCTGATATTTATTGATATCAGGGAAATGCCTAATATCTAGCCATCGGATACCGCAATGCAACAATTCCTTTTCGCCGAAGTGCCGGCTGCGGCATCCAAGCTATACAGAAGGCCTGAATCATGAAAAACCGCTCCGCCCTGATCGCTGTCGCCACTATCGCCGCCGCCCTGTCCGCCGCGCCGGCCTTTGCCAAGAACGGCAAGTTCGACGTGTTCACCGATGGCGCCAAGGTGGCCAAGTTCGACGTCTATGCGGACGGCGCCAAGGCTGGCAAATTCGACGTGCTCACCGATGGCGCCCGCGCCGGCAAGTTCGACGCCTTTGCCGACGGCGCCAGGTACGAGACCGGTACCGATCGCGCGCCGCTGTAAGCGGCCCTTTCTGCTTCTGCCTGGTCTCCAACCGGCTTTGGGAGAGCGTCAAATGGCCTCTCCCACTTTATTGGAGAAGAAGCCCGCAGCCCGGCATGTCCGGCTGCGGGCTTTTTTGTTGCGACGTGCGGCAGGTCGACTGCCGTACTGACATCGATGGTGCCAGACGGCGCAAATAAAAAAACGGGCCCTTGCGGCCCGTTCTTGCTTCGCTACGGAAGATCAGTCGTGGTGGTGATGGCGATGATGCTTGTGCTTCTTGCGCTTGTAGTGGCTCTTGTAATAACGACGGTCGTCGTCATACGAGTTGCTGCGCGAGACATTGCCGCCCAGCGCGGCACCGGCACCGCCGCCCAGGCCCGCGCCGATCAGGCCGCCGGTACGGCCGCCCATGGCGTTGCCCGCGGCGGTGCCCGCGCCACCGCCGAGCGCGCCGCCGATGATGGCGCCCGTGCGCTCGCGGCGGTTGGACGTCACGGCACCACCTGCGCCGCCACCGACCGCACCACCGATCACTGCGCCGGTGCTGCCGCCCAGTGCGCCGCCCACTGCGGCACCGGCGACGCCGCCTAGCGCGCCGCCGAGGGCGTTGTTCATGTCGCCCGCGAAGGCCGGCAGCGCGCTGGCCGCCAGGGCGAGGGCAATGGTCAGATTGCGAACGGGATGGCGAGTCATCTGTTTTGTCCTTTGAATTGCCATGATGTGTCGCAAGTGTAGGGAAGGAGCCCTGCCCTTGCTGTAACTACCTGTAAAGGCCTGTAACCCGCTACAGAAACGGCGTAACCGGGCAATAAAAGCGCGGTGAAAATACAACACTTAATAAAAAGACAGGCGACCATGTGATCGCCTGTCTGCTTTGTCTGCATCCGAGACGGTGCCCGGATGCCTTTTAATGCGCGCTTAGCAGCACTTGCCCTGCCCGCCGCCGTATCGCGCTTCCTGGCGCTCGCGGAAGAACTCCTCGTAGCTCATCGGCGCGCGGTCCGGGTGCACGCTTTCCATATGGGCCACATAGTTCTGGTAGTCGGGCAATCCGACCATCAGCCGCAGCGATTGCCCGAGATAACGTCCCATCGTACCCAGTTGTTCCAGCATGGCGGGCTCCTTGTCGAGGTCAGGGTCAGGACTGGGCCGAAGCCGCGCCCGGCAGCGGCTCGAACGGCGTTTCCTTGTCGGTCGGGCGGTTCACCGCGCGGGCCTGCAGCGCGGTCTTGAAGCCGTAGAACACGATCGACAGCACCACCACCATGAACAGCGCGCACAGGCCGGCGTCCAGGTAGTCATTGAAGACGATGCGGTGCATCTGCTCCATCGACTTGGCCGGGGCCAGCACCTTGCCTTCGGCAATGGCGGCGCTGAACTTGGCGGCGTGGGTCAGGAAGCTGACCTTGGGGTCGGCATGGAACAGCTTCTGCCAGCCGGCGGTCAGCGTGCAGATCAGCAGCCAGACGGTCGGCACCAGCGTGACCCAGGCGTACTGGCCGCGCTTCATCTTGACCAGCACGCAGGTGCCCAGCACCAGCGCCACGGCGGCCAGCATCTGGTTGGAGATGCCGAACAGCGGCCACAGCGTGTTGATGCCGCCCAGCGGATCGACCACGCCCTGGTACAGGAAGTAGCCCCAGGCCGCCACGGTCAGCGCGGTGGCGATGAGGTTGGCCGGCAGCGAATCGGTGCGCTTCATCGATGGCACGAAGCTGCCCAGCAGGTCCTGCAGCATGAAGCGGCCGGCGCGGGTGCCCGCGTCGACGGCGGTCAGGATGAACAGTGCCTCGAACAGGATGGCGAAGTGGTACCAGAACGCCATCATGGCCTGGCCGCCCACCACCTGGTGCAGGATGTGCGCGATGCCCACGGCCAGCGTCGGCGCGCCGCCGGCGCGCGAGATGATGGTGTTCTCGCCGACGTCCTTGGCGGTCTGCACCAGCACGTCGGGGGTGATCACGAAGCCCCAGGTCGAGACCGCCTGCGCCACCGCTTCCGGCGTGGTGCCGATCACGGCGGCCGGGCTGTTCATGGCGAAGTACACGCCCGGCTCGATCACCGCTGCGGCCACCAGCGCCATGATGGCGACGAAGGACTCGGCCAGCATCGCGCCGTAGCCGATGAAGCGCGCGTGGGTCTCGTTCTCCAGCAGCTTGGGCGTGGTGCCCGACGAGATCAGCGCATGGAAGCCCGACACCGCGCCGCAGGCGATGGTGATGAAGAGGAACGGGAACAGGTTGCCCGACCACACCGGGCCGCCGCCCTCGGCGAACTGCGTGAAGGCCGGCATCTTCAGGTCCGGCGCGACGATCACGATGCCCACCGCCAGCGCGATGATGGTGCCGATCTTCAGGAAGGTCGACAGGTAGTCGCGCGGGGCCAGCAGCAGCCACACCGGCAGCACGGCGGCGATGAAGCCGTAGATGATCAGCATCCAGGTCAGCGCCTTGCCGTCGTAGGTGAACAGCGGCGCCAGCGTCGCGCTTTCATGCACGTACTGGCCGCCGATGATCGCCAGCATCAGCAGCACGAAGCCGATCACCGACACTTCGCCGATGCGGCCCGGGCGGATGTAGCGGGTGTAGATGCCCATGAAGATGGCGATGGGAATGGTCACCGCCACGGTGAAGGTGCCCCACGGCGAGTCGGCCAGCGCCTTCACCACGATCAGCGCCAGCACCGCCAGGATGATGATCATGATCATGAAGCAGCCGAACAGCGCGATCATGCCCGGCACCGTGCCCATTTCGGACTTGACCAGGTCGCCCAGCGAGCGGCCGTCGCGGCGCGTGGAGATGAACAGCACCATGAAGTCCTGCACCGCGCCGGCG
Source organism: Cupriavidus oxalaticus (assembly GCF_016894385.1). Classification (NCBI taxonomy): domain Bacteria; kingdom Pseudomonadati; phylum Pseudomonadota; class Betaproteobacteria; order Burkholderiales; family Burkholderiaceae; genus Cupriavidus; species Cupriavidus oxalaticus. The sequence continues at coordinate 3,822,801 of NZ_CP069812.1, forward strand.
AACACCACGCCGGCCAGCAGCCACAGCATGCCCGGCATGTAGCCCATCTGCGCGGCCAGCACCGGGCCGACCAGCGGGCCGGCGCCGGCGATCGCGGCGAAGTGGTGGCCGAACAGCACCGCCTTGTTGGTCGGCACGTAGTCCAGGCCGTCGTTATGGCGCCAGGCCGGCGTCATGCGTTTCGGGTCGAGCTGCATCACCTTGTCGGCGATAAAGCGGCTGTAGTAGCGGTAGGCGATCAGGTAGATGCAGAGCGCGGCAACCACGATCCACAGCGCGCTGACGGCCTCGCCGCGCGCCAGCGCGACGGTGCCGAAGGCAAACGCGCCGAGCACGGCGACGGCCAGCCACACCAGGTGTTCTCCGATGCGATTCATAGTGAAGGTCTCCTCAGACCGGGATTTGGAAAGCCTGCGGCGGCGAAGGACTGGCAACTGGCAACGGGCTGGGTCGGCGGCGGGCGCGCCGGGGCGGGCAGCTGGGGCAATCCGGCGGTGAGGGTGTCTCCTGGGATCTGCTGCTGCTCGCCCGGTTCGTGTCGTTTCCGGATCTCGTCTTGCAGGCAGGCGGTGCACCATCCGGGTAGGCCGGTGCACCAGCTGCGTGGACGCGCGCCGCATGTTGGGGCGGCTTGCGTGTCCGGCGTGTAGTATTGACACCCGCCAAACCCCGCACAAGCGCGTAACTACGCAGCACTTCTGCGTAGTACTACGCAAATCGACGGTGGCATGCCGCCTGCGCGGCATCGGTGTTTACCCCCGGTCCTGTATGAAACTCCGCCAGAAGATCCTGTTGCTCGCGGTGGCGCCCCTTGCGGTGGCCATGCTGGGCATCGCCTTTGCCGTGCGCTACCAGGCCACGCAGCTCGCGCAGCATGAGCGCGCGCTGGTCGAAGCCGCCTACCTGCAGAGCAAGGAAATGGAGCTGCGCCACTACGTAGAACTGGCGCAAAGCGCGATCGCGCCCATGGTGCGCTCCGGGCGCGCCGACCTGGCTACCCGGCAGGCGGCGATGGAAGCCCTGGCGCGGCTGGACTACGGTCCCGATGGCTACTTCTTCCTGTACGACATGCAGGGCCGCAACCTGATGCACCCGCGCCAGCCCGAACTGGTCGGCAAGGACCTGTGGACCATGCGCGACGCCGAGGGCACGCTACCTATCCAGAAACTGATCTCCGCTGCCAAGGCGGGAGGCGGCGCGGTGCGCTACCAGTGGAAGAAACCCTCGTCGCAGCAACTCGCGCCCAAGCTTGGCTATGTCGTGGCGGTGCCGGAGTGGGGCTGGATGCTCGGTACCGGGATCTACCTGGATGACGTCGAGCGCACGCTGCGCCAGCTCGACGCGCGCGCCGAGACCGATATCCGCGAGACCATGGCCTGGATCGGCGTGATCGCCGCCATCAGCATCCTGCTGGTGGCCGCCAGCGGCCTGGCGCTGAACGTCAGCGAGCACCGCGAGGCCGACGCCAAGCTGCGCCAGCTGGCGCAGCGCGTGGTGCAGTCGCAGGAAGAGGAACGCGCGCGGCTGTCGCGCGAGCTGCACGACGGCATCAGCCAGCTGCTGGTGTCGGTCAAGCTGGTGCTGGAGACCGCCACCAACCGGCTGCGGCTGGCCCCGACCGAAGGCGCCGCGGTGGCGCCGGTGCTGGGCATGGCGCTGAACCGGCTCGACACCGTCTTCAATGAAGTGCGGCGCGTGGCGCGCAACCTGCGCCCGGCGCTGCTGGATGACCTGGGTCTTTTTGCCGCGCTCCAGCACCTGGCGCGCGAGATGCAAGGCGGCAGCCGGCTGGACATCGACGTGACCCAGCGCGGCACCCCGCGCGAGCTGCCCGACGAGCAGGCCACCGCCCTGTTCCGCATCGCGCAGGAAGCGCTGACCAACGTGGAGCGCCACGCCGGGGCCCGGCACGTGCGCGTGTCGCTGGCGTTCGACGCCGACGCCACGCGGCTCACGGTGCGCGACGACGGCGCCGGCTTCGACGTGCCGAGCATGCAGCGCGATCCCCGGCGCGGCATCGGCCTGCGCAACCTGGGCGAGCGCATCGCCGCGTTGTGCGGGCAGTTCGACATTGTTTCCGGCAGCGGCGGCACCGAGCTGGTGGCGTCGCTGCCCCTGGCCAAGCCTGCGCCAAAGCCCGCAGCCGTTTCGCATGATCCTGTTTCCGCCGGACCTTCGCAGTCATGACCCGTTCCCCTGAATCGACCCACGCCGGCGCACCGGCGCGCGTATTGCTGATCGACGACCACGCGCTGGTGCGCGACGGCATGCGCATGCACCTGGCGCTGCAGCCGGGGCTGCGCGTGGTCGGCGAGGCCGATGGCGGCGAGGCGGCGCTCGCGTGGCTGGACCGTGCCGGCGAGGCCGACCTGCCGGACCTGGTGATCACCGATATCGGCATGCGCGGCATGGGCGGCATTGCGCTGGCGGCCGCGCTCCATGACCGGTATCCGGAGCTGGCGGTATTGATCGTGTCGATGCACGACAACCTGGAGTATGTGCGCCAGGCCGTGCGGGCGGGGGCGCGGGGCTATGTGCTGAAGGATGCGCCGGCCGATGAGCTGATGGCGGCGATCCAGTCGGTGCTGGCGGGGCGGGTGTTCTACAGTGCCCGCATCGCACGCGGCATGGCCGAGCAGAGTCCGGGGCCGCTGGATGCGCTGACCCGGCGCGAGCGCGACATCCTGGGCTGCATCGGGCGCGGGATGGCCAACAAGGAGATTGCGGCGCAGCTGGGCGTATCGGTGCGCACGGTCGAGACGCACCGGCTCAACCTGAAACGCAAGCTGGGGATCGAGGGGCGCTCGGGGTTGGTGAAGTATGCGGTGGAGACGCTGGGGGATAGCGACGCCGGCTGACAGGCCCCCAGGACACCGAAAAGGAGAGCGGTTCCGGGTGCTCCCAGGCCGCCCGACCTCGCCCAGGCAAGGTGTTCTTCCTCTCCCCTCACGGGGAGAGGGCCGGGGTGAGGGGCGGTGTAGCTAGGCACCACATCAAGCAAGGCCTTCGGTTTTAACCCACGGGCGCCAGCCTTTGACCCGCCCGCCCTCACCCCCGGCCCCTCTCCCACTGCGTGGGAGAGGCGAGCAAACCGGCAGCGGCTTAGCCTTCCAGCCGCTTGCCCAGCGCCGCGCGCGTTTCCGCCAGCGCCTGCGGCAGGCGATGATTCAGCTGCGTGAACAGCGCATCATGCAGCGCCAGTTCCTCCCGCCAGGCATCGCGGTCGATCGAGGTCACCTGTTCGAACTGCGCCGGCGAGAATGCCACGCCGTCCCAGTTCAGGTCCTCATACCGCGGCGTGGTGCCGAACACGTGCTCGGCGCCCTGGCCCTTGCCTTCCACGCGGTCGATCATCCACGACAGCACGCGCATGTTGTCGCCGAAGCCCGGCCACACGAAGTTGCCGTCGGCGTCCTTGCGGAACCAGTTGACGCAGTAGATCTTCGGCAGCTTCGCGCCCGCGGCTTCGAGCTTCTGGCCCAGTGCCAGCCAGTGCCCGAAGTAGTCGCTCATGTTGTAGCCGCAGAACGGCAGCATGGCGAACGGGTCGCGGCGCACCACGCCTTGCTGGCCGGCGGCCGCGGCGGTGGTTTCCGAGCCCATGGTGGCGGCCATGTACACGCCTTCGGTCCAGTTGCGGGCCTCGGTCACCAGCGGCACGGTGGTCGAGCGGCGGCCGCCGAAGATGAACGCATCAATGGGTACGCCGGCCGGGTTGTCCCAGCTCTCGTCGATCGACGGGCACTGCGACGCCGGCGCGGTGAAGCGCGAGTTCGGGTGGGCGGCCTTGGCGCCGGTCTCCTTGGCGATTTCCGGGGTCCAGTCCTTGCCCTGCCAGTCGATCAGGTGCGCCGGCGCTTCTTTGGTCATGCCTTCCCACCACACGTCGCCGTCGTCGGTCAGCGCCACGTTGGTGAAGATGACGTTCTCCCTCAGCGTCGCCATCGCGTTGTAGTTGGTCTTCTCGCTGGTGCCCGGGGCCACGCCGAAGAAGCCGGCTTCCGGGTTGATCGCGTACAGGCGGCCATCCTGGCCCGGCTTGATCCAGGCGATGTCGTCGCCGATGGTGGTGACCTGCCAGCCCTCGAAGCCCTTGGGCGGGATCAGCATGGCGAAGTTGGTCTTGCCGCAGGCCGACGGGAACGCGGCGGCGACGTGGTACTTCTTGCCCTCGGGCGAGGTCACGCCCAGGATCAGCATGTGCTCGGCGAGCCAGCCTTCGTCGCGGCCCATGGTCGATGCAATGCGCAGTGCGAAGCACTTCTTGCCCAGCAGCGCGTTGCCGCCGTAGCCCGAGCCGAACGACCAGATCTCGCGCGTTTCCGGGAAATGGACGATGTACTTGGTCGGGTTGCACGGCCACGGCACGTCCTTCTCGCCGGCGGCCAGCGGCTTGCCCACGGTGTGCACGCACGGCACGAACTCGCCGTCGTGGCCCAGCACGTCGTACACGGCACGGCCCATGCGCGTCATGATGCGCATGTTGACCGCCACGTACGGCGAATCCGACAGTTCCACGCCGATATGGGCGATGGGCGAGCCCAGCGGGCCCATCGAGAACGGCACCACGTACAGCGTGCGGCCGCGCATGCAGCCGTCGAACAGGCCGTTCAGCGTCTGGCGCATCTCGGCCGGGGCGGTCCAGTTGTTGGTGGGGCCGGCGTCTTCCTGCCGTTCCGCGCAGATAAAGGTGCGGTCTTCAACGCGAGCCACGTCCGACGGGTCCGACAGGGCCAGGAAGGAGTTCTTGCGCCTGGCCGGGTTCAGCCGCTTCATCGTGCCGGCGGCGACCATCTGCTCGCACAGGCGGTCATATTCTTCCTGCGAACCGTCGCACCAGTAGATATTGTCGGGCTTGGTCAGCGCGGCGATTTCGGCGACCCAGGCGACCAGCTTGGGGTGCTTGACCCAGGCCGGGGCATTCACTGGCGCCATGCCTTGCATCGTGGGGTGGTTCATATTGCAACTCCAGGTTTGTAAAGGGAAGGAAGGGAAGGAAACCTTGCAAAGCCTGGCCGGCGGGGCGGTGTTTCCGCTGCTCGCGCGGTGGACGGAAGGGCGGCATCGCGGCATGGGGTCGTCATGTCCCGATCGTCACATCCCGTTACAACTCCGCGGCGGCCCGTGTTGTGCAAAAGGTCGCGGCGGTCCCTGCGGCTGCGCTACAGTTGCGCTTCGCCCGCGCAGGGGTAGCTGCGCGCGCCGGGCGGGCTTTGTCCGGCGGCGACCGCGTGTCGGGAGCAAGGCTCGACCGACAATCCGCGGCGGCACCGGAGCGGGCAAGGATACCACTGGCGCACCCCCCTGTTTTTTGCTGCGCAACAATTGACGCCGTTGTTGCGCAAGAGATGTTTCACCTCGCGGCGCGCCGGCATGCTGGCGCCGACGCCGGGTTATCCACAATACTGTTGGGCGGCGCGCGGCTCGGTTGCCGCGCGCACCAACCGGCACAAGCGCCGGAAGACAAACCAGAGTTGCCGATGAAGATTGCCGTACTCGACGATTACCAGGACGCCGTGCGCAAGCTGCCGTGCTTCAGCCTGCTGGAGGGACACGACGTCAAGGTGTTCAACAACACCGTCAAGGGCGTGGGCCAGCTGGCCGCGCGCCTGTCGGACGTGGAAGCCGTGGTGCTGATCCGCGAACGCACCCGTATCACCCGGCAACTGCTGGAAAAACTGCCCAAACTGAAGCTGATCAGCCAGACCGGCAAGGTCGGCGCCGGTCCCGGCAGCCATATCGACCTGGATGCCGCCACCGACCGCGGTGTGGCCGTGCTGGAAGGCGTCGGCTCGCCGGTGGCCCCGGCCGAGCTGGCCTGGGCGCTGATCATGGCGGCGCAGCGGCGCATTCCGCAGTACGTGGCCAGCCTCAAGCACGGCGCGTGGCAGCAATCGGGTCTGAAATCGACCACGATGCCGCCCAATTTCGGGCTGGGCCAGGTGTTGCGCGGCCAGACGCTGGGAATCTGGGGCTATGGCAAGATTGGCCGTCTGCTGGCCGGCTATGGCAAGGCCTTCGGCATGCGGGTGATGGTGTGGGGCCGCGAGGCCTCGCTGGAGGCGGCGCGCGCCGACGGGCTCGACGTGGCCACCTCCAAGGAGCAGTTCTTTGCCGACAGCGACGTCTTGTCGCTGCACCTGCGGCTGAACGACGACACCCGCGGCATCGTCAAGCTGACCGACCTGACGCGGATGAAGCCCACCGCGCTGTTCGTCAATACCAGCCGTGCCGAACTGCTGGAAGAGAACGCGCTGGTCACTGCGCTCAACCGTGGCCGCCCGGGCATGGCGGCGGTCGACGTGTTCGAATCCGAGCCGATCCTGCAGGGGCACGCGCTGCTGCGCATGGAAAACTGCATCTGCACGCCGCACCTGGGCTATGTCGAGCGCGACAGCTATGAGCTGTACTTCCGCACGGCGTTCCAGAACATCCTGGATGTGCTGGGCGGCAATCACGACTGCATCGTCAATCCCAAGGCGTTGACGCCGGCGCTGTCGCGCTGAGCGTTTCTGTTCTGCCGGTTGGCTTGCCAGTAACCGGCGGTTGTCGTCCCCGCGTAGGCGGGGACCCAGTGGCTTTTTGTCCCCCTTCGGGGGACTTCAAGGACGCTGGATTCCCGCCTGCGCGGGAATGACTGGGTAAGCGTGCCAGCAGGAAAGGGTATTGGCTGCGGCTAGCGCGATTGCCTCGTCAACGCGAATCCCCCAATCCCGCTACACTCGGGACTTCCCTAACCGCCGGCCGCAATGGTCCCTGGCGGCAGCCCCGACAACAACAAGCGCCCGCGCGCACCCCCTCTTCCCAAGGCCGGCATGGATCCCAGGCTCGTGACGCTCTGCGTCGGCAATTTCGTCATCGGCACCGGCGCGATGATCGTGACCGGCATGTTGAACGACATTGCCGGGGATTTCGGGCTGGGCGCGGCCAGTGCCGGGCAGCTGATTTCGGTATTCGCACTGGCCACGTGCGTCGGCGCGCCGCTGTTCGCCACGCTGGGATCGCGCATCGACCGCCGGCTGCTGCTGGCGGGATCGCTGCTGGTCTATGCGGTGATGCACCTGGCGGCCGCCTTTGCGCCCAGCTTCGCGGCGCTGATGGCCATCCGCTTCCTGACCGCGATCGGCGCCGCCATCTACACACCGCAGACCGCGGCGACGCTGCCGCTGCTGGTCAATGCGCAGACGCGCGGCCGTGCCATCAGCTTTGTCTTCCTGGGCTGGAGCGTCGCCAGCGTGGTGGGCGTGCCGCTGGGCACCTGGATCTCGACCACGCTGGGCTGGCGCGTCAGCATGGGCTTGGTGGGCGCTCTGGCGCTGCTGGTGTCGGCCGCGGTCTGGCGGTCGCTGCCGCGCGGGCTGTACGTGGAGCCGGTGGGGCGCGAGGCCTGGGCCGCGGTGCTGCGTCACAAGCCGGTCATGCTGGTGGTGCTGACCACCATGGTGTCGTCGGCCGGCATGTTCACCATGTTTACCTATGTCGCGCCGCTGATGCGCGATGTCTACGGCATCAGCGGCGGCGCGCTCAGCCTGATGTTCCTCGCCTATGGCGCCTGCGGCGTGTTCGGCAATGCGCTGGCCGCGTCGCGCATGGACCGCGTCACGCCCAGCCGGATCGTGCAGGTGGCCCTGCTGACCTCGGTCGCCGCCATGGTGCTGTGGCCGCTGGCTGGCCTGGGCGGCGTGGCGCTGGTGCTGCTGTTCATGCTGTGGGGGCTGGGCGGGTTTGCCACCAACAGCGCACAGCAGGCGCGGCTGGTGCTGCTGGCGCCGGAGCGGGCCTCGGCCTCGATCTCGCTGAACTCTTCGTCGATCTACCTCGGACAGGCGGCCGGCGCGATGGCCGGCGCCGCCATCTATACCCTGGCCGGGGTCGATTCGCTGCACTGGGGCGCCGCGGCGCTGATGCTGGCGGCGCTGGCGGTGTCGCAGCGCGCCCGCTCGCTGGGCTGCCAGTGGCAGCGCCCGCCGGCCCCGCAGCAGGCACCCAACGCCGGCTGAAGCCCCGCCCCGGGGCGCCATGTCCCCGGGCGCGCGCCTGCCGCGCGTCCCCCGCGGCGTCTTGTGAGGCACCGCACCAAGCACTTGTCCACAGCGTTATCCGCCCCGTTATCCTCAGGGATATCCGCAGCTTATCCACATCCCTTTCCACAACCATCGAGCGGGGGCGCATGTGAGCGATTCCGGACGCTGGCAAGGCAATGCACGCGTGCTGGCCGTGAGCCTTGGCAAGGCGATCCCGCTGGTCGTGGCCGGCGCCGGCACCGAGGCGGTAGTGCTGTCCGGCATCCGCAAGCATCCGGTCAGCACCCTGCTGCACCCGCTTTCGGTGCAGGTGCGTCCGCTGGGCCTGGCCGGCGACGAGCAGGCCGACCTGACCGTCCACGGCGGCCGCGACAAGGCGGTCTACGCCTATCCGTCCGAGCATTACCCCTGGTGGAATGCGCGCCGGCGCGCCTGCGGGCAGCCCGAATCGGGCCAGCCGCTGCCGTTCGGCGCGCTGGGCGAGAACCTGAGCATGGAAGGCCTGCTGGAATCCGACCTGTGGATCGGCGACCTGGTGCGTGCCGGGACGGCACTGCTGCGGGTGGAGGCGCCGCGCCGGCCCTGCTACAAGTTCAATGCCGCGCTCGGCTACCGCCACGCGGTGCGCGACATGGTGCAGAGCGGGTATTCGGGCGTCTACCTGAGCGTGCTGGTGACCGGCCAGGTCCGCGCCGGCGACGCCATCATTGTGCAGCCGGGGCCACGCGAGCTGTCGGTCGACAGCGTCAACCAGTGGCGTCGTGACAGCCGGCGGCAGCTTTTCTGATAATGTTTGTCTAACGATACAAGCGCCCCGCCAAATTCACATCCGGCTTCTTCCGTGGCCCGGAGCGCGTGTGCCAGCGCCTGCCGTCACGAAACCCTTACACCCCTGTAATGGACTGTAATACGCGACGCTGGCTCCGGCGGGCGAAGCGCGGTACTAGTAGAGTCTTTGCGCAACACGCGCCGGCGACATTCGATCACAACAGGCCGGCGCGGATCACGGGGAGTGGCGCAAGACGCGGTGCAGAGGGTCCACAGAGAACATGAAAACTGACAGGATCGACCAGCCCAGGGGCTTCGTCGACAGTAACTGGAGTGCGGCCGCCGGGACCGGGCGCGGCCGGGTATCGCCGTGGGTACTGGTCACAACCGTGCTGGTGCTGGCCGGGTTCGGCTGGTTTGCCTGGCGCACGTGGCTCGCGCCCAAGCCGGCGCCCAAGCCGCCCGCCGCGGTAGTGGTGACCACCGCGCTGGTGCAGCAGGGCGACGTGCCGCTGCAGGTCACGGCCAACGGCAATGTCACGGCGCTATCCACGGTCGAGATGCGGCCGCAGGTGTCCAGCACGGTGCGCACGGTCCATATCAAGGAAGGCCAGACGGTCAAGCCGGGCGACCTGCTGTTCTCGCTCGACACGCGCATGGACGAGGCCAACCTGGCCAAGGCCCGGGCGCAGTTGCTGAAGGACCAGGCCGACCTGGCCGACGCCCGCCGCACGCTGGCGCGCAGCAAGGAACTGCTCGAGCGCAACTTCATTTCCAGGAGCGCGGTCGATACCGCGCAGGCCCGGGTCGATGGCTTCGAAGCCACGGTGCGCGCCGACCAGGCCGCCATCGAGGCCAGCCGCGTCGCGATCAGCTATGGCTCGATCCGCGCCACCATCAGCGGCCGCACCGGCGTGATCAATGCCTTCCCGGGCTCGCTGGTGCTGCCCAGCGGCGCCGTGCCGATGGTCACCATCGCGCAGGTGCAGCCGATCGCCGTGACCTTCAGCCTGCCCGAGCGCCAGCTGGCGGCGCTGCGCGAGGCGCTGCAGGCCGGCCCGGTGCAGGTCACCGCCCAGCCCAACGACGGCAGCAAGACCCCGGTGACCGGCAGGATCACCTTCGTGGATAACACGGTCGACCCGCAATACGGCACCATCCGCGTCAAGGCCCAGTTCGACAACGACGAGCAGCGGCTGTGGCCGGGCACCTACGCCAACGTCAGCGCGGTGGTGCAGACGCTCAGGGGGGCGTTGTCGGTGCCGCCGCAGGCGGTGGTGACCGGCCCCGAAGGCCGTTTCGTCTATGTGGTGCAGCCCGACAGCAAGGTCGCGCGCATGCCGGTGCAGGTGGTCTCCACCACCGCCGCCGCGGCCGTGGTGGAAGGCGTGCAGCCGGGCGCCCGCGTGGTCGTGGAAGGCACGCAGAACCTGCGCCCGGGCGCGCTGGTGCGCGAGGCGCCGGCCGGCGCCGCCTCCGCTCGGCCAGCCAGTCCCGCCAACGCCGCCGCGGGACACTGAGCCATGACGCTGTCCGAACTCTGCATCCGCCGTCCGGTGATGACGGTGCTGCTGTGCCTGGCCGTGATCGTCACCGGCATCGTGCTGTACCCGACCATCCCGATCGCCGCGCTGCCCAGCTTCAACTCGCCGGTGATCCAGGTCACCGCGACGCTGCCGGGCGCGAGCCCGGAAACCATGGCGGCATCGGTGGCGACGCAGCTGGAAAAGCAGTTCGCGACCATCCCCGGCGTGTCGGTGATCAGTTCGTCGAACACGCTCGGCAACTCCAGCATCACCATCGAATTCAACAACGACCGCGACATCGACGACGCGGCCGTGGACGTGCAGGCGGCGCTGTTCCGCGCCCAGCGTTCGCTGCCGATCGAGATGACGACGCCGCCGTCGTACCGCAAGGTCAACCCGGCCGATGCGCCGGTGCTGCTGCTGGCGATCAACTCGCCGGCGATGAGCCTGGCCGACCTGAACGCCTTCGGCGACAACCTGATCTCGCCCACGCTGGCCACGCTGCCGGGCGTGGCGCAGGTGCAGGTATTCGGGCAGAAGCGCTTTGCCGTGCGTGTGCGCGCGCACCCCGACGCGCTGGCCGCGCGCGGCCTGACGCTGGACGAACTGGCCACGGCGCTGAACCGCGCCAACGCCAACACGCCGGTGGGCACGCTCGACAGCGCGCGCCAGACCCTGACCATCCAGGCCAACCGGCAGATGACCAATGCGGATGCCTTCCGCAACATCATCGTCGCCAGCCAGCCCAACGGCGCGCTGGTGCGGCTGTCCGACGTGGCCGAGGTCGAGGACAGCGTCGAGACCATCAAGACCGGCAGCTGGCTCAACAACGAGCGCTCGATCGTGCTGGCCGTGCTGCGCCAGCCCGATGCCAACACCGTGGCGGTGGTCGATGCGATCAAGAGCGCCCTGCCCCGCCTGGTCGAGCAGATGCCCGGCTCGGTCAACGTGGCGGTGGTCAACGACCGCTCGCGCTCGATCCGCGAATCGATCCACGACGTGCAGTTCACGCTGGCGCTGACGGTGGCGCTGGTGGTGATGGTGATCTTCCTGTTCCTGCGCCGCGCCGCCGCCACGCTGATCCCGACGGTGTCGCTGCCGATCTCGCTGATCGGCACGGTGGCGCTGATGAAGGCGTTCGGCTACAGCCTGGACAACGTCTCGCTGCTGGCCATAACGCTGGCCGTGGGCCTGGTGGTCGACGATGCCATCGTGATGCTCGAGAACATCGTGCGCCATATCGAGGAAGGCGTGCCGCCGCTGAAGGCCGCGCTGGTGGGCTCGCGCGAGATGGGCTTCACCATCATGTCGATCTCGATCTCGCTGGTGGCGGTGTTCATCCCGGTCTTCTTCATGCCGGGCGTGATCGGGCTGCTGTTCCACGAGTTCGCCGCGGTGGTGTCGCTGGCGATCCTGGTGTCGGCAGCGGTGTCGCTGACGCTGATCCCGATGCTGTGCGCGCGCTTCCTGTCGGCCGAGAACGTGCCGGTGGATGAATCGCACCACGCCTATGGCGACCACGCGGTGGCGCAGCCTGCCGTGCCGCAGAAGCAGACCCTGGGCATGCGCTCCACGCAGTGGTTCGAGAACCTGTTCGAGTTCACGCTGCACCGCTATGCGCGTGGGCTGGACTGGTGCCTGGCGCACCGGCGCACCGTGCTGGCGGCCGCGGGTCTGACCTTCGTGCTGACCGCGGTGCTGTTCGTCACGATCCCCAAGGGCTTCTTCCCCGAGGAAGACATCGGCCAGATCCGCGTCAACGCCGAAGGCCCGCAGGATATTTCCTTCGATGCCATGTCCGAGCGGCTACGCGATGCGGCCGAGCGCATGCGCGCCAACCCCGCGGTCAAGAGCATCGTGGTGGCCATCGGCGGCGGGTCGTCGCCGGCCATCAACACCGGCCGCATGTTCGTCGAGCTCAAGCCGCGCGGCGAGCGCGACGCCATGCCCAGGGTGATCGAGTCCCTGCGCCGCGACGTGGCCGGCGTGCCAGGCCTGGCGGTGTATTTCGCGCCGGTGCAGAACCTGCAGCTCGGCGGGCGCCAGAGCAAGAGCCGCTACCAGTACACGCTGCAGAGCGCGAAGGCGGGCCAGCTGCAGGACCACTCCGACAAGCTGATGGCGAAGATGCGCGCCGACAGCCTGTTCCGCGACGTCACCAGCGACTCGCAGCAGTCGGGCCTGGAAGCGCACCTGTCGATCGACCGCGACAAGGCCAACGCGCTTGGCGTGCAGATGCAGGACGTGCGCACCGCGCTGTATTCGGCGTTCGGCGAGCGGCAGGTGTCGACCATCTACACCCCGATCGACAACTACTACGTGATCCTGCAGGCGGCCGACATCGACCGCGTCGACGAGACCGCGTTCGCCAAGCTCTACGTGCGCAGCAAGACCGGCCAGATGGTGCCGATTTCCGCCTTCGCCACCACCGAGCGCCGCGTCGGCCCGATCGCCGTCAATCACCAGGGGCAGCTGCCTTCGGTGACGGTGTCGTTCAACCTGGCGCCGGGCGCAGCGCTGGGCGACGCGTCGGCGCGCATCGACCGCTACAAGCAGGAGATCGCGATGCCGACCTCCATCTTCACCAGCTGGGGCGGCGACGCGGCGGTGTTCCAGTCATCGCAGGCCACGCAGATCGTGCTGCTGGTGGCCGCCATCGCGGTGATCTACACGCTGCTGGGCGTGCTGTACGAAAGCTACATCCACCCGCTGACCATCCTGGCGGGCCTGCCCTCGGCGGCGGTCGGCGCGTTGCTGACGCTCTTTATCTTCAATGTCGAGCTGTCGCTGATCGCGGTCATCGGCGTGCTGATGCTGATCGGCATCGTCAAGAAGAACGCGATCATGATGATCGACTTCGCGCTGGCGGCGCAGCGCGAGCAGGGCATGAGGCCGGCAAAGGCAATCCGGCAGGCATGCCTGCTGCGCTTCCGTCCGATCATGATGACCACCTTCGCCGCGGTGATGGGCGCGCTGCCGCTGGCGCTGGGCCTCGGCGCCGGGGCCGAGCTGCGCCAGCCGCTGGGCCTGGCGGTGGTCGGCGGGCTGCTGTTCTCGCAGGTGATCACGCTGTTCATCACGCCGGTGATCTACCTGGCGCTGGACAGGTTCTCGGGCACGGGGCCGCTGCAGATCGACTCGCAAGGCAACAAGTTGCCGGAGAAGGTGCCTGGGGAGACGGTGTCGCAGCACTGAGGGCGATGGCTGGATAGGCCAGCTATTCGTCCGATTCCCCAAGGATGTCCCAAGGTACGTCCAGTGCTTGCGCCAGCCTGCGCAGCGCATCGGGGCTGCCGGCGCGCGAGCGGTTTTCGATCTGGCTGAGATACGGCTTGCTCAGCCCCGCAGCCCGGGCAAGCGCGTCCTGCGTCAGCCGGCGATAGTTGCGCCACGCCTTGACCGGATGGTCACCGGCCAGTTCGGCATCGAGCACGGCGGCCGGCACGCGGAAGCCATCGTCCTTGGCCTTTGCGGCGTCAAACAGGGCGACGTCGCCGGCGTCTTCAATCAGGTGCTTGACGCGCTCCCACACTTCGATGGGAAGCACCGCAAATTCACGGCGGCCGTCACGTTCAATGAACTGGATTTCGGTCATTTGTAAGCGCCTCCACGGGGGCTGACGGCCAGTACGAGAATCGATTCGCGGCGGGGCCATTGACCTTGGCGATGATTGTTATGGCAAGGTTTCTGGGCATGGCGCTAACCGTTAGCAAACAAAGTTAGCACGGCATGGCGGAGTTGTTCAAGCCGACGAACATTGCATACATGTGGCACACACGCCACGCCCTTGATTTAAGTCATTTACCTATCTGCCTTAAATGATAATAATTCTCGTTAACTAAAACGGCGTCACCCGCGGCCATGCGCCGGCCGGGCAGCGCCTCTACGCGAGCCAGCCACCCTGTCACGGTTTTCCGCCAGCCAAGCGTCCGATTTCTTCTGGGGAGAATCCATGAAACGTCGCTGCCTGGCGCACCTGCGCGCCGCCGTCCGGGTCACGCCGATTGCCGCCGTCTGCGCGGCGCTGGGGTCGCCGGCCTTCGCCGCCGAGGGCGATCGCCAGACCGCCACGCTTGCCTCGCTCAATGAAGTGGTGGTCACCGCCACCCGCACCGAGGAGCGGGCCGATGCGGTGGCCTCTACCATCACCACGCGTGAAGCGCGCCAGATCGAGCGCGCGCAGCCGGTCGACGAGACCGGCCTGTTCGCCGACGAGCCCGATATCGACGTGCCGCGCGACCGCCGCCGCTTTGGCGCGGGCAGCATCAATATCCGCGGCATCGAGGACAACCGCGTGCTGCAGATGGTCGACGGCGTGCGCCTGCCGGACTTCTTCAATGGCGGCGGGCCGTCGAACATCTCCAGCTCGACGCGCGATGCGCCGGAGTTTTCGTTCCTGAAGCGCGTGGAAGTGCTGCGCGGGCCGGCGTCGAGCCTGTATGGCTCGGATGCGATCGGCGGCGTGGTGGCCTATGCGACCAAGGATCCGGCCGACCTGACGCAAGGCCGCAAGGCCGGCGGCGAGGCCGGGCTGAACTGGAACGGCATCGACAATGGCTTCGGCCAGACCGCAGGCGTGGCCGGCGGCGGCGACACCCTCCAGGGCCTCTTCATGTATGCGAACCGCAACGCGCATGAAATGAAGAACATGGGCACCGATGACTCCAACTCGGTCAACCGCACCAGGCCCAATCCGCAGGACGTGCGCACGCAGGCATGGCTGGGCAAGCTCCTGCTCAACGCCACGCCCGGGCACAAGTTCAAGTTCACGTACGAGCACCGCGACGGCAATACCGACACCGACCTGCTGCGGTTATCCACAGCCCTGCCGCGCGTCACCGCCGCCAGCGGCAATGAAGACCTGAGCCGCGACCGCGTCAGCCTGGACTACGCGTGGCAGCCCGCCAGCCGCGTGCTGGATCGCCTGGCCGCGCAGGTTTACTACCAGGAGTCGGAGACCTCCACGCTGACCAACCAGGTGCGCAGCAACACCAGCACCGGCTGCTCGGCCACCACGCGCGGCACCAGCCTGTGCAATGTCGCGCTGGGCTTTGCCTTCAGGCAGGAGCAGACCGGCTTCAACTTGCAGGGCGACAAGTCCTTCGCCACCGGCAGCGTCGGGCACCGGCTGATCGGCGGCATGGATTTCATGCGTACGCGCACGTCCGAATCGCGCGACGCCACCGTGGTCAACCTGACCACCGGCACCACCACCAGGTCGCTCGCCGGCGAGAACTTCCCGGTGCATGACTTCCCCACCGGCGAGACGCGCCAGACCGGCGTGTTCGCGCAGGACGAGATGCGCTTCTTCGATGGCCGCTTCACGCTGACGCCGGGGCTGCGCTTCGACCACTACTCGCTGTCGCCGGATGGCGACGACCTGGTCTACACCAGTGCGGGCGGCCGCCCGGCGGTCAGCAAGAGCGATTCGCATGTGTCGCCGAAGCTGTCGGCGCTGTGGCAGGCGACCGACCACGTCAACCTGTGGGCGCAATACGTGTTCGGCTACCGCGCGCCCAATTACCAGGAAGTCAATGGCAGCTTCCGCAACCCGGTGCAGGGCTATGGCGCCGCGCCCAATGCCGACCTGAACCCGGAGAAGAGCCGCTCGTTCGAGGTGGGCGCGCGTTATACCAGCGACAAGGTGCAGACCAGCGTGGCGCTGTTCGACAACCGCTACCGCGACTTCATCGAACAGGTGCAGCTGACCTGCCCGTCCGACCCCGCGTGCCTGCCCGGCCTGCGCGCGACCTACCAGTACCGCAACCAGACCAGCGTGCGCATCTACGGCGCCGAGTGGCGCGGCGTGTGGCGCTTCCTGCCGCAATGGCGCATCGACGGCGCGGTCGCGTACGCGCACGGCACCAATGAGCAGACCGACCAGCCGCTCAACAGCGTATCGCCGCTGCGCGCGAGCGCGGGGCTGACCTGGGAGCGCGTGCCGGGCCAGGGCGCCGCGATCCGCTGGCGCGGCGCGCGCCCGGTCACGCGTACCGACGACACGTCGTTCACCTACTTCAAGCCCGCCGGCTACGGCGTGGTCGACCTGCAGGCGTGGTGGCGCTTCAACCGCTATGTCAGCCTGGCGCTGTCGGTGAACAACCTGTTCGACAAGAAGTACTGGCTGTGGGGCGACGTGCGCCAGACCGGCGTCTCGGCCACCGAGCCCGGGGTGGACTTCTACACGCAGCCGGGCCGCACCTTCGCCGCCAGCCTGAAGCTGTCGTTCTGAGCCGCATGGGCTCAAGGAGGTATCGCATGTCCCCACAAAACATAACCAGCCGCTGCCTCCGGGTGCTGCTGTGCCTGCTGATGTGGATGGGCGCGGCACACGCTGCAATGCCGCGCATCGCCATCCTGACCAGTTCGCCGGTGCCGGCCGGCAAGTTCGGGCCGCTGCGCGAGCTGGCGCAGGCGCAGGGCATGGCGCTCGATGCGCAGTACCTGGAGCGCATGCCGGCGCAGGACGTCGCGCCGTTCATCAACGGTGCCGACCTGCTGGTCGTCGATGCGCCGCGCGACCATATCGTCACCGCGATGCTGCAACGGCTGGGACCGTTGTGGAGCGAGGCGCGCGTACCGCGCGTGCTGATCGCCACCGACCGCTACGAAGCGCATGGCGTCGACGACAGGCTCGCCGCGCAATTGCATGCGTACTACGTCAACGGCGGCCGCGGCAACTTCGGCGCGATGATGCGCACGCTCGCGGCACAACAGTTCCGCCTGCGCGGTGATGACGGCATTCCGGCACCCGTGGTGTTTCCCAAGGCCGCCTATTACCACCCGAAGCTGGCGGGCGTGATCACCACGTCTGCGCAGGAAGCGCTGGCCGCATCGGGCAACAGCGGCCCGGTGATCGGCATCGCCATCCACCAGGCCTATGTGTCGGGCCTCGACAGTGCCTTGATCGACGACCTGATTGGTCGCCTCGAAGCACGCCATGCGCGCGTGCTCACGTTCTACGGCCCGGTGATGGATGCCGACGGCATCACGCGCATGGCGATGCCCGATGGCAAGCGGCTGGTCGATGTGCTGATCAATGGCCAGATCATGCTGAACCCGCAGGGGCGCAAGGCCGAGTTCGAAAAACTCGATGTACCGGTGACGCAGGTCATGCCCTACCGCAAGGGCGATGCGCAGGCGTGGCAGGATGACCCGCACGGCATCAGCCTGACCGATACGCCGTTCTACCTGGTGCAGCCCGAACTGGCCGGCGTGATCGATCCCATCCTGGCCGCCGCCACGGACAAGGGCGACGGGGCCATCGTCGGCCTGCCGGCGCAGCTCGACGCGGTCGCGGACAAGGCGCTGGCATTGGCGCGGCTGCGTCACCTGCCCAACGCCGACAAGCGCGTGGCGATCCTGTACTACAACTACCCGGCCGGCGAGAAGAACCTGTCGGCGTCTTTCCTGAACCTGCCCAGGAGCCTGGCCAGCACGCTTGCCGCGCTGCGCGCCGCGGGCTACACCACCGAAGCCGCTGACGAAGCCCGCTTGCAACGCGACCTCGGTGCCTTGCTCGCGCCGTTCTATCGCAGCGGCAAGCTGGAGCCATTGCTCGATGCCGGCCTCGCGGTGTGGATGCCGATGTCGCAATACCGCCGCTGGCATGACGCGCAGCCGGCAGCGTTCCGCGCGGCAGTCGCGCAGCGCTGGGGCAAACCGGAGCAATCGGCGATGGCGACCACGCGCAACGGCGAGGCCGGTTTCGTGATCCCGCGCCTGCAGCTCGGCAACGTGGCGCTGATGCCGGTGCCGCCGCGCGGCGAGCGCAATGAATCGGACGAGAAGGCGCTGTACCACTCCACCACCACGCCGCTGAACCACTTCTACATGGCGGCCTACCTGTGGGCGCGCGAGAATCGCGAGGCGCTGGTGCACTACGGCACGCACGGCACGCAGGAATGGACGCCGGGCAAGGAGCGCGGCCTGTCTGTCACCGACCAGCCCTACCTGGTGCTGGGCAGCGTGCCGGTGATCTATCCGTACATCGTCGACGACGTCGGCGAAGCGATCCAGGCCAAGCGGCGCGGCCGCGCGGTGATCGTCAGCCACCAGACGCCGCCGTTCCGTCCAGCTGGCCTGCATACCGACCTGGTAGCGCTGCATGACCAGCTGCATGCGTACCTGCAGCAGGACGAAGGCGCGGTGAAGGACACCATCCGCCAGCAGATCCTGTCGCGCAGCGCGTCGATGCACGTGTTCGAAGACATGGGCTGGACCGCCGCGCGTGCGCGTGCGGACTTCACCGGCTACCTGGATGCGCTGCATATCCATCTGCATGAACTCGGCGGCGCGCTGCAGCCCTATGGCCTGCACACGTTCGGGCAGTCGCAGGACGATGGCTTGCGGCTTTACACAACCATGGCGATGCTGGGCAAGGACTGGCTCAAGCGCGTCTTTCCCGAGGAGCCGGAGGAACTGTTCGCGGTCGACTACGCGCAGCTCGCGCAGACGCAGCCCTATGCGATGGTGCGGCGCTACGTGGCCGAGGGCGCATCGCTGGATGCACTGGGCGATCCGCGCCAGCGCGAAGACATGCAGCGCGCGCGGCAGCTCTATGCCAGCCTCGATGCGTCGCCGGAGAACGCCGGCCTGCTGACCGCGCTGGCTGGCCGCCACCTGCAATCGGGAACGGGCGGCGATCCGGTGCGCAATCCCGACACGCTGCCGACCGGCCGCAACCTGTACGGCTTCGATCCCTCCAAGGTGCCGAGCCGCGCAGCGTGGAAAGCAGGCCAGGCCGCCGCCGAGGCGATGATCGCCGACTGGCGCAAGCGCCACGGCCGCTACCCCGGCAAGCTGGCGTTCTCGCTGTGGAGCGTGGAAACCATGCGCCACCAGGGCATGCTCGAAGCGCAGGCGATGGCGGTGCTGGGCGTACGGCCGAAGTGGGACGACGGCGGGCGCGTGGTCGGGGTCGAGCCGATTTCCGCGGCCGAACTGGGGCGTCCGCGCGTGGACGTGGTGCTGTCCGCCACCGGCCTTTATCGCGATCACTTCCCCAACCTGATGAAGTGGCTGGCCGAGGCCGTGAAGCTTGCCGCCGCGCAGCCGGAAGCGGACAACGTCGTTGCCGCCAACACGCGCGCGGTGCGCGAACGGCTGGCGCAGCTGAACGTCCCTGCCGAGCGGCTCGATGCGCTGGCGGTGACGCGCATCTTCGCCAGCGAATCGGGCAACTATGGCACCGGCCTGAACGATGCGGCCATGGCGACCGATACCTTCGGCAGCGGCCGCGAGGCCGACGCCAGGCTGGCCACGCTGTACCTCGCGCGCATGCAGTACGCCTACGGCCCCGATGAACGGCACTGGGGCGAGGCGCTGCCGCAGGGCAACCTGTATGCCGAGAACCTCAAGGGCGTCGACGGCGCGCTGCTGGCGCGCAGCTCCAACCTGTACGGCATGCTGACCACCGACGACCCGTTCCAGTACCTGGGCGGCATCGGCCTCGCGGTGCGGCACCTGACCGGCAAGGCGCCCGAGCTGCTGATCTCGAACCTGCGCGATGCCGGCAACGCGCGCACCGAGACGGCGGCGCGTTTCCTCGCCAGCGAACTGCGCACGCGCTACTTCCATCCCGGCTGGATCGAGGGCATGAAGGCGGAGGGCTACAGCGGCGCGCTGAACGTGCTCGACACCGTCAACAACTTCTGGGGCTGGACCGCGGTCTCGCCCGAGATCGTGCGCGACGACCAGTGGACCGAGTTCGCCGAGGTCTATGTCAACGACAAGCACAAGCTCGGCCTGAACGAGTGGTTCGAAAAGAACGCGCCGCAGGCCCAGGCACAGGTGATCGAGCGCATGCTCGAAGCCGCGCGCAAGGGCTACTGGAAGGCCGACGACAAGCTGCTGAAGACGCTGGCGCAGCGCTATGAAGACCTGGCGCGGCGGCACGACATCGTCAGCAGCAACCGCGCGTTCAACCAGTACCTGAAGCAGCAGGCGCAGGCCGCCGCGCCGGGCTACGGGTTGCAGCCGCCTGCCGCGGCACCCCGTCCGGCACCGGCGCCAACGCCGCCGAAGCCTGCCGCAGCGGCACCCACGCCCCCGCCCGCACCCGCGCCGAACCAGGCGCAGCCCGTGCAAGGCATGCAGCTGGTGGAACGCAAGCCACCTGCCGCGGAAATCGTGCCGGTGCTGTCGTGGCTGGCCGGCGGCATCGCGCTGGCGGCCGCCATCGTGGGCGGCGCGCTCAGCGCGCGGCGGCGCCAGGTCGATGCCGGCGGCAGCTGGCTGCCCGGACGGCGCTGAAGCACGGAACATACCCATCGCATCCAACGAGACGAGACATGACACCCACCCTGCTTGAAACCCTGATGTACGACGTCGGCCAGCTGTTCCTGATCCCGACACTCGCGCTGATCGCGCTGCTGTTCCTGTATGCCTTCTGGGCGCTGGGCGAATTCGCCATGCAAGCCTGGCTGCGCGCGCGCCATCCCATTGCCAGCGGCCGCGGCTACGTGCTGGTGGCGTGGGCGCGCAAACACAGGGTGGCCGATGCCGATGCCCTCGACGTCGCCGCGCACCGCCTGCTGGAGCGTCCGCGCATCGCCACCCGCGTGGCGCCGATGCTGGGGCTGGTGGCCACCATGATCCCGATGGGTCCGGCGCTGAAGGGCCTGTCCGGTGGCAACCTGGCCAATGTGGGCGAGAATCTCACCATCGCGTTCTCCGCGGTGATCCTGGCGCTGATCGCAGCCAGCATTACCTTCTGGGTCGTCAATGTGCGCCGCCGCTGGCTGGCTGAAGAACTGGTGTGGCTGGGGCAGTCGAAGCCGCAATGGGAGCGCGACGAATGAAATTCCTGGAAGAGAGCGAGGCCGACGATCCGATCCTGTCGGTAGTGAACCTGATCGACGTGTTCCTGGTGGTGATCGCCGCGCTGCTGGTGGCGATTGCGCAGAATCCGGCGAATCCGTTCACGCATGACGACGTGACGGTCATCACCAACCCGGGCAAGCCGAACATGGAAATCGTGTCGCGCCAGGGCGAGAAGGTGGTGCGCTACCAGGCCAGCGGCCAGGTCGGCAGCGGCGACGGCATCAAGGCCGGCGTGGCGTACCGGATGAAGGATGGGTCGATGGTATATGTGCCGGAGCAGCCTGCGCCGCAGGCAGCCGTCCCGACGAACGAAACGAGATAAAGGAAACCGCGTGATGTCATTCCGCTTGCGCGCAGCCACCATGCTGGCCGCAGCCGTTGCCTTGCTGGCCGCCGGCTGCGCTGCCCCGGGCCCCTCGCCGGCTACGGTCAGCGCCGGCTTTGCCGGCAAGCCCTACGTGCTGCTGGGCGAGGTCCATGACAATGCCGCCGGACAGCAGCAGCGGCTGGCCGCGCTGACGCGCGCGGTCGAGCAGGGCTGGCGTCCGGCCATCGCGATGGAGCAGTTCGACCGCGAACGGCAGGGCGATATCGACCGCGCCCGCCGCGAGCGGCCGAACGATGCCGATTACCTGATCGCGCAGGCCGGCGGCGGCGCCTGGCAGTGGCCGCTGTACCGGCCGGTGGTGGCGCTGGCGCTGCAGTATGACCTGCCGCTGGTCGCGGCCAACCTGTCGCGCGCGGATGCGGGCAAGATCGTTCGCGGCGGCCTGGACGGGCTGTTCCCCGCGGACGAGCGGCAGAAGCTTGGCCTGACCGGTGCGTTGCCGCCTGACCTGGTGGCGGCGCAGACCGCGGTGCTTGACCGCGGGCATTGCGGCAATTTCCCGAAGGCGATGCTGCCCGGCATGCTGGCGGCACAGGCGGCGCGCGACGCGGTGATGGCACAGGCGCTGCGGCCTCACGCGCAGCGCGGCGCGGTGCTGATTGCAGGCAACGGGCATGTGCGGCGCGATGTGGGGGTGCCGCGCTGGCTGCCGGGCGAGGCCGGCAAGGTCGTCAGCGTGGGCTATGTGGAGAGCGCCGCGGCGCACGGCGAGTTCGACATGGCGGTGGTGGTGCCGGCGGTGGCGCGCAAGGATCCTTGCTTGCAGGCGAAGCCGGCGGGGTGAGCGGTATCTGACTATTGCAGGGCTGCAGTTCCTGGATGCGCCGGCCCTCTCCCCCAGCCCCTCTCCCGCAGGCGGGAGAGGGGAGCAAGGTATCGATATGCGAAGGCTGGAGAGCTTGCCGACACCGCTGGCAATCGCACCCTCTCCCGCGCGCGGGAGCGGGCTGGGGGAGAGGACCGGAGCCACCACGAAGTCCTGCCCGTCCGCACGCCAATCCCCCCACCATCCACGTAAACCCCAACCCCTTCCCTCCCCTTTTGACAGCCTTTTGACAGTTTCCCCCGCCTAGAATCCGCTCCATGACCGCTAACCCGGTCTGATGTTCACCAATAAACCAAGAACAGTCCCGGCCACGCCCGCCGCGCCGGACAGGAGACAGCCTCGGCAGCGCCCCGCGCGCCGCCGCCAGGCCGTGTCCCCGTCCCCGGCAACGCACAGGCTGCCGCCGGAACCCCCGGATCGGATCGCGGCCGCCAGTGACTGGCAAGCGATTCCCCGGTACAACCAAGGAGACCGCCATGCGCCGTTCGATTTCCCGTTTCGCCCATGCCGCACTGGCATCGGCCGCCGTTGCCGCCACCGTCGTCGCCGCGCCCGCCTATGCGCTGGACAGCGTCAAGGTCATGATCGGCGCCAACCCCGGCGGCGGCTATGACCAGACCGGCCGCGGGCTGGGTGCCGCCATGGTGGCCGCAGGCGCGGCCAAGACCGTTTCATACGACAACAAGGGCGGCGCCGGCGGCACCATTGCGCTGACGCAGTTCGTCAACACCGACAAGGGCAACCCCAACGCGCTGATGGTGGTGGGTGCCGTGATGGTCGGCGCGATCGAGACCAACAAGCCGCCGGTCACGCTGAAGAACGCCACGCCGATCGCGCGCCTGTTCGCCGACACCATGGTCATCACCGTGCCGGCCAGCTCGCCGATCAAGTCGATCAAGGACCTGACCACGCAGCTCAAGGCCAACCCGGGCAGCGTCAGCTGGGGCGGCGGCTCCAAGGGTTCGATCGACCATATCCTGGCGGGCCTGGTCGCCAAGGAAAGCGGCGTCGATCCGAAGAAGATCAACTACGTGCCGTTCCAGGGCGGCGGCGAAGCCTCGGCCTCGATCATGGGCGGCCACGTGACCGTGGGCATCGCCGGCGTGTCGGAATTCCTGCCCTTCATCAAGAGCGGCAAGATGCGCGCGCTGGCGGTGACCTCCAAGGACCGCACCGCCGATATCCCGACGCTGAAGGAGCAAGGCGTCAACGTCGAGATCTACAACTGGCGCGGCGTGTACGGCGCGCCCGGCACCACGCCCGAGCAGCGCAAGGCCATGATCGACGCGGTGGTCAAGGCCACCGAGGGCAAGGCCTGGAAGGACACGCTGCAGAAGAACGACTGGACCCCGTTCCTGCTGACCGGCGACGAGTTCGGCAAGTTCGTCGACAGCGAATCGGCCCGCCTGGGCGGCACGCTGCGCGAGCTGGGCGTCGCCAAGTAAGGCCCGCTGCCGCGCCAACCCGGCGCGGCCTGTGAAACCTCCGCATTACCGCATCAAACCGCTTTATCTGTCGTGCCTGCCAACACCGCCGGTCGATCCCGGCGGCAGGAAAACGGCATGGGGCCCGGTGTCCACCTGCGATACCGAAGACAACAACCATATGTCGCCGGGCCTCATTGCCGCGCGGGCCGCAAGGTCAGCCAAGTCAGCCAAGCCAGCGTCGCGGACGCCAGCTTCCCTTGCTGGCGACAAAGGCCAAGGAGTCTCCATGAAACCCTCGCATGTTGCCATCGGCGTTGCCGTCCTGGCGCTTTCGCTGTTCTTCTTTCTCGGCCTGTCGGGCATCTCCGGCGAAGAAGGCTATGCCGGCCTGTCGCCGCGCTTCGTGCCCACGCTGGTGGCCGTCGGGCTGGCCGTGTGCGGCGCGCTGCTGACGTGGCAGGGCGTGCGCGGCGGTTTGCGCAACATGCCGGATGAAGATGCCGAGCTGCCCAATGCGCCGCACAACTTCAAAGGCTTCCTGTGGGTGGCGGGCGGGCTGGTGCTGAACATGGCGCTGATCGGCACGCTCGGCTTTGTGTTTTCGTCCACGCTGCTGATGGTGTGCGTGGCGCGCGGCTACGGCAGCCGCCGCATCGTGCGCGACGTGATCGTGGGCCTGTGCCTCACGTTGCCGATGTGGGCGCTGTTTGAATTCCTGCTCGGCATCAACCTGCCGCTGCTCCCCATCGCTGGCTTCTGAGCCCGCCCGTCCAGCAAGGAGTCATCGAATGGAAACCCTGAACATGCTGATGCACGGCTTTGCCGTCGCGATCACGCCGATCAACCTGATGTGGGCCCTGGTGGGCTGCTTTCTCGGCACCGCCATCGGCGTGCTGCCCGGCATCGGCCCCGCGCTGACGGTGGCGATGCTGCTGCCGCTGACCGCCAAGGTCGAACCCACCGCCGCGCTGATCATGTTCGCCGGCATCTACTACGGCGCCATGTACGGCGGCTCGACCACCTCGATCCTGATGAACACGCCGGGCGAGTCTTCCACCATGGTCACGGCCATGGAAGGCAACCTGATGGCCAAGAATGGCCGCGCCGGCCCGGCGCTGGCGACCGCGGCGATCGGCTCGTTCGTGGCCGGCACCATCGCCACCGTGATGCTGTCGCTGTTCGCGCCGGTGGCGGCCGACGTGGCGCTGCAGTTCGGTCCCGGCGAGTACTTCATGATCATGCTGCTGGCCTTCACCACCGTCTCCGCGGTGCTGGGCTCGTCGCTGCTGCGCGGCATGACGGCGCTGTTCCTGGGCCTGGGCATCGGCCTGATCGGCATGGATTCGCTGTCGGGCCAGACGCGCTACTCGATGAACGTGCAGGAGCTGTATGACGGCATCGACATCGTGGTGGTGGCCGTCGGCCTGTTCGCCGTGGGCGAGGCGCTGTTCAATGCCTTCTTCCCGCAGCCGGCAAGCACCTACAACAAGCTCAGCTCGGTCCACATGAACAAGTCGGACTGGAAGCGTTCGTTGCCGGCGTGGATCCGCGGCACGTTCATCGGCTTCCCGTTCGGCCTGATTCCCGCAGGCGGCGCCGAGATCCCGACCTTCCTGTCGTACGCGACCGAGAAGAAGCTGTCGGACCACAAGGAAGAGTTCGGCAAGGTTGGCGCGATCGAAGGCGTGGCCGGCCCGGAAGCGGCCAACAACTCGGCCGTGACCGCGACGCTGGCCCCGCTGCTGACGCTGGGTATCCCGACCTCGAACACCACCGCGATCCTGCTGGCCGCGTTCCAGAACTACAACCTGCAGCCGGGCCCGATGCTGTTCCAGACCTCGGGCGACCTGGTGTGGGGCCTGCTGGCGTCGCTGTATATCGGCAACGTGATGCTGCTGGTGCTGAACCTGCCGGCGATCGGCCTGTGGGTGCGCATGCTGCGCGTGCCCACGCCGCTGCTGTACGGCGGCATCCTGATCTTCGCGGGCCTGGGTGCGTATGGCATCCGCCAGTCGTGGTTCGACCTGCTGCTGCTGTTCGTGATCGGCCTGCTCGGCATGGTGATGCGCCGCTTCGACTTCCCGACCGCGCCGGTGATCGTCGGCATGATCCTGGGGCCGATGGCCGAGAAGCAGCTGCGCAATGCGCTGTCGATCGGCCAGGGCGACTGGACCCTGTTCCTGCGCCAGCCGATCTCGGCCACCATCCTGGCGCTGACCGTGGCGGTGGTAGTGATCCCGCGCCTGCTGCGCTGGCATGCGGCGCGCGGCTCGGCGCATGCGCAGGCTGACAACGCGGCGTGATGCATCCCATTGCCCGTCGTTCCCGCGCAGGCGGGAACCCAGCGACTTTATCGCCGATGGGGACGTGAAAGACGCTGGATCCCCGCCTGCGCGGGGATGACGAAAAAAACCGTAGAATGCAAACGCCCGGAGCAACCTTGCCGGGCGTTTGCGTTTTCACCGAACAACAACAAGCGCCGGCGCGCCCTGCGCCAGGCCGCTGACCGATGAGTCCTGCCGCCAACCGCTGGCTGTCCGCGGTGCCCACGCTGGCACTCGGGCTGGCCGCCGCCCTGCTCTGCACCGTCCTGCATACCCCGCTGCCGTGGATGATCGGCCCGCTGCTGGCCGTTGCCTCGGCACGCATGTGGGGCGCCGACCTGCGCGCGCCGGCGCAGGCCCGCAATGCCGGGCAGTGGGTGATCGGCGCATCGCTCGGGCTGTATTTCACGCCGGACGTGGTGGCGCGGCTGGTGGAGTTCCTGCCGTACATCGTCGCCGGCTCGCTGTTCGCGCTGGCGATGGGCGCGGGCGGTGCGCTGATGCTGCGCCGGACCACGGGCGTCGCGTTCAAGACCGCGTACTTTTCCACAGCCATCGGCGGCGCTTCGGAGATGGCCAACCTGGCCGAGCGCAACGGCGCGCGCATCGACCAGGTCGCGGCGGCGCATTCGCTGCGGGTGCTGATGGTGGTGGTGACGGTGCCGGCGGTCTTCCAGTACGGCGGCATCCATGGGCTCGACACGTATATCCCCGGGCCGCGCGTGGTCAGCGCGCCGGGCCTGCTGGCGCTGGTGGCGATCACGCTGGGCGTGGCGCTGCTGGTCAGGCGCCTGAACATGCCCAACCCGTTCGTGATCGGCACCCTGCTGGCGGCGGCGGTGCTGACGGCGTCGGGCATCGAGCTGTCGGCGATCCCGACCTGGATGAGCCGCGCCGGCCAGTTGCTGATCGGGGTGTCGCTGGGCGTGCGCTTCTCGCGCGAGTTCCTGCACACCGCACCGCGCTTCCTGTCGGGCGTGGCGCTGTACACGGCGCTGGCGCTGGCGGTGTCGGCGCTGTTCGGCTGGGCGCTGGCGGCGTTGTCGGGCGCGCATCCGGCCACCATGATCCTGGCCACCACGCCCGGCGGCATTGCCGAGATGTGCATCACCGCCAAGGTGCTGGAACTGGGCGTGCCGCTGGTGACGGCCTTCCATGTGATCCGGATGGCCTTCGTGGTGCTTGCCACCGGCCCCCTGTATCATTGCCTGAAGCATCGCGTCGCGCCGGGGGAGACAGCTTAAGGCCGGCCACGGGTCCGCCGCGGACCGGCCACGGGCGCGGCCATGGAACATGGATACAAGAACGAGGACCGCCATGTCTGAAGCTTCACCGCAACTTGCCCTTGCCGACATCGACGCCACGCTGGAGCGCGTGCTGGCACCCTGGGTGCGCCAGCTCGGCCTGCGCGCCGAAGCCGTCGATGCAAAAGGCGTAACGCTGCGCCTGCCTTTCAACGAATCATTTCGCCACGCGGGTGGCGTGGTCTGCGGGCAAGTGCTGATGTCGGCGGCCGACACCGCCATGATCGTCGCCGTCGCGAGTGCGCTCGGCGGCTTCCGTCCGATGACCACGGTTTCGCTCACCACCAACTTCATGCGTCCCGTGATCGACGGCGACGTGGTGGTGCGCGCCAACGTGCTGCGCCTGGGCAAGACCGTGGTGTTCGGCGAGATCGAGCTGACCGGCACCGACGGCAAGCTGGCAGTGCAGGCCACCACCACCTACGCGCTGCTCTGATGTTGGCCAGCGCCGGCGCTCATCCCGCCAGTCCCTTCGACCAGGTCGTCTTTGCCGGCGGCGGCAACCGCTGCTGGTGGCAGGCGGGCTGGTGGGACACGGTCGCGCCCGAACTGCAGCTGCGCCCGCGCGTGATCGCGGCCATCTCGGCCGGCGCGGCCACCGCGTGCATGGTGTATGCGCATGACTCGCACCAGACCATGGACTACTACCGCGAGGTGCTGTCCAATAACCGCCGCAATGCCTACTGGGGCAACCTGCTGCGCAGCGAGCGCGTGTTCCCCCACTACGGCATCTACCGCACCGCGTTGCTGACGATCTTTGGCGACGGCCGCCTTTCATACCTGCAGCAGGCGCCCGAGATCCGCATCGGCGTGGCGCATATCCCGCGCTGGAGCGGCCCGCGGCTGGCGGTGGCGGCGGGGCTGCTGGCGTACAACATCGACAAGCATGTGCTCAAGACGCTGCACCCGCGGCTGGGGCGCAAGCTTGGCTTCCGGCCCGAGTTCGTGCGCGCGCAGGACTGCGCCTCGCCCGAGCAGCTGGCCGACCTGCTGCTGCAGTCGGCGTCGACGCCGCCGTTCACGCCGGTGCTGCGCCGCGCCGGCCGGCCGGTGCTCGACGGCGGCCTGGTGGATAACGTCCCGGTCGATGCGCTCGACACCGCGCCGGGCAATGTGCTGGTGCTGGTCACGCGGCTCTATCCGCGCCCGCGCCGCTTTGTGCAGGAACACGTGTTCGAGCAAGGCGGCCAGCGCCGCCTGTACTTGCAGCCATCGGAGCGCGTGCCGATCTCGAGCTGGGACTACACCCGGCCCGATGCCATGACGCACGCCTACGAACTCGGCCGCCGCGACGGGGAAACTTTCCTGCGCGAGTGGCCGTCGATCCTGAATACCGAACTGCGGCCGGCCGCCTAGCTTCGTGTTGTGGCACCGGCCCGATCGATTGTCGATGCGGCCCGCGGGCCGCGACAGGAGGCATGGATGACCGAGCGCAAGACAACCCCCACCGCAACGCAGGGGACCAACGAACCGCGGCGTGCCCGCCAGGTCAGCGCGGCGCCGCCCGTCGAACGGGTGCCGCGCGCCCGCGCCACGGGGGCCGGCAAGCGCCGCAACGGCAAGGCGCGCGACGCCGACCTGGTGGTGATCGGCGGCGGCTCCGGCGGCGTGGCCTGCGCGCGGCGCGCGGCGGCGCACGGTGCCCGCGTGATCCTGGTCGAGCGCGATGCCATCGGCGGCACCTGCGTCAACCGCGGCTGCGTACCCAAGAAGATGCTGTCCTACGGCGCCTCGTGGGCGGCGATCCTGTCGGGCTGCCTGTCGCACACCGGCGGCCACGAGGACTGGCGCGACGCGATCGTGCGCGTCAATGCCGAGGTGGCGCGGCTGAACGCCGGCTACACCCAGCGCCTGCATGAATCCGGCGTGGAAATCCTGCGTGGCGACGCGCGTGTCACCGCGCCCGATGAAGTCCGCGTCGGCGACGAGACCATCCATGCGCGCCGCATCCTGATCGCCACCGGTGCGCGCCCGCGCCCGCTGGACGTGCCCGGCGGCGAACTGGCGGCCAGCTCCGACGACGTCTTCACCTGGCAGACCGTGCCCGCCTCGGTCGCGGTGATCGGCGGCGGCTATATCGGCGTGGAGCAGGCATCGATCCTGTCGCGCTATGGCGTCAAGGTCGACCTGATCGTCGCCGGCGACCGGCTGCTGCGGCATTTCGACCATGAGATCGGCGCGGCGCTGGCCGAGGCGCTGACGGCACGCGGCGTACGCCTGCATCTGAACGCCGAAGTCCACCTGCTCAGCCAGGCCAATGGCGCCGTGGAGGTCTGCTACCGCCCCACCGACCGCCCCGGCCAGACCGAGGCCGTGCGCGCGCAGGCCGCGCTGGCGGCGATCGGGCGCATCTCCAACGTGCAGGGGCTGGGGCTGGAAGAACTCGGCGTGGCGTTTGGCGACAAGGGCGGCATCCATGTCGACAAGCAGTACCGCAGCAGCGTGCGCAAGATCTACGCGGTCGGCGATGCCACCGACGGCCTGCAGCTGACGCCGGTGGCGACCGCTCAGGGCCGCTGGCTGGCCGACCGGCTGTATGGCCGGCGCGGCGAGCGTGCCGATTTCGATTTCGTGCCCACCGCGGTGTTCAGCGAACCGGCCATCGGCGCGGTCGGCATGACCGAGGCGCAGGCGATCGCCGATGCCGGCAAGCCCGAGCGCATCCGCACGGTGGTCAAGCGTTTCGTCTCGCTGGAAAACCGCTTCGGCGGCACGCCGTACCAGAGCGTGTTCAAGCTGGTGCTGAACGCGCGCAGCGGCCGCGTGCTGGGGGTGCACCTGATGGACAACGCCGCGCCGGAGATCGTGCAGGCGCTGGCGGTGGCGTTGCGCCTGGGCGTGCGTGAATCGCACCTGCAGACCACGGTGCAGCTGCATCCGACGGTGGCGGAGGAGCTGTTCGGCTAACTGATTGCCGCCGGTTTGCTCCCCTTCCGCTTGCGGGAGAGGGGCCGGGGGAGAGGGCAGGCACTGGCATACCGACGCGCCTCACTTCGTCGACATTCCGGCCCTCTCCCCAACCCTCTCCCGCAAGCGGGAGAGGGAGACCACAGCCGGTTGCAATGTGTTCCTGGCCGAGTTAATCGCCGACCGGCAGCTTCAGCACCGCGCGCACGCCAACGCCCTGCGCGCCGTCGCCAAGCTCCACGGTCCCGCCGAAGCGCGACGCCATCTCGCGCGAGATCGCCAGCCCGAGCCCGGAGCCGGGCTCGGCATTGCCCACGCGGCGGTAGAAGCGCGCAAAGACCTTCTCGCGCTCCCCGGCCGGGATGCCCGGCCCGTCGTCTTCCACGATCAGGCAAGCCGTTTCGTCGTCGCGCGTTGCCGACAAGGTGATCCGGCTGCCGCGCGGCGAGTACTGGATCGCGTTGTGCACCAGGTTGGCCAGCGCCTCGCGCAGCAGCGCCGGATCGGCGCGCACCGGCAGCTTCAGCCCCGGCACCGGCTCCCAGCCGAAGTCCTGCTGCTTGCCGCGCGCCAGCGGCAGGTAGTCGAGCGCCACCTGCTCGGCCACGGCGACGGCGTCGATGATGTCGATGGCGTCCGCTTCCTGCGCGTTCTCGCCATGGTGCTGGCGTACCCGCGCCAGCGCCAGCAACTGGTTGGTCAGGCGCGCGGCCTGCTCCAGCTGCGTGACGATGCCGCCCACCGCCTCGCCCGCGGCGCGGCGCGCGGCTTCCGGATCGGGATCGCGCAGCTGGCGCTGGGCGTATTCGGCCTGCGTCTTCAGGATCGCCAGCGGCGTGCGCAGCTGGTGCGCGGCATCGGCGATGAACTGCGCCTGCGACTGCGCCATCGCCGCAGAGCGCGATACGTGCAGGTTGACCGCGTCGACCAGCGGCCGCACCTCGGACGGCACGCGCTCGAAGGCCAGCGGCGCGAGGTCGTCGGGCGAGCGCGCCTCGACGTCGTCGCGCACGCGCCTGAGCGGGCGCAGCACGTAAGTGACGCCGCCCACCAGGATCGCCGCGCTCAGCAGGATCAGCAGCAGGTCGCGCGCCAGCGCGCTGCGCCATACCGTGGCGATCAGCGCGCTGCGCGGCTCGGCAGTCTCGGCGACCTGGATGATCACGCGCATGCGCGCATCGGGCCGGTACACGGGGCGCGCCATCACGCCGATGCGCACCGCCTCGCCCAGGTACTGGGTATCGTAGAAACGCGGCGTGTTGTTGACGAGGTCGCCGGCGGGCAGCGGCAGGTCGTCATAGCCGGTAATGGTTTCCACCTTGCCGGCCCGCTCCAGCGACACGCGGTAGTACACATGGGTCTGCGCCGCGCTCTCGAACATTTCCATGGCGGCGTCGGGCAGCGTGAGCTGGATGCTCTCGCCGGCCATGCCGATGGCGTTGTCGATGGTGCGGATCGAGCCGTACAGCGAGCGGTCGTAGGCCCGGTTGGCGGCGTCGCGCAGCGTGCCGTAGCTGAGCCAGGTGTCGATCGCCATCATCGCCGCCAGCGCCGGCACCAGCAGCAACAGCAGCTGGCGGCGCAGGCTGCCGCGCCGCCACAGCAGCACCGGATGGCGCGGCCCCAGGCGCATGGTCGCTGCCTTCCAGCGCATGTCAGCGCCCGGCCTCGGGCTCGAGCAGGTAGCCGAAGCCGCGCAGCGTGACGATGGTGACCCCATGCCCGGCCAGCTTCTTGCGCAGCCGGTAGACCAGCACTTCGATCGCGTCGGGCGAGACGTCGGCGTCGAGCGAGAACACCTTGTCGAGCAGCTGCGCCTTGGTCAGCGGCTGGCCGCTGCGTGCCAGCAGCGCGCCCAGCAGCGTCGATTCGCGCGGCGTCAGCGCCAGCGGCTGGCCATCGAGCGTAAAGCTGCGGGTCTCGCCGTCGAACACCAGCGTGCCGCACTGCAGGCGCGGGTGCGCGCGGCCGCGGCTGCGCCGGATCAGCGCCAGCAGGCGCGCCTCCAGCTCGGCGATGGCGAAGGGCTTGGGCAGGTAGTCGTCGGCGCCGAGGTTCAGGCCGCGCACGCGTTCGTCGAGCGTGTCCTGCGCGGTCAGGATCAGCACCGGGGTGCGGTCGTCGCGCCCGCGCATCGACTTGAGCACGGCCAGCCCGTCCTTGCCGGGCAGGCGCAGGTCGAGCACGACCGCGTCGTATTCTTCCGCCTGCAGCCGTGCCTCGGCCTGCAGGCCGTCGGCGACATGCTCGATCACGAAGCCGCCCTGCTCGAGTGCGCGGGCGACCCAGCGTGCCAGTTCTACCTCATCCTCCACCAGCAGGATGCGCATGCCGGTTCTCCTTCTCTGCCGGTTTATTGTGGCGCGGCCGGGGCGTCATCGCCACGGTCCGTGGGCGCCTATAATAACCCCGCTATTCCGACATGCCGTCGTTCCTGCCTGCACGGGAATGACAGCACGGTATCCCCGTCGTCCGACCTGCCTTTCACACCTCCCTGTGCTGCCCTTGCCGCCCCCCGCCGCCGAGTCGTCCCGTGCCGACGTTGCGCCCGCATCGCCGCAGCGCCGCCGGCTGGTCGGCGCCTCGCTGCTGGCCGGGACTTCGCTGTCGTTGCCGTTGTCGCCGCCGCTGCACGCCCAGTCCATGCTGCCGGCGCCGCCGCCTGGCTACCCCTCCGGATATGACGCCACCATCGCCCGCGCGCTGCGCGAAGGTGAGGTGGTGATCTACGCCTCGACCGACCTGGAAGTGGCGCAGCCGCTGATCACGGCGTTCGAGACGCGCTATCCCGGCATCCGGGTGCGATACGAGGACCTGAACACCGTCGACCTGAACCAGCGCTTCCTGGCGGAAACCGCCGCGCTCGGCAGCGGCCGCCCGGCGCCGGGCGCGCGCTATGCCGACGTGCTGTGGAGCACCGCCATGGACCTGCAGATCAAGCTGGTCAACGACGGCAACGCCCAGCGCTACGCCTCGCCCGAGCGCGCCGGCCTGCCCGGGTGGGCGGTGTGGCGCGACGAGGCCTGGGGCACCACCTTCGAGCCCGCGGTGATCGTCTACAACCGCCACCACTTCGCCGGCATGCGCGCGCCGCGCAGCCGCACCGGGCTGGCGCGGCTGCTGCAGGAGAACGCGCCGCGCTGGCGCGGCAAGGTGGTGACGTATGACGTGGAGCGCTCCGGCGTGGGCTACCTGCTGGCGCAGCAGGACGCGCGCATGGGCGGCGAATTCTGGTACCTGGCGCAGGCGCTGGGGCGCGCCGGGGTGCAGTTGTCGTCGTCCACCGCCGAGATGGTCGGGCGCATCGCCAGCGGCGAGCTGGTGATGGGGTACAACCTGCTGGGTTCCTATGCGCTGTCGCTGATGGAGCGCGGCGCCGCGATCGACGTGATCGCGCCGCGCGACTACACGCTGGTGATGTCGCGGGTGGCCTTTATCGCGCGGCGCGCGCCGCGGCCCAATGCGGCGCGGTTGTGGCTGGATTTCCTGCTGTCGCGCGAGGGGCAGGCGCTGCTGGCC
The DNA here is from genome assembly GCF_016894385.1 of Cupriavidus oxalaticus. NCBI lineage: Bacteria > Pseudomonadati > Pseudomonadota > Betaproteobacteria > Burkholderiales > Burkholderiaceae > Cupriavidus > Cupriavidus oxalaticus. The sequence continues at coordinate 3,856,638 of NZ_CP069812.1, forward strand.
AGGTCGACCACGCAGCTCTACACCGTTCGCACCGATACCGACAGCGTGCATACCGCCGCGGCGCTGTCGGAGCGCCTGGGCTACGCGCTCAAGCCGATCAGCGTGGGGCCGGGCCTGCTGGCCGCGCAGGACACGCTGCGCAAGCGCGCCTTCCTGGCGCGCTGGCACGAAGCGGTACGCGGTTAGCCGCGCATCGGGGGTAAATCAGGGCACCAGGTCGCTGGTGTCCAGGCCCGCGACCTCCTTCTGGCAGGCCTGCTCGCACAGCGTCGACAGTTCGTCGTCGAGCTGCGCCATCGGGCGCGGCACGTAGCCGAGCCGCAGCGCGGGAGACAGTTTCAGGGTGTCGATGAAGGCGTCCGCCATGCGCTCGGCATTGGCGTCGAGGTCGAAGTCCTCGGGCGAGAACAGCCAGTGCGCCAGCACGCCGCCGATGCAGGCGTGGAAGGCGTTGACGGCCAGGTCCAGGTCCAGGTCGTCAGGCAGCTGGCCGCGCTCGCGCGCCAGGCGCAGGTGCTCGCGGATCTTGACCAGGCCTTCCTTGTGCGACTGGCGCTGGCGTTCGAAGATGGCGCCGTTGTCCTGCACCATCTCGCACTTGTGGAAGATGATCTCGAAGACGCGGCGCAGGCGCGGGTTCACCACGGTCTGGCGCATGACGTAGGCGCAGATGTCGCGCACGCCGCCAAGCGGGTCTTCCTGGCGCGCGATCCGCTCCGGATCGCACAGCGCTTCCACCGGCAGGTGCACGCGGTCGCACATGGCGGCGAACACGTCGCTCTTGTTCTTGAAGTGCCAGTAGATCGCGCCGCGGGTGACCCCTGCCGCCTGGGCGATGTCGGCCAGCGACGGCCGCGCCACGCCGCGGGCGTGGAACACGGTTTCCGCCGCGTCGAGAATCCGGTGGCGCGTTTCGAGCGCCTCTTCCTTGGTGCGTCTGACCATTTCTGTCTCATATGCCGGTGGCCGTGGATCACGGTCCGGCTTGTTGAATCTCCCCGGTGCCGCGCAAGACGCGCGGCGGGTCGTTGTCGTCACATGGCGATGTTGTCGCAAGCCCTGGGTCCGACAGGACGGCGCGCATCCTAACCCGAGCCGGCGGTTTGCGTCCTATATCCGGATCAGGTTTGCCGGCCTTTCGACGGGATCCGATGGTTCTCACCAAATCCGCCCGACGCGATGTGCGTTCGAAAGCCCCTGCTGATGAATCGACTTAACATACATGCTTGAATGTATATATAATACGCGCTCGCCCGGCTTTCGGCCAGCCGCCCCCTGTGACATAGCCAGCACCTTGGGCGACTCCTTGCGCAGGCCAGCCGGACAACAATCCAGTCGTCATATAAATGCCACCGTTCGTCGCATTGGTCACCGCGTCGACGCGATTTGTGGCTAGCATCACGCTTTTATCCGCCGCAGATATTGCGGCGGGCCGCATCGTTTCCGCTTTCCTGAGTTGGCAGGCCGGGGCGACGCGGCAGATCTCAAATTGCCATCATGGGGTTATCGATGAGGAAGTCCCAACGTATCCGTTGCGTTGCCACCTTTGCAGCCGCTGCGCTGTCGGCGCTGGCGCTCACTGCCTGCGGCGACAAGAAGGCCGAGGGCGGTGCCCCGCCGCCGCCGGAAGTCGGCGTGGTCACCGTGACGCCGTCGCCGGTCACCGTCGTCAATGAACTGCCGGGCCGCCTGGAAGGCGTGCGCACGGCCGAAGTGCGCGCTCGCGTCGAAGGCATCGTGCTGTCGCGCAACTACACCGAGGGCGGGGAAGTGAAGGCCGGCCAGGTGATGTTCCGCATCGACCCGGCGCCCTACCAGGCCGAGCTGGCCTCGGCCCAGGCCGCGCTGCAGCGCGCCGAGGCTAACGCCGTCACCGCGCGCCTGAAGGCGGAACGCTACAAGCCGCTGGTGGCCGTCAATGCGGTCAGCAAGCAGGAATACGACGACGCCGTGGCCGCTGCCGGCCAGGCCAATGCCGACGTGGCATCGGCCAGGGCCGCCGTGCGCACCGCGCAGATCAACCTGGGCTACACCACCGTGACCGCGCCGATCAGTGGCCGCGCCGGCCGCGCGCTGGTGACCGAGGGCGCGCTGGTGGGCAAGGGCGAGGCGACCAAGCTGGCGCTGGTGGAGCAGGTCGACCCGATGTGGGTCACCTTTACCCAGCCGGCCTCGGAAGTCACGCGCCTGCGCCGCGCCATCGAGTCGGGCGTGGTCAAGGGCGTCAATGGCGGCGCCAACGTGCACCTGTACGTGGAAGACGGCCGCGAGTACGAGCACACCGGCAAGCTGCTGTTCTCGGACATGACGGTCGACCCGACCACCGGCGCGATCACGCTGCGCGCGCAGTTCCCCAACCCGAAGCGCGAGCTGCTGTCGGGCACTTTCGTGCGCGTGAAGATCGAGCAGGGCGTGGATGAGAACGCGCTGACCGTGCCGCAGCGGGCGCTGATCCGCGGCGCGCAGGGCGCCACCGTGCTGGTGGTCGGCAACGACGGCAATGTCGCCTCCGTGCCGGTCAAGGCGCCGCAGGCCATCGGCGACCGCTGGGTCGTGACCGAGGGCCTGAAGGGCGGCGAGAAGGTGATCGTCGAGGGCCTGCAGAAGGTCAAGGTCGGCGCGCCGGCCAGGGCGGTGCCGTTCGTGCAGGCCGATGCCTCGGCACCGGCCGCCACGCCGGCTTCGGCTTCCGCTGCCCCGGCCTCGGCCCCCAAGGCCGAAGCGAAGCAGGAAGCGAAGGCCGAGGGCAAGCAGGGCTGAAACCGCCGCGCCGCGGCAGCTGAAGCCAGCCGCCGCGGCACACAGGGCTAGACAAAGAGGGAGCCAGTCTTATGGCCAAGTTTTTTATCGACCGGCCGGTGTTCGCGTGGGTGCTCGCGCTGATCATCGTGCTGGGCGGGATATTGTCGATCATGCAGTTGCCGATCGCGCAATACCCGAACATCGCCCCGCCTACGATCTCGGTCACCGCCACCTATCCGGGTGCGTCGGCCAAGACGCTGGAGGATTCCGTCACTTCGGTGATCGAGCAGGAGCTTAACGGCGCCCCCAACCTGCTCTACTACAACTCGACCAGCGAATCGACCGGCCTGGCGACGATCACCATCGCGTTTGCGCCGGGTTCCAACGTCGACCTGAACTCGGTCGAGGTGCAGAACCGCCTCAAGCGCGTGGAAGCGCGCCTGCCGGCGGAAGTGCGCCAGCAGGGCGTGCGCGTGGACAAGGCCGGGAACAACTACATGATGTTCCTGACCGTGTCGTCCAGGTCCGGCACGGCCAGCGCGATCCAGCTCGGCAACTATGTCTCGGCGCAGGTGATCGACTCGATCCGGCGCGTGCCGGGCGTGGGCCAGGCCGACCTGTTCGGCACCGAGTACGCCATGCGCATCTGGCTGGACCCGGCCAAGCTGACCGGCTACAACCTGACGCCGCTGGACGTGACCGCCGCGGTGAGCGAGCAGAACGTGCAGGTTGCCGTGGGCGAACTGGGCGGCACGCCCTCGCCCAAGGGCACCGAGCTGAACGCCACCGTCACCACCGAAAGCCGGCTGTCCACGCCCGAGCAGTTCGGCAACATCCTGCTGCGCACCAACCCCGACGGTTCGTCGGTGCGCATCAAGGACGTGGGCCGCGTGGAGCTGGGCGGCGCCGACTACTCGACGCTGGCCCGCACCAACGGCAAGCCGTCGGCGGCCATCGCCATCAAGCTGGCCCCGACCGGCAACGCGCTGGCCACGGCCACCGCGGTGCGCGCCAAGATGGAAGAGCTGTCGCAGACCTTCCCGGCGGACTACCAGTACACGGTGCCGTACGACACCTCGGCCTTCGTCAAGATCTCGATCGAGGAGGTGATCAAGACGCTGCTGGAAGCCGTGGTGCTGGTGTTCCTGGTGATGTACCTGTTCCTGCAGAACTTCCGCGCCACCATCATCCCCACGCTGGTGGTGCCGATCGCGCTGCTGGGCACGTTCGGCGCGCTGCTGGCGTTCGGCTTCTCCATCAACGTGCTGACCATGTTCGGCATGGTGCTGGCGATCGGTATCCTGGTGGACGATGCCATCGTGGTGGTCGAGAACGTCGAGCGGATCATGAGCGAGGAAGGCCTCTCGCCACGTGAAGCGACGCGCAAGGCCATGGGCCAGATCACCGGCGCCATCGTCGGCATCACGCTGGTGCTGACGGCGGTGTTCATCCCGATGGCGTTCTTCTCGGGCTCGGTCGGCAACATCTACCGCCAGTTCTCGCTGTCGCTGATCGCTTCGATGGCGTTCTCGGCGCTGCTGGCGCTGACGCTGACGCCGGCGCTGTGCGCGACGCTGCTCAAGCCGGTGCAGGCCGGCCACCACCATGAGAAAAAGGGTTTCTTCGGCTGGTTCAACCGCACCTTCGCCACGGCGTCGACCGGCTACCAGGGCGTGGTCGCGCGCATCCTCAAGCGCACCGGCCGCTACCTGATCATCTACGCGCTGATCATCGCGGGCGTGGTGGTGCTGTTCAAGCGCCTGCCGTCGTCGTTCCTGCCCGATGAGGACCAGGGCTACATGATCACGGTGGTGCAGCTGCCCAACGGCGCCACGCAGGACCGTACCATCGGCGTGCTCAAGCAGATCGAGGACTACTACCTGCAGAAGGAAAGCAAGGTGGTGGACCAGATGATCACGGTGGCGGGCTTCTCCTTCTTCGGCCGCGGCCAGAACGGCGGTATCGCGTTCGTGCGCCTGAAGGACTGGAAGGAGCGCACCGGCGCGGACGAGAACGCGCAGGCGCTGGTGGGCCGTGCCTTCGGCGCGCTGTCGTTCATCAAGGACGCGATCATCTTCCCGCTCAATCCGCCGGCGATCGCCGAGCTGGGCAACTCCTCGGGCTTCGACTTCCGCCTGCAGGACCGCACCGGCCAGGGCCACGCCAAGCTGATGGAGGCGCGCAACATGATGCTCGGCATGGCCGCGCAGAACCCGGTGCTGTTGGGCGTGCGCCCCGAAGGCCAGGAAGACGCGCCGCAGCTGCAGATCGACATCGACCGCGAGAAGGCGCGTGCGCTGGGCGTGTCGGTGGCCGAGATCAACTCGACGCTGTCGATCGCGTTCGGCTCCAGCTACGTCAACGACTTCATCCATGAAGGCCGGGTGCGCAAGGTGATCGTGCAGGCCGACGGCGCCGACCGCCGCCTGCCGGACGACCTGACCAAGCTGCGCGTGAAGAACAGCAACGGCGACATGGTGGCGTTCGCGGCCTTCGCGACTTCCAGGTGGATCATGGGTTCGCCGCGCCTGGAGCGCTACAACGGCATGCCGGCGGTGAAGATCGCGGGCCAGGCCGCACCGGGACGCAGTACCGGCGAAGCCATGCGCGCGATGGAAGACGCGTTTGCCAAGCTGCCGCCCGGCTTCGGCTTCGAGTGGTCGGGCCAGTCGTATGAAGAGCGCCTGGCCGGCGCGCAGGAACCGATCCTGTACACGCTGTCGCTGATCATCGTGTTCCTGTGCCTGGCCGCGCTGTACGAGAGTTGGTCGATCCCGTTCTCGGTGCTGCTGGTGGTGCCGCTGGGCGTGCTCGGCGCGCTGCTGGGCGTGACGCTGCGCGGCATGCCCAACGATGTGTACTTCAAGGTGGGCCTGATCGCCACGATCGGCCTGTCGGCGAAGAACGCCATCCTGATCGTGGAATTCGCCAAGGACCTGCAGGCGCAAGGCAAGGGCCTGGTCGAAGCCACGCTCGAGGCCGTGCATCTGCGTTTCCGCCCGATCCTGATGACGTCGATGGCGTTCATCCTGGGCGTGCTGCCGCTGGCCATCGCCACCGGCGCGGGCTCGGGCAGCCAGCGCGCGATCGGTACCGGCGTGATGGGCGGGATGATCACGGCCACGGTGCTGGCGATCTTCCTGGTGCCGGTCTTCTTCGTCGTGGTGCGCAAGCGCTTCAAGGGCAGCGAGCGCCAGCGCATGCTGGACAAGAAGTGGCATGACCCGCAAGAGGAAATCTGACATGACCAAGACCCTGACCACGCTGCTGCTGGTGGCCGGCGTGCTGAGCGGCTGCACGCTGGCGCCCAAGTATGAGCGCCCCGCCCCGCCGGTGGCCGGCAGCTTCCCGGTGGCACCGGAGGGCTACGCCACCGCCGAGGTGACGAGCGGCGAGACCCGCCGCGCCACCGACATCGGCTGGCGCGAGTTCTTCCGCGACCCGCGCCTGCAGGCGCTGATCGCCACCTCGCTGGACAACAACCGCGACCTGCGCCAGGCCGCGCTGCGCATCGAGGAGGCGCGCGCCACGTACCAGGTGCAGCGCGCCGACCTGCTGCCCACGGTGAACGTGGAAGGCGGCTACACCCGGGCCCGCACCACCCCGGCCGAGGCGGCCACCGTGCTGGGCCAGCCGGGGGTGACCGAGGTCTACCGCGTCGGCCTGGGCATCTCGTCGTACGAGCTCGATTTCTTCGGGCGCGTGCGCAGCCTGTCCAATGCCGCGCTGGCGCAGTACTTCGCCACCGAGGAAGCGCACCGCTCGGCGTATATCTCGCTGGTGTCGGAAGTCGCCAAGGCCTACCTGGCCGAGCGCTCCTTTGCCGAGCAGTACGAGCTGGCGCGCAACACGCTGCAGGCGCGCGAAAGCACCTACGGGCTGGCCAAGCGGCGCTTCGAAGCCGGCGCTACCTCGGCGCTGGACCTGCGCGACAACGAATCGCTGGTGGCGCAGGCACGCGTCGCCGCGGCGCAGCTGGCACGCCAGCGCGCGCAGGCGCAGAACGCGCTCGAAGTGCTGGTGGGCAAGCCCGTCGGCACCATCGAGAACCTGCCCGAGCCGATGCGGCTGTCGGACGAGCGCATCATCAGCGATATCCCGGCGGGCCTGCCTTCGGAGCTGCTGGAGCAGCGTCCCGATATCCGCCAGGCCGAGCAGCAGCTGCTGTCGGCCAACGCCAATATCGGCGCGGCGCGCGCGGCGTTCTTCCCGCGCATCTCGCTGACCACCAGCGTGGGCACCATCAGCCCGACGTTCTCGGGGCTGTTCGATGCCGGCACGCGCGCCTGGTCGTTCGCGCCGCAGCTGACGCTGCCGATCTTCGACTATGGCCGCAACCTGTCGAACCTGGACCTGGCCAACGTGCGCAAGAACATCCAGGTCGCCAACTACGAGAAGACCATCCAGACGGCCTTCGCGGAAGTGGCGGATGCGCTGGTGGCACGCGGCACGCTGGAAGACCAGGTTACCGGCCAGGAACAGGTGCGCGATGCCGAAGCCGCGCGCTACGAGCTGTCGCGCCTGCGCTTCCGCAGCGGCGTGGCCAGCTACCTGGACGAGCTCGATGCGCAGCGCCAGCTGTTCACCGCGGAGCAGGCGCTGATCCAGGCGCGGCAGCTGCGGCTGAACAACGCGATCGATCTGTATCGCGCGCTGGGCGGCGGGTTGAGGGCGGACAGCGCGGTGGCGCAGCAGGCGGCGCCTGGCGCGCAGCAACCGGTGGCGCAGTAACGCAGTATCGCCTGCATCACAGCGGCGCGGATCCATCATGCCGCGATACTCCGGGCCAGCGCATCCGCATTCTGTGCCGCCAGCGCAAACACCGACAACTGCGGATTAGCCCCCACGCTGGTCGGAAAGACCGAACCATCGAACACCGACAGGTTCTCCAGCTGGTGATGGCGCCCGTGGCTGTCCACAACACCGCGGCGCGGGTCGTCGCTCATGCCGCAGCCGCCCATCAGGTGCGCGGTGAACAGCGCCGTGCGGAACGGCTTGAGCGGCAGCTGCGCGATCGCGTCGCGCGCTTCGGGCCAGCTGCGGTAGTCGGGGGCGTCCAGGTGGGCCGGCCGCACCTGGATCGCACCCGCGGCGAACTGCGCCTGCGCCATGCTCAGCCAGGCGCGGCGCACGCCGTCCCAGGCGTAGTCGCTCATCTCGTAGTCGAGCAGCGGGCTGCCGTCGGCGGCCAGCCGCACGCGTCCGCCCTCGCTCTGCGGCACGAAGCCGTCGCGCAGCAGCGCCAGCATGGCGTTGGTGTTGGGCAGCTGCGCGATATCGCGCCGCAGCGCGTCGCCCATGCCGTTGAGCACGCCGGCGCCGATGCCGGGGAACAGCGGCGGCACCTCCAGCTTGTAGCCCATCGGGCCGGTCGCGCCGTTGGCCCACTGGAAGTGGTCGGAGGCGACCGACTGTGGCGCGCCATAATAAGGATCAATGCGCTCAGGCATCACAGCGACGCTGATATTCGCTGGATGGATAAATGTACGCACGCCGAGCCGCCCGTGCGGGTCCGGCACACGCGAGCGCAGCAGCAGCCCCGGCGAGTTGATGGCCCCGCCGGCGATCACCACGTGCCGTGCACGCACGGCCACGCCCACGCCGGTGCGCGTATGGCCGTCGGCACCGAGCGCTTCGCCGATGACCGACTGCACGCGCTGCCCGTCATGTTCGAGCGTGCGTACCCGCACCCGGTGCACCAGCGTCGCGCCGGCGGCCAGCGCCGCCGGGATGGTCGATACCAGCATCGACTGCTTGGCATTGACTGGGCAGCCGAAGCCGCAATAGCCGGCGTTCCAGCAGCCCTTCACGTTGCGCGGGATGACGTGCCACTCCCAGCCCAGCTTTTCGCAGCCGCGGCGCAGCACGTCGTTGTTGGGATTGGGGGCCATGGCCCAGGGCGCGATGCCAAGGCGCGCTTCCACCTGCGCGAACCACGGCGCCATGTCGGCCTCGCCATGGCCGCTGACGGCGTGGTGCGCGGCCCAGTGCGCCAGCGTCTGCGGCGGCGTGCGGAAGCTGGACGACCAGTTCACCGTGGTGCTGCCGCCGACGGTGCGGCCCTGCAGGATGGCGATGGCGCCGTCCGCGGTGGTGCGCGCCGCGGCCTCCTGGTACAGCTCGCGGTAGGCACGGTTCTCGTCCATGTCGCGGAAGCTGTCGGAGGTGCGCAGTGCGCCCTCTTCCAGCAGCACCACGCGCAGCCCGGCGCGGCTCAGCGTTTCGGCGCTGATGCCGCCGCCCGCGCCGCTGCCGACGATGGCAACGTCCGCATCGAGCGTGCGGGAGGCGGTGAAAGTGGCGGCATCCAGCACCTTCCAGCCGGCGGCGATGCCGGCGTCGTAGAGATTGTCGATGGCCATGTCGGGTTTCAGGCGTGCAGCGCCTTGTAGACGGGCGCATTGGGGCCGGGATAGCCGCTGCCCGCCCAGGCGGCAGGCAGCACGTAGTAGCTCACGCTGGCGAGCTTGACCAGCACCACCGCACCGGCATTGAGCGTGGCCAGCCGGCTGGCGCGCCAGCGCTCCAGAAAGGCCTGGACCTGTGCCGGTTCGGTGGCGTCCCAGGGCTGGCGGATGCCGGCCAGCGCCCAGCGCAGCGGCGTGCTGGCGAGCAGGCCGAACAGCTTGCGCAGCTCGGCCCGCGCGCCTGCGTTCATCGCTGCGCAGGTGGTGTCGATATTGCGCAGTGTCTCCTGCACCAGGGCCTCGCGCCGCGGCGGCGGCGCCTCGGCGAGTTCGGTGACGACGGCCGGCAGCAGCGCGCGGAACATGGCCACGTCGTCGGGCCGCAGCCAGGCCATGCCGGCCTGCGGCGCGGCATCGGCCGTGCTGCAGCCAGCCAGCGACGGCACCAGCGCGGTACATGCCAGTACCGCCGAGAAGCCGAGTCCGACCTTGAGGAAGCCGCGGCGCGACAGCGCATGCAGCGCCTCGGCGTCGGCATCCGCGCGCCGCTGCGGCGCACCTTGGGAATGCGGGGCCATGTGGTCTCCTGCGCGTCGGTGTTCTGGTCCGGGCTGACGCTACCTTTAGTATGGTCGGCAAACATTCCAACCGACGCGGGCGGGCCTGCAGGATGGCGGCCGGTTTTGCCGATAATGTGGGCAGACCAACGCTACCCGCTCCGCCTTCCATGCATATCCGCTGGCTTGAAGACTTCGTCTGCCTGGCACAGGCCGGCAGCCTGGCGCGCGCCGCCGAGCTGCGCAACGTGACCCCGCCCGCGTTCGGCCGGCGCATGCAGGCTGTGGAAGTGTGGGCCGGCGCTCCGCTGATCGACCGCAGCGTGTTCCCGGTGCGCCTCACCGCCGAGGGCCGCCAGTTCCTGGAAGCCGCGCAGGGCGCACTGCGCACGCTGGATGAAACGCGGCTGGCACTGCGCGCCGCGCATCGGGCCGACGCCAGCACCGTGACCATCGCCACCGGCAAGACGCTGGCGCGCTCGATGGTGCCGGCGTGGCTGTCCGCCCTGCGCGAAGCGCTGCGCGGCGACCCCGCCGCGGCAGGCTTCCGCACGCGGCTGTCGACCTTCCCCATGCACGACGCGCTGGCGATGTTCGCCGAGGGCGACGCCGACTTCCTGCTGTGCTACAGCCCGCCCGACCTGCCGGTGATGCTGGACGACGCGCGCTACCAGTTCCACCTGGCCGGCGTGGAGCGGCTGGTCTGCGTCAGCGCCGCCGACGCGCACGGCGCGCCGCTGCACCGGCTGCGCACCGGCAAGGCGGCGGGCCAGAAGCCGGTGCCGATGATTGCCTATGCCGAGACTTTGACGCTGGGGCGCATGGTCAACCAGGAGATCGCGCGCCGCAAGCTGGCGCCGCGGCTGGACGTGATCGCGGTCAGCGACTTTGCCGAGTCGGTGCACGAGATGGTGCGCCAGCGCATGGGCCTGGCGTGGCTGCCCGCGCGGCTCATTGCCGACGACCTGCATGCGGGCCGGCTGGTGCGCGCGATCGGCGCGACCGCCGCGGGGGCCGACGCTGGCGGCGACCTCGCCCTCGATATCCGCCTGTACCGTCCGCGCGCGCCGATGCGGCCGCTGGCCGAGGCGTTCTGGCGCGCGGCGGTGGCGGCGCCGCGCTAGTTGCGGCCCTTGCGTCACCATTGCCAAATCGGCAACCCCCCTTGCCAAAGCCGCACGCCGGCCGGGCCGCGCGCTCTCTAACATCCGGTCACAACATAAATTCCGGAACCCCCAGAGACAAGACCATGAAGACCATCCTGCGCGCGGCCGCTGCCGCACTCTGCCTTGCCACCGTCACCGGCGGCGCCTTTGCCGGCACCTGGCCCGCCAAGCCGATCACGCTGGTGGTGGGCTACACCGCCGGCGGCAGCGTCGACCTCGTCGCCCGCACCATCGCGCCGGAGCTGGGCAAGCGCCTCGGCCAGAGCGTGGTCATCGAGAACCTGGGCGGCGCCGGCGGCACCATCGGCGCGTCCAAGGTGGTCAAGGCCGAGGCCGACGGCTACACGCTGCTGATGGGCTCGGGCAGCGAGGTCTCGATCGCGCGCCTGACCAACCCCGCGGTGCGCTACGACGGCGAGAAGGACCTGGCGCCGGTGACCTTCGTCGGCACCCAGCCGATGGTGCTGGTCGGCAAGCCGGGCCTGCCGGCCAAGAACGCCGCCGAGCTGATCGCGCTGGCCAAGGCGCAGCCGGGCAAGCTGGCGTATGCGTCGTCGGGCGTGGGCACGCCGCTGAACCTGGCCGGCGAGCTGATCAAGCAGCAGGGCAACGTCAATATCACGCACGTGCCGTACAAGGGCGCATCGGCCATGGCCACCGACCTGCTCGGCGGCCAGATCGACCTGGCGGTGATGGTGCTGTCGTCGGCACTGCCGCATATCCAGGCGGGCCGCGTGCAGGCCTATGGCGTGACCGGCGCCAAGCGCGCCGCGGTGGCGCCGAACGTGCCGGCACTGGCCGAGACGCCGGCGCTCAAGGGCGTTGATATGGGCGTGTGGTTCGGCCTGATGGGGCCGGCCAACCTGCCCAGGCCGGTGGTGGAGCGGCTCAACACCGAGATGCAGGCCGTGCTGGCGCTGCCGGACGTGAAGAAGAAGCTGGCCGAGGCAGGTGTGGAAGTGACGCCGGGCAATCCTGCGCAGTTCGGCGGCTTTATCAAGCGCGAGACGGGGCGGTATCGGACGATCGTGCAGACGGCTGGGATTCGTGAGTGAGGGATGGGGTGTCGGTGCTGCCAGCGCCCGCCAGTACCAACGACGTACCAACACCAAACGACCCGCCAGCCACCGACCCACCGGGCACCCCTGAGAGCACCCGATTCCCATGACTCACCCCACCACCCCCCTCGACGCCTACCCCGTCGACGTCGCCTTCCCCGACATCCGCCCCTACGCCCCCGGCAACACCGGCATCCCCTACCTCTACACCTTCGACAGCGGCCAGCCCGGCCCGCATGTGATGGTCAACGCGCTGACCCACGGCAACGAGGTCTGCGGCGCCATCGCCGTCAAGGCGCTGCTCGACCACAACCTGCGCCCGCGCCGCGGCCGCCTGACGCTGGCCTTTGCCAACGTCGACGCCTACCACCGCTTCGACCCGGCCAGCCCCGACGCCTCGCGCTTCGTCGACCAGGATTTCAACCGCGTGTGGACCGCCGCCACGCTGGACGACTCCAGCCGCGATTCCTCCGAGCTGCGCCGCGCGCGCGCCATGCGCCCGGTGATCGACACCGTCGACCTGCTGCTCGACCTGCACTCGATGCATGAGAAAAGCCGTCCGCTGATCGTCTCCGGCCCGCTCGACAAGGGCATCGCCCTGTCGCGCGCGCTGGGCGCGCCGGCCGACGTGATCGTCGACGAAGGCCACCCCGAAGGCCGCCGCATGCGCGACTACGACGGCTTCGGCGATCCCGCCAGCCCGCGCAATGCGCTGCTGGTCGAATGCGGCCAGCACTGGGAGCCGGCTGCCGTGACGGTGGCGCAGGACAGCACCGCGCGCTTCCTGCTGCACGCCGGCGTGGTCGATGCGGCCGACCTGCCCGCCGGCTGGCTCCAGCCGCTGCCCGCCACGCAGCGGGTGGTACGCGTGACCGAGCCGGTGGTCGCCGCCAGCATGGATTTCCGCTTTGCCGGCCCCTATACGGGCCTGGAGACCTTTGCGGATGCCGGCACGGTCATCGGCTGGCGTGACGGCGAGCCGGTGGTGACGCCCTACCCCGACTGCGTGCTGGTGATGCCTTCGCTGCGCCAGCTTCGTCCCGGCGTGACCGTGGTGCGGCTGGGCAGGCTGGAGCGCTGAGCCGGGTTTGCCGAGGGGCCGTGGAAAGGCCAGCCCGATCAGGCCCCCGCCGTCGATGCCTGCGGCGTGCCGGCCGACGGCGCCGGCGGCGGCAGCATGCCCGGGAACAGCCGCTCGACCATCTCGTCCAGCTTGGATGCCGGATCCACCAGGTTGCTCAGGTTGAGCCCGCCGGCGCTGCGGTTGGCGCTGTAGATCGCCTTGCCGACGCGGTCGCCCTGGTGGAAGACGGTGATGTCCACGCTGTCCAGGTACGACGTCCAGAACCACGCGCTGCGTGCCGTGTAATACGCCACCATCGGGCACGCCAGCGCCGACGCCGCCTCGGCCTGCAGCATCTTCACCTCGAAATTGCGTTGCTCCAGCGAGGCGCGGAAGGCCTCGACATAGTTATTGCCGCTCACCGGGCTCACCACGACGCACAGCAGCATGCCGTTGGCGCCGTAGTCGCCGCGCGGGCCGCCGCCGGCCGGCAGCTGGAACGCGGTATTGGGATCGGAGTGGTCGAGACGGTCGACCGGAGTCACGGCCTGGTAGGTCGAGCAGCCGCACAGCAGCAGGCCGACGCTGGCGGCCAGCAGGGCTTTGTTCATGGGAATCCTGGATGGCTTGGAGCACCGCCGCCGGCGCGCAATGCGGGCAGCGTGCCTTCACACTGTAGGCGCTGCCGGCGCCAGCCAATTCCCGGAACAGACACGCAAAATGCGCGCTGCTGCGCTGGCGTGGCGCGTCAGCCGCCCGCCCCGCCTTGCGCCAGCCGGCCCACCAGGATCAGGCAGAACGCAGCCAGGCACAGTCCTACCACCGCGACCTGCAGCCGCGTCACGGGCCTGCCGCCCAGCAGGGTCTCGCTGAGCCAGCGCGGCGAAGCCAGGCCGGCGGCGGTTGCCGCCAGGATGATGAGCGCAAGCACGGACAGCACGGATTGCATCGCAGGTTCTCCCGATCAGGTTCGCGCTCAGTTGGCGCCGCCGCGCAGCAGGCAGTCGCGCAGCAGTGGCACGCCATCGGCCAGGCCCGCGCCGTTGCACTCCACCGCCACCTTCTGGCCGCGCCGCACCATGGTCGCACGGGCCTCCACTTCGCAGACCCGTCCCGCCGGGCCGCAGATCTGCCGCTGCAGCAGCAAGGCGCGCACGTTGGCGGCGGGATCGCTGGTGCGGATGTCGACAAAGACCTGCTCGCCCTCGCGGCGCACGCCGCTGGCGACGCCTTCGACGATCACGTAGCGGTCGAGGTAGCGCGCATCCGCGGCCCTGGGGTCGTTGCGATAGTCGTCCAGGATGGCGTTGGCCTGGTATTGCGGCAGGCGGTCGGCGGGCCGCTGCGGGTCGATGCTGACCGGGTCCAGCGTGCCGTTGCGCGGCACGCCGCGCACCTCGCTGGCCGGCACCGCGCCGGCGGCCTGCTCGCCCGCACCGGCGGGCGACATGGCGGCATCGTCATGCCGGTCATTGCCGGCAAACCACAACATGCCAAGGACAGCCACGGCGACGATGGCAATGAGGATCTGCTGGGTACGGTTCAACATCTGAGGGTCCTGCCTGGGGGCATGCAAAAGGCGAAAGCGCGATTATGCGCTACCCGGGGCGCAGTAGCGCCCGATCGCCGCCACCGCGTGTTCCACCCCGCGCTCCGCCGCAACCGCCCGACCCAGCGCGGCGGCCTTGCCGCGCGTCTCCGAGCGCTCGGCAAACGCGATCATCGACGCCAGCCGCGCCGGATCGATCCTGTGCCCCGGCACGTACGCCGGTGCCACGCCCAGCGCCGCCAGCCGTCCGGCCCAGAAGAACTGGTCGCCCGCGAACGGCAGCACGATCGACGGCACGCCCGCCGCCGCCACCGCATGCGTGGTGCCGGCCCCGCCATGGTGGATCGCCGCCGCCACGCGCGGCAGCAGCCAGTCATGCGGCGTGGCCCCGATCACATGGAAACTGGCCGGCAGCGCCGACACATCGATGCCCGACCAGCCCGGATAGAACAGCGCGCGCCGGCCATCGACGGCCCGCACCATGGCGTTGACCACCTTCTGCCGGTCAAAGCCCGCCATACTGCCGAAGCCGATATACAGCGGCGGCGCGCCGGCCGCCAGGAAGTCGCGCAACGCAGCGCCCGGCTGCCAGTCCGGCTGGGGCGGCATGTTCCACGCGCCGGTCACCAGCCAGTCCGCATGCCAGTCGCGCGGGCGCGGCACCAGGTGCGGCGAGACCGCGTACAGCGACGGGAAATCGCGCCACATCGCCCGGCGCGGCGCTACGCCAAACAGCTTCGCGCGCGCTGCGTTGGTGGCATTGCGGAACATGCGCCACAGCACGAAGTTGATCACCGCATGGCTGGCCCGGTTGGCCCAGCCGGGCATGCGCATCGGCGGCAGCAAGGCCGAAGGAAAATCCCGCGTCGGCGAGATCGGGAACATCCCCGCGCCGATCACCGGCTTGCCCAGCTGCTCGCCGACGGACAGCGCCACATAAGCCGTCAGCCCCGAAAACACAATGCCATCCGCATCGCGCGCCGCTTCCGCCAGCTGCGCCATCCACGCCTCGGTGTTCTCCTCCGCAATGCGCCCGAACGCACGCGTAGCCTCGGCCACGTTGCCACCCTCCGTCATCAGCTTGTGCAAGGCACCGCCGGGCTCCAGGGTTTGCTGGATATCGCCGGCCATCGGCGCGAACGGGAGGCCATGCTCGGCGGCAAGTGGTGCCGCTGAGCGTTCGCCGAGCATCAGCACGTCATGCCCGGCGTCGCGCAGGCCTAGCCCGAGGGCTACGATGGGGCGGCAGTCGCCCTGGGTGCCGAAGGTGATGAGGGTGAGGCGCATGGGAAGGGGCGAGGCGCGGTGCGCACGCCCGGCAGCTGTGCAAGTGAGGTGCAGTTTACCCGCGCTCGTACTTGCCTGGTCCGAACGCCTTGTTGCTACGGCCCGACCAAGGCGTAGTGGAGCAGGTAAAAGAGCACAGTCGCGGCGACCATTGCCATAAGCGTCACGATACGGCGTCTGATCGGTACCGAAACCTGCCGGAGCCCAATTGCTGCCCAGGCAATCGAAGGACCGATGGCGAACATGAGCATCGCGAGATAGATCCACCCTGGCGTGGCACAGTGCTCGATATCCCAGCAGCCATGCCAGCGGGGCACGAGTGGCCAAGACAAGCGCTCGGCCAACCAGTAGGAGAGCAGGACGGCTTGCCAGGAAACGAGCAGGCCGGCAATGAGATAAGCCACAAACCAGCTAGCACGTCCGCTGAGCACCTATCACGCCCCTTCCGAACTGCCCACTTCGTTGAGGTGTGTCGCGGGATGTTCGGCAACTCGTTACTTCCCAATACAAAACCGCGTAAAAATCGTCCCCAGCAAATCATCACTGGTGAACTCCCCGGTAATGCTGTTCAGGCACTCCTGCGTCAGCCGCAATTCCTCGGCAAACAAATCCAGCGCCTGCGCCTGATGCTCGGCCTGTTCCGCCGCGATGTCGAGGTGCGACTGCGCATTGCGCAACGCCGTCAGGTGCCGCTCGCGCGCGAGGAAGGTGCCTTCGTTGCCGGATTGCCAGCCCACCAGCCGCAGCAGCTCGCGCCGCAGCAGTTCGATGCCGGCACCGGTGCGCGCGGAGATCCAGATCTCGGTCGGGTTGGGGCCGTTGGCGGCAACCACGTGCGGGCGGTTGCCGCCGAACATCGTGTCGCCCACTGCCGGCGCCTTGTCGATCTTGTTGACCACGCGCACGATCGGCGAGCCCGGTGGCAGATGGCCGCTGAGGCGGTCGTCGATGGCGTCGTCGATCTCGGACAGGCCGTGGCGCAGGTAGTCGGTGGCGTCGACCAGGTGCAGCACGATGTCGGCGCGGCGGATCGCGTCCCAGGTGCGCTCGATGCCGATGAGTTCGACCTCATCGGTGGCGTTCTCGCGCAGGCCGGCGGTGTCGATGATGTGCAGCGGGATCCCGTCGATCTGGATGGTCTCGCGCACGCGGTCGCGCGTGGTGCCGGCGATCGGCGTGACGATGGCGAGCTCGGCGCCGGCCAGCGCGTTGAGCAGCGAGGACTTGCCCACGTTGGGCTGGCCAGCCAGCACCACCGACAGGCCCTCGCGCAGCAGCGCGCCCTGCCTCGCCTGCGCCAGCACGCCGCCCAGTTCATTGCGGATGGCCGCAAGCTGGCCGCGCGCGTCGGACTGCTCGAGGAAATCGATCTCTTCCTCGGGGAAATCCAGCGTGGCCTCGACCAGCATGCGCAGGTGGATCACCTTGTCCACAAGCTTGCGGATCGCATTGGAGAACTCGCCCTCCATCGAGCGCGCCGCCGAGCGTGCCGCGGCCTCGGTGCTGGCTTCGATCAGGTCGGCCACCGCCTCGGCCTGGGCCAGGTCGAGCTTGTCGTTGAGGAAGGCGCGGCGCGTGAACTCGCCCGGCTCGGCCAGGCGCAGGCCGATGCCGTCGCCGGCCTGCAGGCAGCGCGTCAGCAGCATCTGCATCACCACCGGGCCGCCGTGGCCCTGCAGCTCCAGCACCTCTTCGCCGGTGTAGGAGTTGGGCGCGGGGAAATACAGCGCGAGGCCGTGGTCGATGACCTTGCCGTGGCCGTCGAGGAACGGCAGGTAGGTGGCATGGCGCGGCTTCAGTGCCTGGCCGCAGACGGCGCGCATGACGGGGCCGACATCGGGGCCCGACACGCGCACCACGCCGATGCCGCCGCGTCCGGGCGCGGTGGCGATGGCGGCAATGGGAATCTGGGGAGCAGTCATGGCGGTATTGTCGCAGATCGATTGCGGTTGGCGTGGCGTGGGTTGCACTTGCAAAAGCGCCGCGCGGCGCGGTGGGTCAGCCGCCATGTCAGGCGGGGCGTCAGCTCGTGCCGGGCGGTGGCGGCGGCACGTCGTCGGGCAGCTCCGGCACGTCCAGGCACTCGCGCATCAGCCGGCGCGCGACCATGGCATCGACAAAGTCCCCCAGCCGCGTCTGCTGCCTGACCAGCTTGCGGTGCAGCCGCCTGGCATAGCGCGGCGGCAACACCGGTGCCAGCGCCTCGATCGTGTAGCGCAGCCGCTTGCCCGCGATGCGCTGCTCATGCACCGCGCCCGGGTCGCCGCCCCGGGCGGCCCGCTTCAGCGCGCGCAGCCGCTTGCGGCCGCGGCGCACGCGCCGGCGTGCGAACGGGCCGAGGCGGTCGCGCCGTCCCGCCTTGCTTCTGGCGGCAACCTTTTCCGCAAGATGGGCCAGGTGGGCGAGATCGCGTTGGGCAACGGGCAACTGGCCGTCGCGATAGCTGACCAGTGTCGCCAGCATGGCCGCGCGAGCCGTGTTGCGCCGTGTGGCGGCAGTGTCGGCCATGGCGGCCAGCACCGGATCGTCGGGGGCTTTCTTGCGCGCGGGGGCAACCGTCTCGGCCAGGAAGACGTCCCAGTCGCGCACCTCGCTGGTCGCGCGCGCCAGCGTGCGCAGGTCGCGCTTCCAGCGCTCGCGTTCCAGCCGCGGTAGCGCCGGCCCGAGCGCCCACAGCACCGCGCGCGCATGGCGCACCGCCACGCGCAACTGGTGCAGGTCTTCCGCTTCGTCGCGGTGCAGCAAATCCTGCAGGGACGTGTCGATCCGCGCCAGGCTGGCCTGCGTCAGCGCGGCAAAAGCAACGACCGGCTGCGTCTTGCGGCGCAGCGTGGGCGGCTGGGCGTCGGTCATGGCGGTCTTCATGCGGTCAGGCGCGCCGGCGGGACGCAGATGCGAACAGTGTAGGCGACGACACGCGAGAATGTGCCCGGGCGGCGTATCAGGCGCTGCACAGTTGACAGCCCCGCGCCGTCGCGCTGGAATGCGCACATCGCCCGGTGCTGCAGTGACCGTACAAGGACCCGCCATGACCACCGAACAGGAGCGCCTGCTGCTGCGCGACACCATCGAGGCCGGCTTCCGCCAGGCCGCGTTCGTCAATGACGTCGGCATCGCGCTGGCGGATTGCGGGCCGGGCTGGTGCGAATCGACGCTGGCTGTCACGCCGCGTCACCTGCAGCACGGCGGCATCGTCCATGCGGGCGTGCAGGCCACCATGGCCGACCATACTGCAGGCGCCGCGGCCACCACCATCCTCGAAGCGGGCCAGCACGTGGTCACCGCGGAATTCAAGATCAACCTGCTCAGGGCCGTGCGCAGCGAACGGCTGCGCTGCCGTGCCGATGTGCTCAAGTCCGGCCGCTCGATCATCGTGGTCGAGGCGGATGTGTTTGCGGACGTGCACGGCGAATCGGTGCTGGTGAGCCGCTTCAACGCAACGATGAGCGTGCTCGATCTGGCCTGAATCCAACCCGGCCTGAGCCGGCCCGAGCCCGCTTGTGCCGCGTGAGGGCGCTCAGCGCGTCGCCACGATAAACAGCCGCGGGAACGGCAGCAGCACCGACTTGTCGGGCAACGCGGGATACGCCTTCGCGATCTCGCTTTCATAGCGCGCCAGGTACGCCACGCGCCCGGCCTCGTCCAGCGGCTGCAGGAACGGCCGCAGCCCGCTGCCCTTGAACCATTCCACCACCGCCGCCGCGCCGCCGGCCAGCGGATGGTGGTAGGTGGTCACCCACACGTCCACGCGCCGGCACAGCGGGCGCAGCAGTTCGTAGTACCACTGCGCCGGTGCGCGCTCGGCGCGCGCCTTGCTGGCGCTGGCCAGCTGCTGCGCCCACGGGCTTTCTGCAGCCACCTGGCGCATCAGCCGGTGCGCGGGCTCTTCCAGGTTGTCGGGCATCTGCACGGCGAGCGTGCCGCCTTCCGAGAGTCTGGAAACGAGCCTGGGAAACAGATTGGCGTGGTCCGGCAGCCATTGCAGCACGGCGTTGGCCAGGATCACGTCGTACGGGCCGGCATCGTCCCAGGCGCCGATATCGGCCACGCGGAACTGCACGTCAGGCAGGCGCTTGCGCGCGGCGTCGACCATGTCGTCGGAGCTGTCCAGGCCGGTGACCAATGCGCCCGCGTACCGCGCCAGCAATACCTCCGTGGAATTGCCGGGGCCGCAGCCGATATCCACCGCGTTGCGCACGATCTCGTTGGGAATGGCGGCAACGAGGTCGCGCACGGGACGGGTACGTTCGTCTTCGAAGGCGACGTATTGGCGGGCGGACCAGCTCATGGTGGATCTCCGGACGTTGAGGCGCAGGCCGATAGGATACGCCCGCCGCAGCCGACACCGCACGAACAAGGCTCCCCTCGCCCGCTTGCGGGAGAGGGGAGCAAACCGCCAGCGAGCGAAAGGCCGTCAGTCATCCATCCAAAAACAAAAAGCCCGGCGACACCGCCGGGCTTTCCGCTTACTACATCAACGCAACAGGCAATCAGCTCTTGGCCACCACAGCTGCCTTGCCCTTGCCAAGCATCCGGTTGATCTGCCACTGCTGCGCAATCGACAGGATGTTGTTCACCACCCAGTACAGCACCAGGCCGGCCGGGAAGAAGAAGAACATCACCGAGAACACCAGCGGCATGATCGTCATGACCTTGGCCTGCACCGGATCCGGCGGCGTCGGGTTCAGCTTGGTCTGCACGAACATCGACACGGCCATCACGATCGGCAGGATGTAGAACGGATCCGGCACCGACAGGTCCTTGATCCAGCCCAGCCACGGCGCGCCGCGCATTTCCACCGACGACAGCAGCACCCAGTACAGCGCGATGAACACCGGGATCTGGATCAGGATCGGCAGGCAGCCGCCGAGCGGGTTGACCTTCTCGGTGCGGTACAGGCCCATCATCTCCTGGTTCATCTTCTGCGGGTCGTTCTTGTAACGCTCGCGGATCGCGGTCATGCGCGGCTGCAGGTCCTTCATCTTGCCCATGGACTTGTAGCTCGCCGCCGACAGCGGGAAGAACACCAGCTTGATCAGCACCGTCAGCGCGATGATCGACCAGCCCCAGTTGCCCAGGAAGCCGTGCAGCTTCTCCAGCAGCCAGAACAGCGGCTTGGCCAGGATGGTCAGCCAGCCGTAGTCCTTCACCAGCTCCAGGCCCGGGGCGATCTTCTCGAGCATGTGCTCTTCCTGCGGACCGGCGAACAGGCGTGCGTCGGCGCTCACCGTAGCGCCCGGGGCCACTTCGCCCAGCGGCTGCTGGATGCCCACGCGGTACAGGTTCGGGTCAATCTGCTGGACGTAGAAGCTGTGCTCCTTGCCGGCCTGCGGAATCCAGGCCGAGGCAAAGTAATGCTGCACCATCGCCACCCAGCCGTTGTTGGCGGTGGCCGGCACGGTGGCCTTGCCCTTGGCGATGTCTTCAAAGCTGATCTTCTGGTACTTGTCCGCGTCGGTGTAGACCGCCGGACCCGTGAAGGTGCTGTAGAACTGCGACTGCTCGATCTTGCTGCCATCGCGCGCCAGTTCCAGGTACAGCGTCGGCGACACCGGCGCGGGGCCCGCGTTGGTCACCGCGAACTTGGTGTCCACCACATAGCTGCCCTTGCGGAACACATAGGTCTTGGTGAACGTGACGCCGTTCTTCTCGGCGGTCAGCACCACTTCCAGCTGCTCGGCGCCATCCAGGCTGCGCGGGCCCGGCGCGGCGGTGAACACCGTGGTGTGGTTGGGCAGGTCGCCACCGATCAGGCCCGAGCGCGCCAGGTAGGTGTGCACGTTGTCACGCTCGAACAGTACCACCGGCTTGGCGTCCTTCTCGAGCTCCTTGAGCAGCTCCAGGCGCGACACGATGCCGCCGGCGGTGTCGATCTCGGCGCGCACCCGGTCGGTGGTCACCACGATCTTCTCGCCGGCGGGCTGGGCGGCTGCCTGGGGCGCGGCGCCGGCAGTCGGGGCGGCTGCGCCCGGCTGCACGTTGGCCTTGGGCACGTCGCCCTGCGCGGCAACGCCGCTGGCGGCCGGCGCCGAGGCGCCCTGCTGCGTGGCGCTCGGGAAGAACATCGACGCATGGCCTTGGGAGCGTTGCCAGTTGTCGTAGAGCAGCACGAGGGACATCGAGAAGATGACCCAGAGGATGGTGCGTTTGATATCCATGTCTGGCTGTGGTCGGAGAAATCAGGGTCTGGGCAGACGGATCGCGGCAGGCACATGGGGCGCATGGCCTGCCGCGGCATGGACGGAACGGCCCGATGCGGAGTCCGCCCTGGCTGTGTCGGTTTCCGTGCCCGGCACGGGATCATACCCGCCTTGGGCGAAGGGATGGCAACGGCACAGCCGGCAGGCGGCCATCCAGCTGCCGCGCGCGGCGCCGTGATGGACGATCGCGTCGCGGGCGTAGTCGGAACAGGTCGGCAGGAAGCGGCACTGCGAGCCCAGGTAAGGACTCAGGGCGATCTTGTAGATACGCAGCAGGGCTAGCAGGATTCGCTTCATGATGAGACCGTCAGGCCTAAAGGCCCGGTGGCTGGCTCTGCGGGGCAGAAGCCGGCGGCGGGGCGGGTGGTGCAGGGTTGGGCGCGGGCGGCGGCGGCAGCGGTTTGGCCGCCACCTCCAGCAAGCTGGCGATTTCCGCCGCGCACGCCTGTCGGACCGCCGTGCGCGTGGCAAATTCCGCCCGCGGGAATTTTGCTTGCAGGCGCAACAGCACGTCACGCCCCGACAACTGCTCGCGGCGCTGGCGGAACAGCTCGCGCGCCATGCGCTTCACCAGGTTGCGCTCGGCGGCGCGCGGCGCGAACTTCTTGCCCACGACCACGCCCAGCCGGGCTTCGGCCAGGCCGTTGGCGCGCACGTACAGCACGAAATGCGTGCTGCGCCGGCGGGGCCGCAAAGCAAAAACGGATGAAAACTCATCCGTCTTTGTGAGCCTCGCGGCTTTGGGGAAGGCATGGGCTGACACGCTGGGCAAGGCTGGCGAGAGATACTGCTGACTGACTAGCTGGACCCGGCGGCAACCCGGCGCAAACTGCGCCGGCCGTCCTGGACCCGAGGCAAGAGGCATCGACGGCGCTGGTGGCGCCGTCAGGCCGGTTGCCCGGGCCTCAGATGGCCAGGCGCTTGCGGCCCTTGGCGCGGCGAGCGTTGATGACGGCACGGCCGCCACGGGTCTTCATGCGCACACGGAAACCATGGGTACGCTTGCGGCGGGTAACGGAAGGTTGGTAGGTACGTTTCATGTTGCACTCTCTGGTTGATCTGGGCGTGCCCGGCTTCGGCCGGTGCCGGGGTGCCGTGGCCGCCGCGTATGGTTCGCATGGGGCTGCCGCTGGCAAGGAACTGCCGCGGTAATGCCGACGATTCTGGTTCTGTCTTGCTGCCGGCCGGCGGCGCGGTGCAGGCGTGGGCCTGTGGGCGCGGACGGCACGAACAGGCCAGACCCGGCGATGCGCATACGTGATCCCCTGCCGCATCGCAGAACCCGGCATTTAACCCAGTTTTAAAGAAGGTGTCAAGGTAAACGGCATGGTGCGCCGGCACATATGCCACAAACCGAAGAACTCGTCAGTGCGCCATTGTCCACAGTGGCCAGTGCACGAATCCATGTACATGGTGCGCCGCCAACATTAAGGACAACTCAGGCCGAAGTCCCTGTTTTGCCTGGATTTTCGCGGTTTCCCACGACCCGCCACCCCGCACTGCAGCACGGGTTGTGCACAACAATTCACTGCATTTGCACAAGTTGTCCACAGACTTATCCTTTGTGGATAACTCCGGGGCGGGGGTACAATCCCGGTCCAAACACATCACGGGCTGCGTGGCGCAGGCGCAACCCGGGCCTCCCCCACCGCGACAACGCATGAGTCAACGCACGCTCAGTGCGGCGAGCCGGTCGCTCGCTGGCTGTCGCATGTCATGCCGCGGGGGTACGCCAACTGGTAGTGATTACCAGTTCGGCAAGCAGGCCCGGCCGACGCAACGTATACGCCGCTTGTGATGTGCCCGGGCCGCGATCCCCGGGTGCCACTACTAAACAACAAACAATGCAAGATTTCTGGCAGGCGGCAGCAGCGCAACTCGAGCGCGAGCTGACGCCGCAACAGTTCAAAACGTGGATCAAGCCGCTGGCGCCCGTTGCGTTCGATGAAGAAACGCATGCGCTGCGGATTGCTGCGCCCAACCGTTTCAAGCTGGACTGGGTCAAGAGCCAGTTCTCCGGGCGCATCACCGCACTGGCCTGCGAATACTGGGAAGCGCAGGTCACCGTCCAGTTCGTGCTCGATCCCGCGGCCTCCGGCCGTGCCGCCGCCTATATGCAGGCGCCGCAACCGGCCATCGGGCCGGGCGCGCACCCGCAGCAGGGCGGCGCCATGGGCATGCCGGGCATGGACGGCCACGCAGCCCCGGGTACGGGGATGGGCGGCTACCCGAGCGGCCAGCAGATGGGCGGGCAAGCGCCCTACCCCATGGCCGGCCAGCCCGGCCAGCAGGGCTATGGCGAGTATCCGGCCGCGACCGCCTACGGCATGGGCCAGCCGCCGTACGGCAACCCGTCCGCCGCGCCGGTCCCGGCCGGCGCGCGTGCGCCGATGCCCGGCATGGGCCAGGGCGGCCAGCACCCCGGGCAGAACAATAGCCATCTGGGCCAGATGGGTGGCCATGGCAGCCAGCACGCCAACGACATGGGCGATATCGACGTGGTCCACATGGACCCCGCCGAAGTCAGCGCCCGCTCCTACCGCGCGCCGCAGCCGCAGTCGCAGCCGCCGATGGGCGGCCCCAACGGCATGCCCGGCCACCAGCCCAGCGACACGGTCCACGAGCGCTCGCGCCTGAACCCGATCCTGACCTTCGACAACTTCGTCACGGGTAAAGCCAACCAGCTGGCGCGCGCCGCCGCCATCCAGGTCGCCAACAACCCCGGCAAGTCTTACAACCCGTTGTACCTGTACGGCGGCGTGGGCCTGGGCAAGACCCACCTGATCCACGCCATCGGCAACTACATGCTGCTGGAGAACCCGCGCGCGCGCATCCGCTACATCCACGCCGAGCAGTACGTGTCCGACGTGGTGAAGGCGTACCAGCGCAAGGCGTTCGACGAATTCAAGCGCTACTACCACTCGCTCGACCTGCTGCTGATCGACGATATCCAGTTCTTCTCCGGCAAGAACCGCACGCAGGAAGAGTTCTTCTACGCCTTCGAGGCCCTGATCGCCAACCGGGCGCAGGTGATCATCACCAGCGATACCTACCCCAAGGAAATCACCGGCATCGACGATCGCCTGATCTCGCGCTTCGACTCCGGCCTGACCGTGGCGATCGAGCCGCCCGAGCTGGAAATGCGCGTGGCGATCCTGATGAAGAAGGCCGCCGCCGAGAACGTGAACGTTCCGGAAGAGGTCGCCTTCTTTGTCGCAAAGCACCTGCGCTCCAACGTGCGCGAGCTGGAAGGCGCGCTGCGCAAGATCCTGGCGTTCAGCAACTTCCACGGCAAGGACATCACCATCGAGGTGACGCGCGAAGCGCTGAAGGATTTGCTGACGGTGCAGAACCGCCAGATCTCGGTGGAGAACATCCAGAAAACGTGCGCGGACTTCTACAACATCAAGGTCGCTGACATGTATTCGAAAAAGCGGCCTGCCAATATTGCCCGTCCGCGCCAGATCGCGATGTACCTGGCCAAGGAGCTGACGCAGAAGAGCCTGCCGGAGATCGGCGAGCTGTTCGGCGGCCGCGACCACACCACCGTGCTGCACGCCGTGCGCAAGATTGCCGACGAACGCAGCAAGGATGCGCAGCTCAACCACGAGCTGCACGTGCTGGAGCAGACGCTCAAGGGTTGATGGCCCGCCTGCGCACCGAGACGGCAACGCAAAGGGCGCAAGCGCAACAACCACCATCATCCCCGCGAAGGCGGGGATCCAGCGGCTTGGTTGTCCCCCATCGGGGGACTTTTAAAGACACTGGATTCCCGCCTCCGCGGGAACGACGAGCAAGAGGCATTTTTGAAGGGTCGGCCCTCCGAGGCTGGCATACTGTAGGGTGCGCGCCACGGACACCCCGTGGCGCCTGGGGAATTAACGTCAGCATCGCCGGAGCAAAAGTCCGGAAAGTGGCCACCGATAAGGCTTTGCGGTGAGTCGGGCCGGGATGGCAGGCGCGTTCAGTGCCAGCGTGGCTTTTTGTGCACAGCTGGCCCGCCGGCCGGTCCCGCCCCGCTTCACCGCAGCGGCTTATCCTTGGTACAATGGCACATTAACTCCTTGATTCCTAAGTGAATTTGGAGTTGTTTGCGTTCTGCGGTCGCCGACTACAAACGACGAAGGATAAATTCAATGCAATTGGTCAAAACCTCGCGAGACAACCTGCTGCGTCCGCTGCAAATCGTGAGCGGCATCGTGGAGCGCCGCCACACCCTCCCGATCCTGGCCAACCTGCTGATTCGCAAGTCCGGGTCGAACGTGTCCTTCCTGTCGACCGACATCGAAATCCAGATCACCACGCATGCGGAATGCGGCGTCGGCAACGACAGCGTCGCCACCACCGTGGCCGCGCGCAAGCTGCTGGACATCCTGCGTGCCATGCCTGACGGCGACGTGGCCCTGTCGCTCAACGACAAGCGCATGACCGTGCAATCCGGCAAGAGCCGCTTTGCCCTGCAGACGCTGGCCGCCGAAGAATTCCCGACCGTGGCCGAAGCCAGCGAATTCAACGCCAGCGTCAGCCTGCCGCAGAAGACCTTCAAGCACCTGCTGGCGATGGTCCACTTCGCCATGGCGCAGCAGGACATCCGCTACTACCTGAACGGCATGCTGCTGGTGGTGGAAGGCAAGAAGGTCATGGCAGTCGCCACCGACGGCCACCGCCTGGCCTACTGCGGCGTGGAACTGGAGCAGGAAGCCGCCGGTGTCGGCGCGCGCCAGGAAGTCATCATCCCGCGCAAGACCATCCTGGAACTGCAACGCCTGCTGGAAGACAACGACGACCCGGTGACGGTGCAGCTGGCCGCCAACCAGGTCAAGTTCACGTTCGCCAATATCGAGCTGATCTCCAAGCTGGTCGAAGGCAAGTTCCCCGACTTCCAGCGCGTGATCCCGAAGGGCTACAAGAACGCCTTCGCGATCGACCGCGTGCGGCTGCAGCAGGCGCTGCAACGCACCGCGATCCTGACGACGGACAAATTCAAGGGTGTGCGCTGCATCCTCGACACGCACATGCTCAAGATCAGCTCCACCAACGCCGACCAGGAAGAGGCGCAGGAAGAGCTGGAACTCGATTACTCGGGCGACGCGCTCGATATCGGCTTCAACGTGACCTACCTGCTCGACGTACTTGCCAACCTCAAGACCGAGCAGGTGCAGGTCAGCCTCGGCGACTCGAATTCGAGTGCGCTGATCACCGTGCCGGAAGACGACAACTTCAAGTACGTCGTCATGCCGATGCGCATCTGATGATCTGGTGACAGGACGATCTGCAATCTGGCCAACACCATGGCAACGCTCCAACGGTTGTCGTTCCCGCGCAGGCGGGAACCCAGCGTCTTTGAAGTCGCTGGGTTCCCGCCTGCGCGGGAATGACATCGGTGGTTCAGGTGTTGTCGCCGGGCAGGAAAGCCGCACCAGAAATCAAACCGGAGCAGCAAACGGCACGCATTGACACCCGGCCCGGCCGGGACGTCCTGGGGATGACCATCCCGCAGCGGGGGCAGGATCGCAATGACGATCCGCCCCTTTTGCCGTTTTTAGTAACCCGCCATGCGGACCTTGCGCGCCCCGCCGTTGTGACGGCCCGGCCCCGATTCCGCATTCGCCGCAAGTAGGAAAGACATGACCGACCAGCAGAAACCGCAACAGGAAAACACCTACGGAGCCTCCTCGATCCAGATCCTGGAAGGCCTGGAGGCGGTACGCAAGCGCCCGGGCATGTATATCGGCGACACGTCGGACGGCACCGGCCTGCACCACCTCGTCTTCGAGGTGCTGGACAACTCCATCGACGAAGCGCTGGCCGGCTACTGCACCGAGATCCAGGTCACCATCCACAGCGACAACTCGATCTCCATCGTCGACAATGGCCGCGGCATCCCGCCCCTGGTCAAGTTCGACGACAAGCACGAACCCAAGCGCAGCGCGGCGGAAATCGCCATGACCGAGCTGCACGCCGGCGGCAAGTTCAACCAGAACAGCTACAAGGTGTCGGGCGGCCTGCACGGCGTGGGCGTGTCCTGCGTGAACGCGCTCTCCAAGTGGCTGCGCCTGACCGTGCGCCGCGACGGCCAGGTCCACCTGATCGAATTCGCCAAGGGCGACGTACAGAACCGCATCATCGAGACCGTGCCCGGCCCCGACGGCCAGCCCGTTGAAGTCTCCCCGATGAAGGTCATCGGCGCCACCGACAAGCGCGGCACCGAAGTCCACTTCCTGGCCGACGAAGAAATCTTCACCAACGTCGAGTTCCACTACGAGATTCTCTCCAAGCGCATCCGCGAGCTCTCGTTCCTGAACAACGGCGTCCATATCAAGCTGGTCGACCAGCGCACCGGCAAGGAAGAAGACTTTGCCTTCTCCGGTGGCGTGAAGGGTTTTGTCGAGTACATCAACCGCGCCAAGACCGTCCTGCACCCCAACATCTTCTACGCCAACACCGAAAAAGACGGCATCGGCGTGGAAGTGGCCATGCAGTGGAACGACGGCTACAACGAGCAGGTGCTCTGCTTCACCAACAACATCCCGCAGCGGGATGGCGGCACCCACCTGACCGGCCTGCGCGCCGCGATGACGCGCGTCATCAACAAGTACATCGAAGAAAACGAAGTCGCCAAGAAAGCCAAGGTGGAAACCACCGGCGACGACATGCGCGAAGGCCTGGCCTGCGTGCTGTCCGTGAAGGTGCCCGAGCCCAAGTTCAGCTCGCAGACCAAGGACAAGCTGGTCTCGTCAGAAGTGCGCCTGCCCGTGGAAGAACTCGTCAGCAAGGCCC